>JACCZY010000053.1 GCA_013695685.1 Geodermatophilaceae bacterium | reverse complement strand
AGCTGCGTCCGCGCCTGCTTCGCCCGGGCCGCTATCGCCACCTCACCGCTGGCCTTCGCCTGCTCGGCCAGGATGCCGAGCTCCAGACCAAGGGTCACCAGTCGCTGCTGCGCCCCGTCGTGGAGGTCGCGCTCGATCCGCCGCCGGGCTGCGTCCTCGGCGGTGACGATACGGCGGGCCGCGGCCTGGATCTCCTGCGCCTGGTGCTGCTGCACGATGACGAGCCCCGTCTGCGCGGCCAGGTCCGCCAGCAGGCGATCCTCCACGGACGTGAGCGCCTC
This sequence comes from Geodermatophilaceae bacterium, assembly GCA_013695685.1. Lineage (GTDB taxonomy): Bacteria > Actinomycetota > Actinomycetes > Mycobacteriales > Geodermatophilaceae > JACCTY01. The sequence continues at coordinate 2,404 of JACCZY010000053.1, read as the reverse complement.
CCCGGAGGGCTTGCGGAGCGTGATCGCACCGCGCACGGTGCCCTGATGAACGACAGGCCGGACGTGTCGGCGAGGGCCGCCGAGATCCGGCAGGGCAGCCGAACCCTCCTCGTAGGCCGAAGCCGGCCAGCAGACCTGCGGCACCAGGTGGTCCTCCCGGCCGACCCACACGACGACCTCCGAGGCGCCGACCGCGTTGGCCACCGTGGCGGCCATACCGCTGAGGAGCTCCTGCGGCGCGTCTTCGAGGTGAGATGACAGCTGGGACAGCGCCTCGTACGGCGTCGTGCGGCGCCCGTAGACGAGGCGGTCCGCCAGGCGCTGGACCCGCCGCCGAACGGGCTCGAACGCGACCGCGACGGCCGCCGTCGTGAGCAGGGACAGCACTTTTCCCTCAGCCGGAACCAGGGCGCCCACGCCGACCACGATCGCGACGTACCCCGCCGTGACGACCAGCAGCATGGCGCCCACGACGAGGGTCTTGTTGATGACCGGGTCGATGTCGTAGAGCCGGAGCTTGAGGATCGCGAACCCGGCGGCCACCGGGATCAGTGGGAGCACGAGCAGGCCTGGCAACGGGCTGCCCAGCACGAGCATGCCGGCGACCAGCAGTACGACAGCCATCACGACCGCGTAGACGAGCCAGCGCATCTGGCGCACCTCGTCGCCACTGGCGCGCCGGACGCGTGCGACGATCGCGACGGTCCAGAGCACCTGGAAGGCGACGTAGCTGAACTTCGCGTACTCCCAGAAGCGTGCCGCCGCCTCGGCGCCGGGCAGCTGCAGCGGGTGCGGCGCGGACAGGCCGATCCGGTCGTACTCAACCGGCCACAGCGCCGACACCGCCGCGAGCACGGCGGCGACCGTCATCATCGCAACGACGGCCGCCCGCCAACCGCGCGACGGCAGACGCCCGTCAGGGAAGGCCATCAGGGTCCACCCGGACAGCGCGATCGCCAGCGGCAGCGGCCACACGCCGATCCAGCCGATCCACGAGGCCGCCGGCAGCGCGCCGCCCTCCAGCCCGTACTGGCGCCCGAAGAACATGACCGCGTGGAGCACGCCGGCCGCGACGAACAGCCAGCCCTCCCGGTGTCGCGGCCGCATCCGGACCACGTACAGGCCCACGGCGGTGAACGAGCCGCCGATCAAGCCGTTGTGCGCGTTCTCGAGGAAGAACCCGAGCTGCCAGCCGTAGCCGACGAGGGCCGCCACCAGGAGCGCGACCAGCGCGATGCCGGCTTCGCGGACGGCCGACGGCGCCTCGTAGTACGCCTCCGTGGCCGCTGGCATGCAGTCATGCTGACACCTCGGCGGCGCACACGGATGAGGGTTCTCCCTGGTCGAACTGCAGGGTGGGCACTCGTGCGCCGGCTCCCTACGACGCAGACGGTGGGACTACCAGCTCGTCCCTATCGAAGGAGCCACGATGAGTACGTCGACCGAAGTCCGCAGCCACCCGTCGCGCGTGCGACGCCCGGACCGCATAGCCGGACCCTTCCTGGTGCTCGGCGGGGTCACCTTCTTCGCAGGCGGCGCCACCCACCCGGGCGACAGCGGCGAGGGGTCCAAGGTCTCCCAGCTCCGCGAGATGCTGGTCGACTCGATGTGGTATCCCTCGCACACGCTGCTGCTGGTGGCGATGGCCTGCTTCGCCGCGGGCATCGTCGCGATCCGACTGCGCGGCGGTGTCGACGCCGGAACGGCCAAGGTGGTACGCGTTGTCTCAGTGATCGCGGTCGTTGCCGCGCTCGGGATGACGGTGCACCTGTTCGCCGCCACCGAGGCGGAGGCGCTCGCGGACGGCGACAAGACCTTCATGTACCACCTGTTCGCCTGGATCGAGACGCTCGTGAACCCGCTGTGGGCCCTGGGCATCGCGGCACTCGCAGTTGCCGGCGGCCTGTCCCGCACGCTCGGCAACCCCATGACGCTCGTGCTCGGTGTCGTGGGAGGGCTTGCCCACGCGCTGGCCGCAGCCACGATCGCGTTCACCGACCGCTTCGACGCGCTGTTCCCGGTGGGATCACTTCTCGGGGTCTGGGGCGTCGTCGTCGGTCTGATGGTGCTGCTGCGGAAGGGCGGGCCGTCACCGGCGGCGTGACTCCCAACAGGGGCGAAAGCCGCCAGTGTGTTCATCGGCGCCGTGCTCTACGTGCCCGTAGCGCTGGTCACCGACTACGCAACCTGGAACTACGCTGTGGCCGCCGTCCTTGTGGTCGCCCTGTCCTACGCGCTGTGCTCCAGGCGTCTTGTCGTGGGCCCTGGCGCGTTTGCGCCGCGTCGAGTTCAGTCACCCGGAGGTCAACCGGAATCTGCGGACCCTGATGCTCCGCAGCGGCAAGCACGACGACGCCGGGGTCATGCAGCGGTTGGATGTCCGTTCTTCAGCGCCGTGACACCG
>JACCZY010000005.1 GCA_013695685.1 Geodermatophilaceae bacterium | reverse complement strand
TCGCTGGGCCAACATCGACCCGCGCAGCAGCCGGGCGAAGATCGGAACCTGGGTGACGGCGATCGCCACCGTGATCGAGAACTGGTTGAACCCGAGCAGCAGGGCGATCGTGATGGCCATCAGCAGGCCCGGCACCGACAACATGATGTCGACGAACCGCATGACAACGGTGTCGACCTTGCCACCGAGGCCGCCGGCCAGGATGCCCAGCGCCATCCCCACCGTCAGGCCCATCAACGTGGACAGGACACCGATGAGCAGTGATTGTTGTGACCCGAGAATCAGCCTGGACAGCTCGTCGCGCCCCAGATGGTCGACTCCGAGCGGGAAGCCGTCTCGTGAGCCGGGGATGAATCTCGGCGTTGTCTCGCTGAGCAGGTACAACGTCTTCGGGTTCTTCGGCGCCAGTAACGGTGCGAACGCCGCCACGAAGACGAAGACCGTAACCAGGATTGCGCCGATGATGGCCACCGGGTTGCGGCGCAGCCGCCTGAAGGCGTCGCGGGTCAACGACACCCCGGCCTCGTCCGGCCCGGTCGCGGTCAGCTGTGCGAGCCGGTCGATCCGCTCCTTCTTGCCCAAGTCGATGCCGGTCATCGCACGCGGACCCTAGGGTCGATCAGGCCGTAGGAGATGTCCACGAGCAGGTTCACCAGCACGTAGACCACCGCCAGGATCAGGATGAAGCCCTGCAGGACCGCGTAGTCCCGCGCGAAGATCGAGTCTGCCAGGAACGAGCCCACCCCACCGAAGGCGAAGACCGTCTCGGTGAGCACCGCTCCGGACAGCAGCAGGCCGGTCTGCAGTCCGATCGTGGTAGCGACCGGCAGCATCGCATTGCGCAGGATGTGCCGCCGCCTGATCGTCGAGGCTGCCAAGCCTTTGGACTCTGCGGTACGGACGTAGTCCTCGTTGATGACATCGAGGACCGAGGCACGGGTGATACGCACGATGATGGCCAGCGGGATCGTGCCGAGCGCGATACCCGGCAGCACCAAATGCAGAAAAGCGTCCAGAGCCGCGTCGAACTCTCGCGTCAGCAGGCCGTCCAGAACGAAGAATCCGGTCGGGTGGGTGGCATCGATGCGCACGTCCTGCCGGCCGGAGCCGGGGAAGACGTTGAGTTCCACGGAAAAGGCAAACCGCAGCAGGTAGGCCAGGAAAAAGACCGGAACTGTCACGCCGAGCAGCGAAGCGATGACCGACGCGCTGTCCAGCACACCCCCGTGCCGGCGGGCGGCGAGATACCCGAGCGGGATTCCGATGACAACGGCGAAGAGGACGGCGAACGCCGTCAGCTCGATGGTGCCGGGGAAGCGCTGGAGGAACTCGGTGGTGACCGGTCGGCCGGTCTGGATTGACGTGCCGAAGTTGAGCTGGAACACGCGACCGACAAATCGTCCGTACTGCACGAAGATCGAGTCGTTGAGACCGAGCGCCTCGTTGATGGCCTCGACGTCCTCAGCTGTCGCGCGCTCTCCCAGGAGGGCCCGTGCGGGCCCTCCTGGCAGATTGCGCAGCCAGACGAACAGCAGCACCGACAACCCGAACAGGATCGGAATGAGCTGCAGCAGTCGCCGAGCGATGAAGCGGAGCATTCAGATGTGTGGAACTACTAGTCAGTCAACGTGACCGTCGAGAAGTCCTCCGATGTCAGCGGGCTGGGGACCAGGCCCTCGACATTCTCCGCGATGACGAGCGCCGGGGGCGAGTGCGAGATCGGGACCGCCGGCAGGAAGTCGACGATCATCTCGCTCAGGTCCTCGTACAACGCCACCCGGTTGGCTGAATCCGGCTCGGAGTCAGCCACTCGGAAGGCATCGAAGAGTTCCTGGTTGTCGTAACCACCGAAGTCCAACTTCGCGACGCCGCCGGCCTTGGCGTCGAAGAACGTGCCGATGAAGTTGTAGGCGTCGTTGTAGTCACCGGTCCACCCGAGCAGGTGAATGTCGGCCAGGCCGTTGGCGGTCGCCTCGAGGTAGTCCGGATTCCAGGTCAGGG
>JACCZY010000269.1 GCA_013695685.1 Geodermatophilaceae bacterium | reverse complement strand
GTACCTGGTCGACTGGACAGGGGACAAGATGCCGGCACTCGGTGACGGCGTCGAGCGGGCCGCAGAGCAACTCGGTGTGGACCTGAGGAAGCCGACGACGTTGATCGGCGTGGCCGCCCTCGCTGAGCCCGACCTGCTCGTCGAGGTTGATGCGATTGCTGTGCTCCACTGAAAGCTTCGGAGGATAAGTCGGTACTCCGGCGACTACGCGTTGCGGCGTCACACACCAAGTCGCGGTGTGACCGTGAGCTGAATGGCTGCCCGCTCGCCTAGGAGTTGATGCGCCATGGGGGGAAGGGGGATGGAACCGCGCCACAGATCCGCTTCAGTCGGGGCGGTGTCCCGGAGTTCTTCCTGCGGGTTTGGTGTCCAGCTGCGGAGAGCTCCTGGGATTGTGCTGTTCCAGGTGGCCCAGGCCCGCGGTAGCTGCCCACTTTCTGCCGGGCCGATGTCGACGACGAGGATGTCCTGCCAGTCCTCAGTTTGTTCCAGGTGGTCGAGGAACGAAAACAGTCCCTCGTGCTGCCGCAGCGACAGTAGCCGCAGTTTCAGCGCCTGCCGGAGGGTGTGCACGGGTTGACCGGTGTCGATGTCGAGCGGACGGCCTGCGGTGGTCGACAAGAACGTGACGAGCAGCGGCACTGGGGTGTCGGCGGTGTCATCCCGGGGGCGCCGCTCGATCTGAATGGGGCAGTAGTGCTCGGAGCTCTGCTCGTGCACCAGCACCGGGAGCCCGCGGATGGCCAGCGCCGTCTCCAACTGCCACACGATGTCGTCCGCTTCGGATCCCGCGGCGTCGACCCCTACCAGGTCGACACGGACCTGCAGGCTGCCGAAGAGAAAGCGCCGCAGGTTCTGGTAGCCCTCCTCGGAGTTGACGATGCCGTAGCGGCCGCTGTGGGACCTGTGGACAATGGCCCGATGCGCGCCCATGACGTAGGCGTTGTCGATCTGGACCAGTCCATCGCTACGCGCGCCCACAACTCTTGACGACAGCCCGCGGGCGGCCACGTAGTCCGCCGGGTTGGTTCCCACCAGGCAGAACAGCCGGTCGGCTGGAAACCCGTCGCCAGGCATGACCCTGGCGTCGAAACCGTCCCGAACGGGGGCGCCGGGCAGATGAGGTGTCAAATATTCGAACATCCGGTCCGGCCCGAAGATGTCCGCACCGCCCATTCCGGTGCGGTCACGCAGTCTCTCGATCACGCCTTAGCCCACCGTGAGTGTGATCACCTGACCTGGCCCCACTTCGGTCTTCGTTCTGCATGAATGTTGGCCCCACCTGGGGGTGGTGATCATTCCGGTGGGTGGGTGCGGTGTGTCGTCACGAATGTTGGCCCCACCCTGGTTCAGATCGTCCCTGTCGTCGTCGATGGGGAGGTCGGTCAGGTGCGGTCGCGGGTGGACGTGTTCGAGCAGATCCGGAGAGACAGACGGCTGGAGGAGCTGTCGATCCGTGAGTTGGCTGAGCGTCATGGAGTGCATCGGCGCACGGTCAGGCAGGCGTTGGAGTCGGCGGTCCCGCCGCCGCGCAAGATCTATCCGCCGCGGCGCAGGCCGGCGATCGATCCGTTCGTGGCGGTGGTCGACGGGTGGTTGATCGCGGACAAGGACGCACCGAAAAGGCAACGTCATACGGCGCGGCGGGTTTGGCAGCGCCTGGTCGCTGAGCATGACGCGAGGCTGTCGGAGGTGACGGTGTCGCGTTACGTCGCCCGCCGCCGCGTGGAGCTGGGTCTGGACCAGCGTGAGGTGTCGATCCCGCAGACGCATCTGGCCGGGGCGGAGGCCGAGGTCGACTTCGGCGAGTTCTACGCCACGATCGCTGGACCCGACATCAAGCTCTGGATGTTCGTGACGCGGTTGTCGCACTCGGGCAAAGCGTTCCATGTCGCGTTCGGCACCCAGGCGCAGGAGGCGTTCCTCGAAGGGCACGTCCTGGCGTTCGAACACTTCGGTGGGGTCCCGGGGCGGGTGCGCTACGACAATCTCAAGCCAGCCGTGGTCCGCGTGCTCAAGGGACGCGATCGGACCGAGTCCGAACGGTTCACCGCGCTGCGGTCGCACTACGGGTTCGACTCGTTCTTCTGTCGGCCCGGCGTCGAGGGCGCGCACGAGAAGGGCGGCGTCGAGGGCGAGATCGGGCGGTTCCGCCGACGTCACCTCGTCCCGGTCCCGAAGACTGCGTCGCTGGCCGCGCTGAACGAGCTGATCGCTGCTAGTGATCTGCTCGACGACGACCGCGTGATCACCGGCCGACCGGTCACGATCGGCACCGCGTTCGTGGCCGAAGCAGCCACATTGATGCCGCTTCCGGCCGAGCCGTTCGACGCGGCGCGGCAGCTCGAGGCGCGGGTGGACAACCGGGCCAGAGTGTCGGTGCGGCAGTGTTTCTACTCTGTCCCTGCCCGCTACGCGGGGCGACGGCTCCCGGTCCGTCTGGCCGCCCGCTGGGTCGAGATCTACGACGGAGCGAAGCTGGTCGCTCGTCATGAGCGGGCGGTCGGACGTTACGTCGAGGTCCTCACTCTCGATCACTACCTCGAGGTGTTGAAGATCAAGCCTGGTGGGCTACCGGGTGCCACCGCGCTGGCCCAGGCGAAAGCTCGCGGCGCATTCACCAGATCCCACCAGGCCTACTGGGACGCAGCCCGACGCGCTCGCGGCGACGCTGCCGGCACACGCGCACTGATCGAGGTCCTGCTCGCCCACCGCACCATGACTGCCGGTGCCTTGACCGCGGCGATGGACCGCGCTGTCGCGTCCGGGTGCCTGGCTCCCGAGGTGGTGTTGATCGTCGCCCGCCGCGACACCAGCCAGGTCGTTCCCGTCGTGCCGATCGGCGCGCTCGCCCGCTACGACCGACCAGCACCATCCCTTGCCGACTACGACGACCTACTTACCGGGAGCCAATCATGACCACCACGACATCCAAGGCGTCAACTGTCGATGCCGCGGCGCAAGCCTCCATCGGCGCCGCAGCACGAGAACTGCACCTGCCGACCGTCCGCACCGAAGCCGCCCGCCTGGCCGAGATCGCCGACCGGGAACGACTAACACACCTGCGCTACCTCGCCGAGGTCCTCGCCGCCGAGGTCGATGACCGCACCGAACGACGCCGCACCCGGCGCATCAACGACGCGAAGTTCCCGAGGTTGAAGAGGCTCGCGGACTTCAACGTCGACGCCGTCCCGTCGATCCAGCCCGCCACCCTCGGGCAGCTCGCCACCGGGCACTACATGGACGCCGGCGAGCCGGTCGTGCTGCTCGGCGACTCAGGAACAGGTAAATCCCATCTGCTCATCGGACTCGGCCTGGCGGCCTGCGAGCAAGGCCGCAGAGTCCGCTACGTGACCACCGCCCAGCTCGTGAACGAGCTCGTCGAGGCCGCCGACGAACGCGTCCTGTCCCGAGTCGTCGGCCGCTACGGTCGACTCGATCTCCTCTGCCTGGACGAGCTTGGCTACGTCCAGATCGACCCAAGAGGCGCCGAGCTGCTATTCCAGATCATCACCGAACGCGAGGAACGCGCCTCCATCGCAATCGCGACCAACCTGCCGTTCAGCGAATGGGGCAGCGTATTCCCCGATCCACGGCTCGTCGCCGCGATCGTCGACCGCGTCACCTTCAACGCCCACATCCTCGAGACCGGCACCCAGTCCTACCGACTACGCACCAGCAAGACCACCAGCCGACGCAAGCGCGAGAGCTGACCTCACAGCGCGCCGATCGGCGCGAAAGGCCCCCGGTCAGCCGGACACGCCCACACGGCCGTGCCGTCTCTGGTGGTGGCCGTCATCGGATGGCTGTCCGGGTGATGCGGGTACATCGGCCAGTTCGTCGGCGCCTGCCCCCACAGCTCCTCGATCGCCCACTCCTGGACCTGATCAGCGACCATCGCGACACGCTCGAACCCTTGCAACGAACGCGACACATGCACACCGACTCCGCTGCCGTCCGGGCTCCACAACATCGCCGACACCGAGTCCGGCAGCTCCGTCCAGTCACGATCCTCGACCCGAGGAGACGCAATGCCCGCACTGCGAAGATCACGCAGAACCGGCGCCATCGCCTCACTCAGCAGCTCATCCACAACGCCAGCATCCACCGGCCCACCAACAAACTACGTCCCGGCGGGGCCAAAATTCGTGACCACCGATGGGGCCAAGGAACTTGACGAGACCCAACGACCCGACCGACCTCGGCGTCCTCCGTCGCCTGCAGCATCTGGATGAACTGTCCGCCCGAGGCCGTGACGTGAACCGCCGGATGGTCGACAATCTGCGGGTCGGTCAGGGTTGTGTCCTTGCGAGTCCAGCCTTTGAGCGGGTCGCGCGACCAACCATCGAGGACGGTCGGAGGGCCCCGGCCCTGCGGTTCGGCGACCCTCGGGTCATGGCCCTGGCCGGCGCCCTATGCGCCTGCGTGCTCGCCGTCGGAGGGTTCACCAACCGGAGCCTTCGCGCCCAGGTGACCACCCTGCTCGGCGTCCCCCTACACAGCAGCACAAATGAGCTACGACCTTCGGCGACTCCGGATGAAAGGCCTCATCGTGCGCCGGGAGCACTCCAACACCTACACCCTGACCGGCGACGGACTTCGGGTTGCGGTGTTCTAAGTCAAAGTGCACGACCGGCTGCTGCGCCCGCTGATCGCCGCGAACAGCCCACCCGCGCCGCTGCCGCTACGGCAGGCCCTGAGAATCATCGAGCGGCATGTCTCCGACTACCTCGACCAGGCCCGGATGGCAGCCTGAGAACTTGGCTCAAGCGTCAACCTCCTAGCGACCAAGCGTCGCTAGTCAAGTTGAACGTTCCACGGATCCGGCCACGATAGTGTCGCCTGTGGCATCGGCGTCCGCGCATGGCTCCTCTCCAGGGTTGAATCCTCCAGCAAGGGCGACCTCATCGCCGGTGCGTGCGACCTCGCTACCATCGGGCCCGAGCAGCACAACAGTGTTCTCCTCCGCTCGGGTGAAGCTGCCCTCTTGTAGGACAAGCGCGTGGCGCTCTTGCCGGATCTCGAGCCATAGGCAGTCCAGCGTCCCGTTCAGGGTGCCAAAGATCAGTGCCTCTTCGCTCGACTGCTGTTGGTGGGTGGGTGGGGTTCCCGTCGCCCCGCCGGGGTTCTCAGCCGACCCTTCGCTCTCGCCACAGGCCGCCGCCGCCGCGAGAATCGCAACGCCAAGAAAAACTGTCAGGTGGTGTCGACCATTCATGATCGCTCACGCCTCCACGATGTAGACATTCATCTGAGACGAAGCCTCGAGAGCGTGCTCGGCGCGACCGAACAAGCAGCCCGTCGTGCCGGAAACACCGTCCCCCGAGGAGTGCACCCCATACGCGACGTGGGAGGCAAAGTATGGACTTCCGGAGTCTCCCCCATCTGTGCAGAGGCCATTGACCTCGAATAGCCCGTCCGTCGTGCCGTCCGAGACGTTGTTGTCGGTCACCTCGCCGCAGTCTGTACGTGCGGTGTTCCCGAGAGTGGCACATACCCTGTCGTTCAACCCAGGGTTGAGGACGTCGTTGATGACGTATGTTTCGTGCGCCGGCTCGCCCCCAGTAGGGTCGACGGTGACGAAAGGCGATCCAAAGTTCCACCCGCTCGGGTTGTTCACTCGAATGATTCCGGCGTCAGTAACCAGGTTATTTCTGGAGTTGTGGAACGGCCCAATGGCGTGCGTCTCACCGTTGGCGAACCTCGTTTGCCAGTTCCCCGCCCCGTCGTCACAGTGACCTGCGGTGAGGACGTAAGGCTTGCCATCGGAGAGGCTTCGTGCGATAAAGCCGGCGCTGCAGATACCACCTTCCATGATTCTCACACTGCCGCGAAGGGGCGGGTCGCATTCAATATCGCCTACGAAGTCACAGGCTTCTTCGGCGCTCTTGGGGAAACTGTCGACGTACGCAAGTTGGTAGATCTCGGGCGATGCCAAGGCCATGCTAACAATGTCGGCTTCGGTAGTGTTGAGTTCGCCGTCAGCCACTCGGACTGTCACCATTCCCAGAGACCGATTACCGACCTCGATCATGGGCAACGATCCGTCGGGCCGGCCGGCACGAAGCCGCGCCCTCAGTTGCTCGATTAAGCCGTGGACTTCCGTTCGGGTTGACGCGACAATCCGGACATCGAGATTCTCGATGCCGTACCCGGCGAAATGATCTCTAATCGCCGATGCACGGGTGAGGTCGGCAATCGCGACGGCCACCGCTGCCATGCGGTCGTGGGAGACCTGTCGACCGGAGTAGACCATGGACAACTCCGATGGCAGATCTCGTTCGGCTCGACCAGCCGCGACCTGCGCTTCCATTTGGGCCTGAGCCTGCTCGATGGTGATTCCGTATTCGGCCACGAGCGACAGGACCGAAGGGTCCTCGAACTCCGAGCCGGCCGTGGGCGCGCCCTCCGCGGGCCTCGGAGCGCCAGGAGCTGGCGTTTGAGCCGAGGCCGCCGAGGGGCCCGTCAGGCCGGCCACAGCGATGACGCAGGCAGCCAGGGCCTGCGCCTTCCCAGGGAACCGGAACCCGCTCACGCTTGGAAGAGTAACCGGTGTTGACCTTCCGCGACAGCCTGCCGCTGGCTGCCGAGGCGGCGTGCAGGTCCGCGGCGGGCAGCTCGGTCAGCTCGCCCTCAGTAGGGATCGCAGCACCCGCCAGATAGTCGCGGACCCCCGGCACTGGGGCGGCTTGCCGGAAGGGCGCACCCTGACGCCTGCTTCACAGTCAGACCCGGGAGGCCGCACGCCGTCCGGCAGGTGCGCCGCAACTATCGATAACGATGCAGCGACAGCCGTTGAGGCCGGAGGCCTGCACTAGTATGCCGCGATGACGACGTTCTCACGACCTCTGATCATCGGGAGGGGACGACCACGCACCAGCAAGACCACCAGCCGACGCAAGCGCGAGAGCTGACCTCACAGCGCGCCGATCGGCGCGAAAGGCCCCCGGTCAGCCGGACACGCCCACAC
>JACCZY010000262.1 GCA_013695685.1 Geodermatophilaceae bacterium | reverse complement strand
GCCAACGTCGGCGACGCCAAGTCACTCGTCATCCACCCCGCCTCGACCACGCACCAGCAGCTCACCGACGACGACCTACGGGCGGCGCGGATCGGCCCGGAGATGGTGCGGGTGTCTATCGGTATCGAGGATGTGGAGGACATCGTGTGGGATCTGGACCAGGCGCTCGCGGCGTCGCAGGGCGAGTCACCGGCGCGGCCGGCGTACGACGGCCAGGGGCATTCGGTGCTGGCCAAGGCGTTCGGCGCGCCCTACCAGTCATGAGTGCCGTCGGAGAGCGCAACGACCTCGGCCAGTCGCCCGGGGAGCGCTACCACATCCTCACCTCGCACCGGACGATCGCGATGGTCGGGCTCAGCTCGAACTACTACAACCCGAGTTCGTTCGCCGCTGTCTACCTGGACGCGAACGGGTACGACATCGTCCCGGTCAACCCCGTGCACGCGGGTAAGCGGGAGATCCTGGGACGTCGGGTGTACGCCGACCTGCGCGAGGCCGCAGCGCATCACCCGAGGCCGATCGAGATCGTCGACGTGTTCCGGCCCGCGCATGAGGCGGTAGGGCTGGCCGAGGAGGCGATCGACATCGGCGCCAGGGTGCTGTGGCTGCAGCTGGGCGTGATCAACCCCGACGCTGCGGCGCTGGCGCGGGAGGCGGGACTGTCCGTCGTCATGGACCGCTGCTGCAAGATCGAGCACGCGCGCTTCTTCGGCGGGCTACGGACGATCGGCCTCAACACCGGGGTGATCACGAGCCGCCTGGCGATGCAGCTCCCCCGCGGCTGAGCCGGCGGCATCAGGCCCGAGCGAGATCGAGATACTGCCGGACGACGCCCAGGTTGTGCTCGATGCTGTGCACGGCATCGACGGCGAGGTGTGGCCCGCTCAGCGAACGTTGCTCGGCCCGCATCCGTTGTACGTGCCCCCAGTCGATCTCGTGCCAGCCCGGGATCCCCCGAACTCGTCCCTCGACGCGGCTGCGATGGACCGCATCGTCGCTGCACACGCAGGTGATGAAGAAGATGCGACCACCGGCTTGTTCGACTCGCGCGCCCCAAAGATCGGCCGTCTCGTCGTCGATTATGCAGTCCAGGATGGCGGACTGTCGCAGCAGCAGCTGCCTCGTCATGAGCGTCCCCAACAGGTTGCGGTACAGCGCCAGGGAGGTCGGCCGGGGCAGGTCGTTCAGCACGCCGTACGGGGCTAGAGCGCCCAGGAGCCAGTCGCCGGCGAACGCGGGAACTCCGAACTCGGTAGCCAGCCGGTCGGCCAGCGTGGACTTGCCTGTCCCGGGCAACCCGGTGAACACCACGACAAGCGGCACGCCCACAGTCCGGACCCTAGCCAGGGGGATCTCTGCGAAGACGTCTGGGCTAGAGACAGGATGCCGGGGTGGAGTGCTACGCTGTGCCACGCTATGGATGTGTCTGTTCGAGAACTGCGTAACCACACGGCCCGGGTGATCGCCGCCGTCCAGAGTGGGGAGCCGGTGGTCCTCACCGTGCACGGTCGCCCGGTCGCCGACATCGTTCCTCGGCACACCCGCAGCGAGCGCCGCCCGACCGAGCAGATCCGGGCCGACCTCGAGGACATCCGCGCCTTAACACGAAGGCGTGGCACCGAGTCGCCGGCCGAGGACTTCGATACCGGACTTACAACAGATGACATGCTGCCGTGACCGGATATGTCGTCGACACGAGCATTTTCATCGCCGCTGAGCAGGACCGACCTGTCAAGGACCCTCCGGACGGCGAGGGGCGAATCTCGGTCGCCACGCTGACCGAACTGGGTGTCGGCGTGCGCCGCGCGAGCGACCCGGACCTGCGCAAGGACCGTCAGGTCACATTCGATCGGGCGCGGAAGTTCATCGCGCTGCCCTACGACGAGGCAGTCGCCGAACGGATGGCCGATCTGCTCGCTGCCGCCCGGACACAGCAACGACGCGCAGGTGCCATGGACGCCATCATCGCTGCCACCGCGCTGGTTCATGACCTCACGGTGTGGACCCAGGACGACGACTTCGACGTACTCGCCGAACTGGCGCCCAACCTGCGGCTGCAGCGCGGCTGACCTTCGGGACGCCTTACCCGCTCATCGGATGCGGATTCGGTCAACGAGCAGCCACTCCCGCATCCAATGCGACCGAATCAGCGGCTGCGGTGGCTCACTGCCGGCGGCGACTCAGCTGCGGGCGGCGGTGCCGTGGTAGTCGTCGTCGGAGCGGACCCAGCTCATCAGTCCGCGCAGCTCCCGGCCGGTCGCCTCGATCGGGTGGGTCTCACTCTTCTCGCGTAGCGCCCGGAACTCCGGTGCGCCGGCGTCCTGGTCCGCGATGAACCGGGCGGCGAAGCTGCCGTCCTTGATCTCGGCCAGCAAGTCCTTCATGGTCTGCCGGACCCGGTCGTCTATCACCCGGGGCCCGGACACGTAGTCGCCGTACTCCGCGGTGTCCGACACCGACCAGCGCTGCTTGGCGATCCCGCCCTCGTACATGAGGTCGACGATCAGCTTGAGCTCGTGCAGGCACTCGAAGTAGGCGATCTCGGGCTGGTAGCCGGCCTGGATCAGCGTCTCGAAGCCGGCCTGGACCAGCGCGCTCGCCCCGCCGCAGAGCACCGCCTGCTCGCCGAACAGGTCGGTCTCGGTCTCCTCGGTGAACGTGGTCTTGATGACGCCGGCGCGGGTGCCGCCGATCCCCTTGGCGTAGGACAGGGCGAGTTCCAACGCCGACCCGCTGGCGTCCTGCTCCACCGCGACGAGGCACGGCACCCCCTTGCCGTCGGCGAACTGCCGGCGTACCAGGTGGCCGGGACCCTTGGGGGCGACCATCGCAACGTCCACGCCCGGTGGCGGGGTGATGTAACCGAACCGGATGTTGAAGCCGTGGCCGAAGAACAGGGCGTCGCCCTCCTGCAGGTTGGGTTCCACCGCCTCGGCGTACAGGCCGCGCTGCTTGTGATCGGGCGCCAGCATCATGACCAGGTCGGCCTCGGCGGCGGCAGTGTCCGGCGTGACGACCCGCAGACCCTCGGCCTCGGCCTTGGGCCCGCTCTTCGACCCGTCCGGCAACCCGACCCGCACGTCGACGCCGGAGTCGCGCAGGGACAGCGCGTGCGCGTGCCCCTGGCTGCCGTAGCCGAGCACGGCGACCGTCCGGCCCTGGACCACCGACAGGTCGGCGTCGTCGTCGTAGAAGATCTGAGCAGCCATGGGCGTCCTTCCGGAGGGGATTGTCAGGCTGGGCGGTCGAGCGTTCGTACGGCGGGGTTGGCGGCGATGGCGCGGGGGCCACGCCCGAGGGCGACGGCGCCGGACTGGACCATCTCCCGGATGCCGATCGGCTCCAGCACCCGCAGCAGCGCGTCGAGCTTGTCGGGGGTGCCGGTCGCCTCGAGCGTGAGCGACTCGGTGCCGACGTCGACCACCTTGGCGCGGAACAGCTCAGCAGTCTCCAACGCCTGCGTCCGGGTCGTCGCGTCGACCTTGACCTTGACCAGAAGCAGCTCGCGCTGCACCGACGTGGCGGCGTGCAGTTCGACGATCTTGATCACGTTCACCAGCTTGTTGAGTTGCTTGGTGACCTGCTCGAGCGGCAACTCGTCGAGGTTCACTACCAGCGTGATCCGGCTGATGTGCTCGTTCTCGGTCGGCCCGACGGCCAGGGAGTCGATGTTGAAGCCGCGGCGGCTAAACAGGCTCGACACCCGAGCGAGCACTCCGGGCTTGTTCTCCACCAGGACCGAAAGGGTGTGTACGGACACCTCACACCCCCGCGTCGAAGTCGGGCCGCACGTCGCGAGCGGCAAGGATGTCGTTGTTGCTGGTGCCGGCGGCGACCATCGGCCACACCTGGGCGTCCTCGCCCACTATGAAGTCGACAACGACCGGCTGGTCGTCGATCTGCATCGCCTTGTCGATCGTGGCGTCGACGTCGTCTCGGCTCTCGCACCGCAGTCCCACGCACCCCATCGCCTCGGCGAGCAGCAGGAAGTCCGGAATCCGGCGGGTCGCCTGGGTTCCGAGGTTCGTGTGGGAGTACCGCTGGCCGTAGAACAGGTTCTGCCACTGGCGCACCATGCCGAGGTTGCCGTTGTTGATGACCGCCACCTTGATCGGGATGCCCTCGATCGCGCAGGTGGCCAGCTCCTGGTTGGTCATCTGGAAGCATCCGTCGCCGTCGATCGCCCAAACTGTCGTATCGGGACGGCCCACCTTGGCGCCCATGGCCGCTGGTACGGCGTACCCCATGGTGCCCAGCCCGCCGGAATTCAACCAGGTGCACGGGCGCTCGTACCGGATGAACTGGGCCGCCCACATCTGGTGCTGGCCCACGCCGGCGACGTAGATGGCCTCGGGACCGGCGATCGCACCGAGGCGCTCGATGACGTACTGCGGCGCGAGTGAGCCGTCGGGCGGCCAGTCGTAGCCCAGCGGGTAAGTGGCGCGGTAGCCGTCCAGCCGGGACCACCATGCAGCAATGTCGTGGCGACGGCCGGCTTCGTGCTCCTGGCGGACTGCCACGATCAGGTCGGCGATCACCTCGCGGCAGTCCCCGACGATAGGGACGTCCGCGACGCGGTTCTTGGAGATCTCGGCCGGGTCGATGTCGGCGTGCACGATCGTGGCGTCTGGCGCGAACGTGGACAGCTGACCGGTGACACGGTCGTCGAAACGGGCGCCGAGCGCCA
>JACCZY010000280.1 GCA_013695685.1 Geodermatophilaceae bacterium | reverse complement strand
GCGCCCGTGATAGCCGCGCTGTGGACTCTCGGCGTCCGGACCCGTCAGTGCTGCCAGTACAACGAGTTGGCCGACTCTGCCGAGATCTCCTTTCCGACCGCCTCCGACATGACTGCCTTCGTCGCAGCACTCTTCCCGGTTGGGGATGACCAGACCGATGAACTGCAGAGCCGGATCCGGGACTGGGATGTCCACGACCCAGCGCCCAGTCCCCTGCGTGCCGGCTGGCGGTGGGTCATCGCCCCCGAGTGGACCGAAGGAGGATGGGACTTCGCTGGTCTCGTTCAGTTCCCACCGCTGGACATTCCGGTGATCACTGACCGGCTGCGCGGGAGCCTGGGTGCCTGAGCTGACGTCCGAGAGGCCCCCGCTCAAGGCCCCTGCTCGTGCCACAACCTGTGTCGCGAGCCGATCCACTCGCGCGAAACTCTCGCGAGAGCGCAACGGGCAGTTGCGGTCTGGCACGACGACGCTGCAGCTAGCAAGTCCTAGCGACCGGGCGTGTCGCGGGGGAGGTTGCGTTCGCGAGCGGGCGGCGGTACTGGCTGTGGGTGTCGCGTGCCGGTTGAGGTGGCTGCCTGCCATTGCGCGGCGATGTCGGGGGGCGGGTTTGCAGTGTGGGTGTCGGCGTGTAGGCGGTACCGCAGTTCGGTGGCCGGGTTCCGGTCGGGGAGCTGGTGTTGGGCGGCGAGGTGGGGCAGCTGTCCGTTCACGTCGTAGCCGCCGTTGTGGGCGCGGGTGAGCGCGTCGGCCAGCATCGGCCAGCCGCCGTCGCCGGGCAGTCGTGGGTCGATGCTGTGGGCGAGGTCGCGCCAGCGTTCGACGTCGGGCTTCTGCGGCGCCGGTTGGACTCCGGGGGCGCGTCGGTTGAGTCGGGCGGCGGCTTGGCCGGCGGGGTCGAGTATCCAGGCGGTCCCGGCCTCGATGACCTCGAGGTGGACGCTGCCGGGTACGGCGTCCAGGACGTCGGTGACGCGGTCGATGTGGTGCAGCCAGCGGTTGGGGCGCAGCGCCCCGATCACTTCGGCGGCGGCGCGGATCGCGGCGACACGTTCCTCTGCAGTCGCGGTGTTGTGGGTGGCGGCGGAGATGCGCTGGTTGACGAGGTGCTCGGCGAGGCTGCCTGACTCCTGGAGTGCCTGCTGCAGCGTCGTCGTGCCGCCGGTGCGCAGGACGTCGGCGGGGTCCAGCCCGTCGGACATGGCCAGCCGGGCCGGGTTGTCGCCGCGGGCGGTGAGCTGCCAGTACGCCCGTTCGGCGGCCCGCTCGCCGGCGGGGTCGGCGTCGGTGGCCACCACGATCCCGGGCCGCCCGTCGCGAATGTAGGGGCGCAGTTGGTCGGCTTGCCGGTCGGTGAAGGCGGTCCCGAGGGGGGCGGCGCCGACGTACCGTCCGTCGCCGGCGAGGGTGACCGCGTAGGCGTCGATCGGGCCTTCGACGAGGACGGGGGTGGCGCCGTCGGCGAGGGCGTCGCGGCCCTCGTGCAGGCCGAGCAGCTGGGCGCCTTTGCGGTACAGGTCGGTCTCCGGGGTGTTCAGGTATTTGGGGCCGGCGCGGTCGGCGTCGTCGGTGGCGGGGTTACGGCGGCCGATGAACCCGTGGATGTCGCCGTCGGCGCCGTGGATGGGGAAGACGAGCCGGTCGCGGAAGCGGTCGATGAGGTTGCCGGTGCGGGTCCGGCTGCCGAGGCCGGCGGCGAGGATTTCGGTGTCGGTGGCGCCGAGTGCGCGCAGGTGCTCGACCAGGCCGGTCCAGCCGGCGGGGGCGTAGCCGGCGGCGAACCGCGGGTCATCCGCAAGGTCGGAGCCGAGGCGTTCGGTGAGGTAGCTGGCGGCCCACGATTCGGGGTAGCGGGCGGCGAAGTAGCCGGCGGCTTCGGTGTTGAGGTCGACGAGGCGGGCGCGTGGGACGTCGGCGGTGGCCCAGCGGTGCTCCTCGAGCAGGTAGTCGGCGGGGTCGCCGCCGGCGAGGTCGACCAGTAGTGGGGGCAGCGTTCCGAGGTCGGGGGAGTGGTCGGTCTGGGCGGGGTCGGCTGGTGCCGGGTCGAGGTAGGGGTCGAACGGAGG
>JACCZY010000225.1 GCA_013695685.1 Geodermatophilaceae bacterium | reverse complement strand
TCCGGAACAACATGGAGCTGATCCTGGCTGCCTTCGGCCAGCACATCGCGCTGGCCTTGATCCCGGTCGTGATCGGGGTCATCGTCGCGCTGCCTCTCGGCTACCTCGCAGTCCGGCACGACTGGCTCTACCAGCCGCTGATCACGGTCAGCGGGGTGCTGTATTCCATCCCGTCCCTGGCCCTGTTCGTCGCGCTGCCCCTCATCATCGGCACCAAGGTGCTCTCGCCGCTGAACATCATCGTGGCGCTGGCTATCTACACCGTGGCGCTGATGGTCCGATCGGTCGCCGATGCCCTGCGCTCAGTCGACCGGAACGTGACGCAGGCGGCCACCGCGATGGGCTACCGACCGCTCAAGCGGTTGTTCGGTGTGGACTTGCCGATCGCGACTCCGGTCATCCTGGCTGGCGTACGCGTTGCCACCGTCTCCAACATCAGCCTGGTCAGCGTCGGGGCGATCATCGGGGTCGGGGGCCTCGGGGCGCTGTTCACCCGCGGCCTGCAACTCCGCTTCCCCGAGCCCATCATCGTCGGCATCGTGCTCTCGGTCATCCTGGCGGCAGTGACGGACAGCCTCATCGTCCTTGCCCAGCGCTACCTCACCCCGTGGGCCAGACTCGGTGGTCGGACGTGAACGACGACCGGGCCTACCTCTTCGACCCCGCCAACTGGCAGTGGGCCTCGCCGCAGAGCATCCCGCACCGCATCATCGAGCATCTCGAGTTCACCGCGATCGCCCTGACCATCGCTGCTGCCATCGCCATCCCGATCGGGTTCTACATCGGCCACACCAATCGGGGCGCCTTCTTCGCCATCAACATCGGCAACGCCGGACGATCCCTGCCGACCTTCGGCCTGCTCAGTCTCATCGTCACCTTGGTCGGCCTCGGCCAGCTACCGTTGATCTTCGCCCTGGTGGTGCTGGCGGTCCCGCCCATCCTGACCACGACCTATGCCGGTCTGCGCGCCGTCGACCCGGCTGCCGTGGACTCCGCTCGCGGGATGGGCATGCGCCCGATGCAGATTCTCTTCCGGGCCGAGGTCCCGATGGCCCTACCGCTGATCCTCAGTGGTCTGCGGAGCGCCGCCCTCCAAGTCGTAGCAACCGCGACCGTGGCCGCGTACGTGGGCCTGGGCGGCCTCGGCCGTCTGCTCGTAGACGGTCTCTCGCTGAACCAGTACGATCGCGTCGTGGCCGGCGCCGTGGTGGTCGCGGCGTTGGCAATCCTCATCGACCTCGCGGGCAGTCTCCTGCAACGACTCGTCGTCTCCCCAGGGGTGTCTGGCCGCTTCGCCAGAGCCGGCAAAGTCTCCGCATCCACCGTCGTCCCCGAAGCGGCTCGGGCTTAAGCGTGAGCACCCGGACCGCACCGAAAGGAATCACCATGCGCAGAAGACTCACCGCCATCCTGGCGCCCTTGCTCCTACTCGCCCTGTCCGCCTGCGGTGGCGGGGACGACCCGCTCTCCGATGGCGGGAACGGCGGAGGAGATGGCGGAGGCGACAGCTCGAGCGTGGTGATCGGTTCGGGCAACTTCCCGGAGAGCGAGCTGCTTGCCGAGATCTACGCCCAGGCGCTGGAGGCCGCGGGCGTCACGGTCGAGCGGCAGTTCAACATCGGGGCCCGCGAGCTCTACCTCAGGGCTCTCGAGGACGGCTCCATCGACCTGCTCCCGGAGTACAACGGCGCGCTGCTGTCCAACCTCAGTCCGGACGGGGCGCCCGAGGGCGTGACCACCTCGGAGGACGTCTACGAGGCCATGGTGGAAGTGCTCCCGGACGGCATCATCGCCCTGGAACAGGCCGAGGCAGAGGACAAGGACACCCTGAGCGTCACACAGGAGACGGCCGCGGAGTTCGACCTCACCACGATCGATGACCTCGCACCGGTGGCCGGTGAGCTCAGCGTCGCGGCGGGCCCGGAGTTCGCCGAGCGCTTCCAGGGTCTCATCGGGCTGGAAGAGGTGTACGGGATCACCTTCGGTGAGTTCGTCCCGCTGGACCCAGGCGGCCCGCTCACCCTCGAGGCGCTGCTCAGCGGACAGGTCGACGTCGCGAACATCTTCTCCACCGACTCCGCGATCGCGACCGAGGACCTCGTCGTCCTCGAGGACACCCAGAACCTCTACCTGGCCGAGAACATCGTCCCGATCATCCGCGAGGAGGTCTCCAACGACACCATCGAGACCGCACTCAACGCCGTGTCCGCGGTGCTGACCACCGAGAACCTGACGGCGTCCCTGGCTCAGGTCACTGTCGACAAGATGAGTTCGGCCGACGTTGCCGAGCAGTTCCTGGCAGACAACGGCCTGGGCTGATCATTGATCACTGTCCGCTGCTGAGTACGCCGCTGAGTTGACCATCGAATCCGGGTCAGAAGCGCGACGGCCAGCTTCCGCTGGTGCTGATAGGCGCCGGAGTGCTGCTGCTCATGGTGATCGACACGACGGCGCTGATCGGTCTCGCGGTCCCCTCCGATGCGGTGATCCTGACCACGGCAGGCGCCGTCGGGTTCACCG
>JACCZY010000181.1 GCA_013695685.1 Geodermatophilaceae bacterium | reverse complement strand
CCCGGAGGAGTTGGGCCAGGCGCTGCGCCGTCACGTACTTGCCAGCATCGTTGAGGTGGGCCGGGTTACCACTATCGGTGCGTAACGACCGCGGCGGGATGTCGTCTCGGATGTTCGCGGTGTCGGTGGCAGTGGCGGTCATACCGGCCATGGCCAGACCGTTTGACACCAGGTACCCGCGAACCTCGGCGTATTGAGCCCCGTACTTGGAGCCCGCGCCGAAGGCATCGGCCATGCGCTCGTTGAGCGCCGTCCGACTGGGATTGGGCAGACCATCGTCGACGATGGTCTTGTAACCGTCGGACCCCTTAGGGTCCGCCGGCCCGTTCGTCAGGCCGATCGGGCGGAACAGGCCGAGCGGGAGCAAGTCGGCCATCCGCAGCAGGGTCGGCATGATCGTGTCGGGGCCGGTTCCGTTGTTGACGTTGGTGCTGTTGTAGTTGGTGTGGCCGCACCAGCAGATGTGCCCGGTGGTGGACCGCGTCGCGGCGTTCGCCGGGTCGTTCACCCAGGCCTTCAGCCCGGTCTCGGCGTACTGGACGTTCGTGCCGCCGGCCCCCTTGTAGACGACCGGTATTCCCAGGAGCCTATCTAGATACTGCGGCCACACCTGGGTCATGGAGTCACCCCAGACGACGAGCCGGGTCACCTGGCCGGCGGCGTGGGCCGGGGTTTGCAGCGGGGCGATCACGGCCATCAGCAGACCGGCCACGAGCCCAGCCAAAGTACGACGAGCGAGCATGTAGAGCCCCCGGCCAGCCAGCGGCCACCTCAGTGGCCTGCCCCAGATCCGACCCGCATGCCACGGATCGCAGACCCAGAGTAGCTGCTGCGGGCAGCTCACCAACCCCAGGAACGCGCTGTCACTCGATTGGGTTACCCAATGGTGGCCGAACGCGTTCGCTCAGTGCGCGGGCAGTGACGTTAGTACGTGAGCGCCTGCCCCGGGTCGGCCAGCAGTCCGGCCAGGTCGGCGAGGAAGCGGCTGCCGAGTTCGCCGTCCACGATCCGGTGGTCGAAGGACAGCCCCAGGGTGGTGATCTGGCGCTTGCGGATCTTGCCCTTGTGCACCCACGGTTGCTCACGCACTGCACCGAAGGCCAGGATCGCCGACTCGCCGGGGTTCAGAATCGGCGTACCGGTGTCGACGCCGAACACGCCCACGTTCGTGATCGTGATCGTGCCGCCGCTCATGTCGGCCGGGGCGGTCTTGCCCGATCGCGCGACCTCGGTGAGCTCGTTCAGCGACGACGCCAGCTCGTACAGCGACAACCGCCCGGCGTCCTTGACGTTCGGCACGATCAACCCGCGCGGTGTGGCGGCGGCGATGCCGAGGTTCACGTACTCCTTGACGACGATCTCCTGCGCCGCCTCGTCCCACGTCGAGTTGACCATCGGATGCCGCCCGACGGCGAGCATCAGCCCCTTGGCGACGAAAACCAGTGGCGACACCTTCACGCCACGGAACTCACGGCTTCCCGCGACCCGGTCCCGCAGCTTCATCATCGGCGTGACGTCGATAGTGATCCACTCGGTGACATGCGGCGCAGTGAACGCGCTGGACACCATGGCCGCGGCGGTGTGCTTGCGTACCCCCTTGATCGGGATCCGCTGCTCACGGGAGGCATCGAAGACCGGCGTGGAAGTCGATGTCGGTGCGCTCTCCGCCGCCGGGGTGCCGGAGGACGCGGGTTGCGACACCGGCTCGCCGGGCCGCTGTGCGGCGGAGTCGACGGATGCGGCCAAGTCCACGTCGGCGCGGGTGATCGAGTCCTGTGGGCCGGTTCCCGTCACCGCCGACAGGTCCACGCCCAGTGACTTGGCGTACTTGCGGACCGGTGGCTTGGCGAGCGCGGTCGCACCGTTGCCCGTCGGACTGGCGGCCGGCGACTGAGCACTCGACTCAGCGCCCGACTCAGCACCCGACTGAGCGGCGGCCGCGGACGAGGCGGGCTCCGCCGAAGTGGCTCCGTCGTCGTCATCGGTGGGCGGCTCGCCCAGCAACTCGTCCGGCGAGACCTGCACCGCGTTCGTCCGGGTGGGGTCCGCGGCGGCGGCACGGAGCGCCCCGCCGGCGGCGGTCCGGGCAGCGGCTGACGCCGCCTTGTCAGCCGGCCGTGAGCCGACGCGAGGCCGACGCTTGGCCTCGACCGTCCGCGGACCGTAGCCGACGAGCACCGACGTACGTCCGCCCGGTGCTGGACCGCCGATCAGGCCCGGCTCGATCGCCTCGTCGTCGCCGGCGACGGTGACCTCGGCCAGCGTCTCCGCCGACGGTGGCGGAGCCTCGGCTGCGACCGCCTGCCGCTCGACCCCGGTCGGCGGCTCGGCGTCCTCGGCCGCCGGAGCGGCGGGAGCAACGGCACCGGAAGACCCGGACGGGTCCGTGTCGATCGAGATGATGGGAGAGCCGACGTCGACAGTCGTGCCCTCGTCGTACAGCAGTTCGGTCACGACGCCGGCGTACGGGCAGGGAAGTTCGACGGCCGCCTTGGCGGTCTCGACCTCCACGATCGGCTGGTTGATCGTGACCGTGTCGCCGACGGCGACGAGCCACTGCAAGATCTCGCCCTCGGTCAGGCCCTCCCCGACGTCGGGAAGCTTGAACTGCTTGATCTGCGCCATGCCCTCTGCAACTCTCCGATCAGAACGCGAACGTGCGGTCGACGGCGTCGAGAACGCGGTCGAGGTCAGGGAGATAGTCCTCCTCGATCTTGCTGGGCGGGTACGGCGTGTCGTACCCACCGACGCGCAGCACCGGCGCCTCGAGTGAATAGAAGCACTGCTCGGTGATCCTGGCCGCGATCTCCGAACCGAGACCGAGGTTCGTCGGCGCCTCGTGGACGACGACGCAGCGGCCGGTACGGC
>JACCZY010000150.1 GCA_013695685.1 Geodermatophilaceae bacterium | reverse complement strand
GGCCGCAGCCGCGGCCGCGGCCGGTATTCCCGCCTCGGCGGCGGGGCAGCGCGGCCGGCCCCCATCGTCCGCCTCGGCTCCCGGCGCGCACCCGTTCTGGCCGGACTGACGGCGGTCTCCGTGCTGGCGCTCGGTGTCCCGGCTGCGAGCCTCGGCTACTGGCTGGCCATCGGTCGGTCGGCGGAACTGGACGTCACCGACATCCTGGGAGCCGCTTCGACCTCGGCCGCTCTCGCCGTCGGTGGTGCTGTGGTCACCACCGCCCTGGCACTGCCGGTCGGCCTGCTCGCGGCGCGGCACGCGGGCTGGTTCCCGCGGCTGATGGAGCGGGCGGCGTACGTCGGGCACGCGGTTCCCGGCGTGGTCGTGGGTTTGTCGTTGGTCTTCTTCGCCGTGAACTACGCCTTCGGGCTGTATCAGAGCGTGCCGCTGGTGCTCTTCGCGTACGCCGTCCTGTTCCTGCCGCTCGCCGTGGCCGGGGTGCATGCCTCGGCGGCCCAGTCCCCACCGGCGCTGGAGGAGGTGGCCCGGTCACTGGGCAGTTCGCCCCGGCAGGTGCTGCGCCGGGTCACCCTGCCGTTGGCCGCGCCGGGGATCGCGGCGGCGGCGGTGCTCGTGTTCATCACCTGCGTCAAGGAGCTGACCGCGACACTGATGCTCCAGCCCACCGGCACGAGCACACTGGCCACGGAGCTCTGGACGCAGACCTCCGTCCGGGCGTATGCCGCAGCTGCGCCGTACGCTGCCTTGCTGGTGCTGCTCTCGGCGGTCCCGGCGTACCTGCTGGGACGGCGCAGCGGTCGGTGGGGAGGTGATCCGACGTGAGCGAGCTGGTGGTGCTGGGGCTGTGCAAGGCCTTCGGCGCGACCGAGGTGCTCGCCGGGATCGATCTTAGCGTCCCCTCCGGGTCGCTAGCCGCCGTCCTCGGACCTTCCGGGTGCGGCAAGACGACCCTGCTGCGGATCGTCGCCGGCTTCGAGCGACCCGACGGCGGCAGCGTCGAACTCGCCGGACGCACCGTGGCCGGCCCGTCAGTCGACGTGCCGCCGGAGAAGCGTCGGATCGGCATCGTGCCGCAGGAGGGCGCGCTGTTCCCGCACCTGTCGGTCGGCCGCAACGTGGGCTACGGGCTTCGCCGTGGCGCCGGAGGCGGTCGGCAACGGTCCGGACGGGTCGAGGAGGTGCTCGACATGGTCGGGCTCACCGGCTACGCCGACCGGATGCCGCACGAGTTGTCCGGGGGGCAGCAGCAGCGGGTTGCCGTCGCCCGGGCTCTTGCGCCGCGGCCGGCCCTGATCCTGCTCGACGAGCCGTTCAGCGCGCTGGACACCGGCTTGCGCGCCGAGGTGCGCGCCGACGTCCGCGCCGCGCTTCGCGCCGACGGTGCCACCGCGGTCCTGGTCACGCACGACCAGGAGGAGGCCCTGTCCACCGCCGACCTCGTCGCCGTCATGCGAGCCGGTCGGATGGTGCAGGCAGCGACCCCACGGGCGCTCTATCTCCTGCCGGCAGATCTGGGGGTGGCGAGCTTCGTGGGAGACACGGTGCTGCTGGACGGCACGCTGTCCGGCCGGCGCGCAGTCACCGCCCTGGGCTCGCTCGCCGTCCGCGAGCCGGTGCCGGCGGGCAGCGCGGTGCGCGTCGTCGTCCGCCCCGAGCAGCTCGTCCTCACTGCCGACGGCCACGGCGACGGTGTGCCGGCGCGGGTGCGCGAGCAGATCTTCTTCGGTCACGACGCGCTGGTTCACCTCGAACTGCGCGACGGCGCGGTCGTGACCGCTCGCAGCCTGGACGCCGCATGGGCGCAGGCCGGGCTCGACGTGCGGGTCGCCGTACGCGGCGAGGTGAGCTGTTTTCCTGGGCCGGCCGCCGATGAACGTCCTTAGCAAGCACGGCCCGGCCGAGATCGACGTCGACGCGGCCTGGCACGACCCCAAGCTGGCCAACGTCCTGTACCACGATTGGGAGGCGGCGAACTACGACGAGAAGTGGTCGATCTCCTACGACGAGCGCTGCATCACCTACGCCCGCGACCGCTTCGTGGCCATCGCCGGGGCCGAGGGCTGGCCGTACGCCGACGCGCTGGAGTTGGGCTCCGGCACCGGTTTCTTCCTGCTCAACCTCATGCAGGCGGGGGTGGCGGCGCGCGGGCAGGTGACCGACATCAGCCCCGGCATGGTCGAGGTGGCGGTCGCGAACGCCGCCCGGCTCGGGCTCGACGTGGACGGCCGGGTGGCTGACGCCGAGTCCCTGCCCTATGCCGACGACTCGATGGACCTCGTGGTCGGGCATGCGGTCCTGCACCACATCCCGGATGTCGAGCTCGCCCTGCGTGAGGTGCTGCGGGTACTCAAGCCGGGCGGTCGATTCGTGTTCGCCGGTGAGCCGACCCGCTACGGCGACGTGGTGGCCCGCCGGCTGTCCCGGCTGACCTGGTGGACGACGACGCGGGTCACCCGGTTGCCGGCGCTGACGTCATGGCGGCGGCCGCAGCAGGAGTTCGACGAGTCCTCAGCCGCCGCGGCGTTGGAGGCGGTGGTCGACCTGCACACCTTTGCACCGGCCTCGCTGCGCCGGCGGGCGCACGCGGCCGGCGCGGTGGACGTCGCCGTACGCACCGAGGAACTGACCGCGGCCTGGTTCGGCTGGCCGGTGCGTACCTTCGAGTGCGCGGTGCCACCCGGGCGGCTCGGCTGGGGTTGGGCGACGTTCGCCTACCGCACGTGGCAGCGGCTGTCCGCGGTGGACTCCAGGGTGCTCTCGCGGGTCGTTCCGGCTGGGTTGTTCTACAACGCGCTGCTCACCGGCGTGAAGCCGGCTCCCGCCGCCGTCCTCTGACGGCAGAGTCGGCGGTGTTTCTCAGCCGAGCGGGTACGGCGGGGGATTGGCCGCGCGGCGCTGCTTGAGGATGGCGTGGCGGGTCGCTAGTACGCCGGCGGCGTACCAGCCGAGCAGGGCGACAACGGCGGCAACGGGCAGCACGGTGATCAGCGTGAGCAGCGGCCGGACGGGCTCGGCTTGGGCTCCGACCCCTGGGGGCGCCGCCGCGACCTGTCGCAGGACCGCCAGGGCCGACAATCCGAGGATCGACCCGGTCAGCGCGCCGAGCAGCGGCCCGGACCGGGAACCGAAGACGTAGGCGGGCTCGGGGAAGCGGGCGCCCAGGGCGACAGTGGCCAGCAGGGCGACGATCCCCACCATCAGGACGGCGGCGAGGATGACCCGCTGCGGATTGCCGTCGGCGGCTGCGCCGAGTGCGGTCAGCGACAGCCCGAGCGTCGAGACCGCCACCATCCGCCGGGCTACCCGACCGCTGTCCTCGATCGGTGGGGCGTAGCGCGCGATCGCGTTCTCCCGCGCCGCCTCGCGGCAGGTCTCGTACGGCGCCCGCAGACCCAGGGTGCGCGCGAGGATGCTCTTGCGCAGCCTCAGCTCCGGCGGCGGCTCGAGCCCGGCCAGCCGGTTGGCGAGCATCGTGCGCAGCACCCCGCGGGAGCGGTTGGTGGTCGCGGCGCGGGTGGGGTCCCACGGCCCGAGATCCCGCCACAGCTCGACGGTCTGCGCCGACACCCGCTCACACTGACCGCGGTAGCGCAGCAGCGCGTCGTTGTCGGGCCCGGTCCCGAGGACGGAATCGATCCGGATCCGCTTGGTCGGTAGCTGCTCGGTGGCCGCGATCCGGCGCAGCGCCTCGCCGGCCTGCGCGGCGCCGATCCGCCGTTCGTAGGACGACCCCCCCCGGTGCAGGTCGTCGACGAGCAGCTGGTCGACCAGCAGCTGGCGCAGTTCCGGCAGCCTGATCTCCGGCGATATCTGGATGACGCCCTGCCGTACGGCGGCCAGCCGCTCGTCCGGGGTGATGCCGGGCATCGGGAAGCGGCCACCGGTCACCGCGAAGTGCAGCGTGACACCGAGCGCCCACACATCGCCGGCCGGGCGGCGCTTGATCTGCGCGGCCGGGTCGGCATGCTGGGCGCGGGCCTCCTCCGGAGCTGTGTAGCTGAGCGTTCCCGGCGCGGAGAGGACGTACGAGCCCTCCATCGGCCGGGTCAGCCCGAAGTCGCCGAGTTTCCAGACGCCCTCGACGAGCATGATGTTGTCCGGCTTCACGTCCCCGTGCGCGGTCTGCAGGTCGTGCAGTTGTGCCAGCCCGTCCGCAATCCCCGCCAGTGCCTCGCACATGGCGGTGGGGCGCGCCCAGCGACCGTCGTCGGGCAGCGGGTCCCCCCGGCGTACGGCGAGGACGTACTCACGCAGGTTCAGCGACGCCCAGGGCATCACGATGAGCACACCGCCGGCGTACGGGCCGGTGTTGATCCGGCGGGCGATCGTCGAGGCCATCAGGTGCGGATGGCCCAGGGTCAGCGAGCTCATCGCGGCGACCTCGTGTACCACCTGGTCCTGTCGGCCGTGCGCGGACTGCGGCAGCAGCACTTTCAGCGCCACGTCCCGTCCGGACAGCGCCTCGGGATCGCTTGCCTGGTAGACGTGCGCGTTGATGCCCGCGTTCACCCGCGCGGTGATCGTCCAGATCTGCAGGCTGTCACCGACGTCGAGGGCGAACTCGCTCGGCGCGCGCTCGGCGAGGGTGTGAGAGCCGAACGCCTCGGTGACCGCTGCCGGAGCTGGAGGGGCGGCGTGGACGGCCTGGGGCGCGGTGTGGACGTAGCCGCGTTCTGTGGTCACCGTCCGCTCCCTCCACTACCGGCGCCGCCGGTCTCGACGGCGCCGTCCACGGTCAGCCTGGCCTTCCAACGGTAACGCCACTCGCGGGCCTGCTCGGTGACGCGCTGCAGGTGTGCCGGGGTGACCAGGCCGTGTCCGATGAGAGCGGCTGCCAGCATGCCGAGGCTCACCGGTCGCTCGGTGAACACCCGGGCATCGAGCATCTTCTGCTTGAGGGTCTTGAGGTCGGTCACGACGTAGTGCTCGAGTTCGGCCAGGGTCGCCGACGCGCCGGGTACGCCGGTGAGCGCGGCGACCTCTGCACCGATCTCGGCGGCCGAGGGCAGCCGGCGCAGTCGCAGCGGGTCGCGCAGCCACGGTCCACACAGCAGCATCGCGGTGAGGTAGTACTGCGCATCCTCGGCCAGCAGGACGCCGGCACCGGGCCGGGTGGGCTCCCCGGTCAGCGGCGGAAGGTCCCGGCGTACCGCCGGATCAGCCGTGGGTACGGCGGTGCACGTGATGACCAGCGGCCGTTCCTGGTGCACCATCGTGGCGGTCCCGACGGTGACCGCCGTGCGGTCGGCGGACCATCGCCCGCCCGGGCGAAGCGGGATCAGGGAGCCCTCCTGGGTGTCCACGAAGAGCGGGTTCACCGCGGAGAGGTTCGTGAGCTGCCAACCCACGGAACGGGCCTCGACCAGGCCGTGGTGGCGGGACAGGTGCACGTCACCGCCCAGCAGCAGGTCGGCGCCGCCGCCCGGTCGCCCGAAGATGAGCGACTGACCCGCGGTCAGGGTGTGCTGCTGGCCCTCGGGTGAGCGGACGACTACCCGGTTCATCCGCCCGGCCGGATCACGAGGGCGGTCGCGTCGTCGGTTCCCCCCGCGGCGACCGCGGCCGTAACCAGCCGGCGCGCGGCCACCCCGGGGTCGGGGTCCGCGAGCAGGATGTCGGTCAGCTGCGCGGCGGTGAGGACGCCGTGCACGCCGTCGGTGCTCAGCAGTACCGCATCCGCGGCCGCC
Source organism: Geodermatophilaceae bacterium (assembly GCA_013695685.1). Classification (GTDB taxonomy): domain Bacteria; phylum Actinomycetota; class Actinomycetes; order Mycobacteriales; family Geodermatophilaceae; genus JACCTY01. The sequence continues at coordinate 6,972 of JACCZY010000150.1, read as the reverse complement.
AGCCGGTGTCGGGTGACGTCCGCGGCGGCTCCCGCCGGGTTGCCGAGGTAGCGGCGCAGATGATTGGTGGTACGCCGGACCAGCGGCGAGTCGGGCTCGGCCGCGCCCACCGCCACCAGATGGGCGGCGACTGTGTGGTCGGTTGTCACGGCCAGCAGGGCGCCGTCGTGCAGCAGGTGGCAGCGGGAGTCGCCGAGGTTGACGATGAGCAGGTCGTCGCAGTCGGCCACCACGGCGCACAGGGTGGTCGCGCCCGTCACAGCGCCATCGGGGGCGAACTCGGCGACCAGCTGCTCCTGCACCGCCGCGACGGCGGCGTTCACAGCTGACTCGTCACGCACCGGCGTACCGGCGAGCAGGCCCGCGAACTGCTCCACCGCCAGCCGGGCGGCCTCCCCGCCGCGCCGCGTCGACCCCATCCCGTCGGCCAGCACGACGATGCCCTCGGCGGGCAACGACACGAACGCGTCCATGTTGGTGCCGCGCCGCACTCCCAGGCGGCTGTCCGCCCCGACGAGCCACTGCACGGGTGGGGACGAGGTCATCGCACCTCGCGCAACGGCGGTGTCACCACTGCACCGTACGACGGCAGGTACGTCCAGGTCGGTCCTCTCGTCCCGATCTGCACCGTGTCCTGCGCCCGCAGCAGCACCGGATGATGCACGGCAACGCTGTTGACCCGGGTCCCGTGCCGGCTGCCCAGGTCCTCCAGCCGGCAGCCGGCTGCGGTAGGAGTCAGCCGCAGGTGTCGCCGGGACGCGGAGGGGTAGGCGATCGTGACCTGGCAGTCGGTCGACCGGCCCACGACCACGGTGTGTGTGGCGACGACGATGTCGGGCTCGCCGTCCGCCGTACGCAGCCGGTGCGCGTGACCTGGCGCGGGCAGCTCCGACGCTGTCGGCTCCGGTAGCAGGTCCGGGCCGACGGTGAGAGTGGCTTCTCGAGACCCGGCCGGTGTCGGGTTGCCGGCCGGTGCAGGGCGCGGAGCGGGCAGCGTCGTGGAGATGACCTCCGGGCGGCCCTCGGCGACGGTCTCGCTGGGCTGGACGAGGACATGTGGCGGGCCGTCGTGCAGCCACTGCTTCTCCCGGGCGATGCGCAGCAGGCTGGCGGCCACCGCCTCCTGCACCGTGTCGAGCAGCGGCTCCACGACGTCGTACTCCGCCGGGCTCACGCCCACCACAAAGGCTCGGGGGAGCACGGCCTTCTGCCCGAACGGCATGACGACACGCTGTCGACGGCACACCCGGGCCATCCGCCTCGTCACTACCCGGACCGTCGGCCGCGGTGCGGGGACAAGGGCCCGGTAGCAGTCGTAGGCGGTGTCCGCGAGGCCGGAGCGGTCGGGCAGCCACCGCCGTGCGACGACCATGCCGATCACCAGGATGACGGCGACGAAGACCCAGACGCTCATGCACCCGACACAACACGGCACGGTGTCCTTCGGCACCTCCCGTGGAGGGGGTACGCCGGGCCGGCCGCGCTAGCCTCGTCGTGTGTCAGGCCGCGACCCCCGTCAGGCGCGCTTGCTCACGGTCGCCTCGCTGCGGTGGGTGCTCCGGCATCGCGCGTGGACGCCCTTCTACCTCGTGCGCTACTGGCGTTTCCTGATGTTCCGGTTGCGCAACCCGCACATCGTCACCGAGGGCCTGGTGTTCCTCGGCCGTCGGGTCGAGGTCTATGCCCGGCCAGGGTACGGCCGGCTGATCCTGGGCCGGTGGGTGCACATCGGCGACGGGAACTCGATCCGCTGTCACGAGGGCACCATGCGGATCGGGGACAAGTGCGTCTTCGGCCGGCACAACACCGTCAACTGCTACCTGGACATCGAGATTGGCGCGGCCACGCTGGTCGCGGACTGGGTCTACATCTGCGACTTCGACCACATCACCCGGGATGTCAACACACCCATCAAGGACCAGGGCATCGTGAAGAGCCCGGTCCGGATCGGGCCGGATGTCTGGCTGGGCGTGAAGTCCTCGGTGCTCCGCGGCGCACAGATCGGGCACGGCGCCGTGGTGGCCGCGCATGCAGTCGTGACCGGGCAGATCCCGGCGTACGCCGTCGCGGTGGGCGTTCCGGCTCGGGTGGTGCGCGACCGGGGGGCCGATGACGAGACGGCCCGCCGGACAGCGCGGGTCGAGATCGCCCGGAAGAGCGCTACCGCCAGCTAGGCATCCCGTTGGTGGGCCTGGGCGGCGGATACCCGTACGCCGGTGGCCCGCCGTAGTGCCCCGGTTCCTGGCGGCTGATGGGGAGGTCGCCACTCGGGAGCGGGGTAGGGGTTCGACACAGGAACCGGCTCCTCGGCGAGTTTGATCGTGGCTCGGCGCTTGCCCGACGCAACGTGGCATCGCTGGCCCGCGAGCCAAGTCGATGCGCGTCCCAACTAGCCTGCCCTGATGGTTGCGGAGCAGCGGACCGGAATGCGGCACGGCGGTCACCTGGCGCTCGACGTGCTGCGGGCCTACGGCGTACAGGAGATGTTCACGCTGTCCGGCGGGCACGTCTTCCCGCTGTACGACGCAGCGCACGCTACGGACTTCCCGATCTACGACGTGCGGCACGAGCAGACCGCGGTGTTCGCCGCCGAGGGCGTCGCGAAGCTGGCCAGGCGGCTGGGACTTGCCGTGCTCACCGCCGGCCCAGGCGTGACGAACGGCGTGAGCGCGGTGACCACCGCCCACTTCAACGGCTCACCGGTGCTGGTCCTCGGGGGCCGCGCACCGCAGTGGCGTTGGGGAGCCGGCTCGTTGCAGGAGATCGACCACGTCCCGATCCTCGCCTCGATCACCAAGCATGCCGCCACGGTCGTCGCTACCGCAGCGATCCAGGGTGACGTGGCGCGGGCGGCCGACGCGGCGCTGTCCGGCCGCCGTGGCCCGGCCTTTTTGGACTTTCCGATCGACGTGATCTTCGCCGAGGCCGACGCGGACGCCGACGCCACCGGATGTCACCCACCGGACCGACCCGAGCCGGACCCGTCCGATGTGGACAGTGCGGCACGGCTCATTGCACGGGCGGAGCGCCCCGTCCTGATCGCCGGCAGCGACGTCTACGCCGATGGCGCGTGGGTGGAACTCGCGGCCGCCGCTGAGGCGCTCCGGTTGCCGGTCTTCGCCAACGGCATGGGTCGCGGCTGCCTGCCGGCCGACCACGAGTTGTCGTTCGGCCGGGCGCGCCGGGTGGCGACGAAAGACGCGGATGTCGTCGTCGTGGTCGGCACACCGCTGGACTTCCGGCTGTCCTTCGGTGACTTCGGGGAGGCCACCGTCGTGCACATCGTCGACAGCGTGCAGCAGCGGGCCAAGCACGTGCAGGTGGCGTGCTCACCGGCCGGCGACCTGCGCACGGTGCTGGCGGGATTGGCCGCGTACGCCGGGCACCGGGCCGACCACGAGGATTGGCTGACTACCCTGCGCGAGGCGGAGACGGCCGCGCGCGGCAAGGAGGAGGACGCGCTGGGGGCGGTGAATACACCGATCGCGCCGAGCCGGATCTACGGCGAGCTGCGCCGGGTTCTCGCCCGCGACGCCGTAGTGGTCTGTGACGGCGGGGACTTCGTGTCCTACGCGGGCAAGTACCTCGACTCCTACACACCCGGCTGCTGGCTGGACCCAGGCCCGTACGGCTGCCTGGGTACCGGCCAGGGCTACGCGATGGCCGCCCGCCTCACCCGGCCGGACGCTCAGGTGTGCCTGCTGCTCGGTGACGGTGCCGCGGGTTTCTCACTGATGGACGTCGACAGCCTGGTGCGGCATCGGTTGCCGGTGGTCATGGTGGTCGGCAACAACGGGATCTGGGGGCTGGAGAAGCACCCGATGCGGCAGATGTACGGCTACGACGTCGCCGCCGACCTGCAGCCGGGCCTGCGCTACGACGACGTCGTACGGGCGCTGGGCGGGGCCGGGGAGACGGTCACCGAGGCCGCCGACCTGCCGGCCGCGCTCGGTCGGGCGTTCGACGCTGGTGTGCCGTATCTCGTCAACGTCCTCACCGACCCGGCTGACGCCTACCCGCGCTCGTCCAGCCTGGCCTGATCCTGCTGCGCTGCGTGCGCGCCGCCGGAATGTGGGGAAGTGGACGTCTCCCGGTGCTGGGAGAGGTATCAAACCCCGCATGCTGCGCCCGATCACGTCGCCGCGCGGCGTTACCGCTTGACAGCGAGGAGCAGTAGATCCAGCGACACATCGAGTTCGGTGTCGTTCACGACGAAGTCCTCCGCCCGTACGGCGGCGACGTCCGCGAGCAATCCGGTCGGCCAGCGAGCCGGATCTGTCGCCAGCTGGGCGGCCACCACGCCGTCGTACCGCCCGTCCATGGCGTGCAACCGCGGGCCGTGGCGCAGTCCGCGCAGGTCCTGCAGTGCCAGCGTCGGCGGCAGCAGGCTGGCGAGCTCCGACGGTGACAGTTCACGGGTGTGGAACGGGTTCAGCGGCGGCGTACCGGGAACCCAACCGGGAGAGAACGTGAGCCGGTTCGGCGTCGACAGGATCAGCGCACCGCCAGGCCGGAGCACCCGGGCGCACTCATCGAGAAAGCGCGGCTGGTCCCACAGGTGCTCGATGACCTGCAGGCCCACGACGACGTCGATGCTGGCATCGACCACCGGCAGGTGGACGAGATTGGCCCGTACGGCGGCGAGCTGCCGGTACCGGCGCGCGACATGGCCCGCTGTCAGCGCGTCGTAATCCACGGCGATGACAGCGCGGGCCTCGGCGGCGATGAGCGCGGCACCGTACCCCTCGCCGCAGCCGGCCTCCAGAACCCGGGCGCCGCGACAATGCGGCAAGGCGAGCAGGTACGCCGCCTCGTGCCGGCGGAACCAGTAGTTCTCCGCCACGATTCCCGGCACCGTCCGCTCCCCGGTCAGCGGCAGTTGCCCGTCGGGGGTCACTCCACCGGACCCTAGTGCCTGCGTCCGCTCGTGACCGGCTTCACCCCTCCTCCGGTGGCCGGGGCGCTGCTACCACCGGGTAACATCGGGACCTGGATGGCACCGCCGCAGTGCGCCTCTCACCCGCCGGGCCGGTGCTCCGTCGTACCCCTCGAGGAGGTCGCTGCCGCCGATGAACATCGTCGTCCTTGTCAAGCAGGTCCCAGACTCCGGCAGCGAGCGAACGCTGCGCGCGGAGGACAACACGATCGACCGGCAGTCTGTCGACAACGTGATCAACGAGATGGACGAGTACGCCATCGAGGAGGCGCTCAAGCTCACCGAGTCCGGAGGCGGCGAGGTCACGATCCTGAGCATGGGGCCGGAGCAGGCCAAGGACACCATCCGCAAGTCATTGTCGATGGGCGCCCACAAGGCGGTGCACATCACCGATCCGGCCCTGCACGGCTCGTGCGCGATCCAGACCTCCGCGGTACTCGCCAAGGCCCTCGGCACGCTGGAGTGGGATCTGGTGATCTGCGGAGCGGAGTCCACCGACGGACAGGTCGCGGTGATGCCGGCGATGCTGTCCGAGCGGCTCGGCGTTCCGCACCTGACCGGCGCCCGCAAGCTCACCGTGGACGGGCCGAAGGTCACCGTCGAGCGACAGACCGACGGCGGCTACTGGGTCCTCGAGGCGCAGACGCCGGCGATCGTGAGCGTGTGGGACACGATCAACGAGCCCCGCTACCCGTCGTTCAAGGGGATCATGGCGGCGAAGTCCAAGCCGGTGCAGGTGCTGAGCCTCGCCGACCTCGGCGTCGATGTCGGCGAGGTGGGCCTTTCCAACGCCACCAGCGAGGTCCTGGAGTTCGCCAACCGCCCGCCGAAGCAGGCCGGTCAGGTCGTCACGGACGAGGGCGACGGCGCCGGCAAGCTCGCCGACTTCCTCGCCGGCCAGAAGTTCATCTGAGACAGATTTCGCCTGAGACAAGGGACACCACATGGCAGAGGTTCTCGTCCTGATCGAGCACGCCGACGGCGCGGTCAAGAAGGTGTCGCTGGAGCAGCTCACAGCCGCCCGCTCCCTTGGTGAGCCGTCGGCTGTGGTGTGCGGCGCCGGCGGCAGCGCCGCGGCGATCAAGGACAGGCTCGCCGAGTACGGCGCGGCCAAGGTGTACGTCGCGGAGTCCGACGACATCGACGGCTACCTGGTCGCACCCAAGGCCGAGGTCCTCGCCCACCTCGTCGCGGAGAAGTCACCCGCCGCCGTGCTGCTGGCCTCCACGAACGAGGGCAAGGAGATCGCCGGCCGGCTGGCCATCAAGATCGGCAGCGGCCTGCTCACCGACGTGACCGAGGTCGACACCGAAGGCACGGCGACCCAGGTGGTCTTCGCCGGCGCGGTGATCGTCAAGTCCAAGGTCAACACCGGGACGCCGATCTACACGCTGCGGCCGAACTCGCTGGCCCCGGGACCGGCGCCGGGCGCGGCCGAGGAGGAGGTCGTCGAGGTGACGTTCTCCGAGTCCGCCAAGGCGACGAAGATCGTGGACCGGGTGGTGGAGGCCAGCACCAGCCGGCCGGAGCTGACGGAGGCAGCGATCGTCGTCTCCGGGGGGCGCGGGGTGGGCAGCGCGGAGAACTTCGGGATCATCGAGGACCTCGCCGACGCGCTCGGCGGCGCCGTGGGTGCTTCCCGCGCGGCGACGGACTCCGGCTTCTACCCGCACCAGTTTCAGGTCGGGCAGACCGGCAAGACCGTTTCGCCGCAGCTGTACCTCGCCGCGGGCATCTCCGGCGCCATCCAGCACCGGGCCGGCATGCAGACGTCTAAGACGATCGTGGTGATCAACAAGGATGCCGAGGCGCCGATCTTCGAGCTCGCCGACTTCGGCGTGGTCGGTGACCTGAACAAGGTGGTTCCGCAGCTGACCGAGGAAGTCAGCAAGCGCAAGGGCTGAGCCGGCGGGGACCTGCCACCGGCGCAGTCCTGCGTAAGGTGCCGGGATGGCTGTCTCGCTGCCCGGGGTGGTCCTGACCGACCACTGGCTCGACGTACCGCTCGACCATGCCGCCCCGTCGGGCGAGCGGAT
>JACCZY010000149.1 GCA_013695685.1 Geodermatophilaceae bacterium | reverse complement strand
CGGCGGTCTTGCGGATGAGCCATTTGGCCGGGACGCGCAAGATCTTGTGGGTGCCCTGCTCGCTGGTGCGCGCGCCGACGACCTGGTCCACGTCGGGGTTGTCGATCAGGTACTGCACGAACTCCGGTATCCGCTCGTTCGGGTACGTCATGTCCGCATCGGTCCAGACGACCACCCGGCCGCAGGCCTCCGCCGTCCCGATCCGCCGCGCGGTGCCCGACCCACCGTTGACCCGGAACGGCATCAGCCGCATTCGGGGGTACGACGGCAGCGCCTGCTTGAGGATGTCCAGGGTGCCGTCGGTCGACTTGTCGTCGATAACGAGCAGTTCGTAGCTGAATCCGCTGACGTCCATCGCCGCCGTGATGCGCTCCAACTCGAGCAGCACATGGTCCTGCTCGTTGAAGCAGGGCAGCACGACGGTGACGTCCAGGGTGTCCGGCCCGGTGGAGCTTTCCGCGCCGGCGGACAGGGTCAGGTGCCGACGGCCCTGCCCGGCAGCGGCACGAATCTGCGCACCGGATGCGGTCCGAGCATGCTCGTCCGTTGAGGTCACTGCCTGGAATCACCTTCGTCGGGGCCGTCGGACTCCCCCCAGCCTACCGAGCCCTGGCACCCCCCGGCCGCACCAACACCCGGCCCGCCCCACATCCAAGGTAGGCGTAGACATACGACACCGCGGTTTTCATTTTTGCCCGCGGCGCCGAGCACCACTACCGGGAACCGTGCCGGGCCCTCCTCGCCCAGACCCAACCGCACTGCGCCGCGGCATCCCGGTGATCGTGTCTCCCGACCGAGGCTTCGACGGCGTCGCCGGGCTGGAGCGCCTGGCCCCTGCGACGCCGTACAGCGACTCGCCCGGCTTCGGCTGACCGCTCAGAAGCCGCGGGCCACCCCGATCGTGTCGGTTCCGTTGCGGTCCCAGTCACCGGCGACGCCGCGGTCGGACGGGTTGCCGAAGTCCGCCCGTGCGTTGTGCGCCCCGGGACCCGGCGAATTCTTGAGATAGAAGGTGACACCCCGCCGTACGCCGACCCCGGCAGTTCCGTCGCCGTTCCAGTCCCCGGCCAACGGCTGGTCACCCCGCTGGCCGTAGGCGAAGGAGTAGCTCGTCACGGGGGTGCGGTTGCTGTCGCTGAGCTGCCAGTTCGCCCCGCGGAGGATACCGATGGTGTCGTAGCCGTCGCCGTTCCAGTCGCCCATGACCGGCAGGTCGCCGGACTGGCCGTAGAACGAGGTGATGTCGTGGGGACCACCGCTGTTGCTGTTGCGCAGGTACAGAGCTCCGTTGCGGAACACGCCGACCGTGTCCACGCCGTTGTTGTCGAAGTCCCCGCACAGTGCGATGTCGCTCGCGTTCCCGAATCGGAAGCTGATGTGGTGGCTGCCCCGGCTGTTGCTGTTGCGCAGGTAGAACGTTCCGGACCGGAACACCCCGATGGAGTCGTAGCCGTCGCCGTTCCAGTCACAGCTGAGGGCCTGATCTCCGGCTGACCCGAAGGGAAAGGACCCGTCCGAGGGGCCGGTGGAGTTGCTGTTCCGCAGGTACCAGTGCAACGGCCCCGGGGGGGGCGGGGGCGGCGGGGGTGGCGGGGGTGGCGGCGGCTGCGCGATGGTGAACCAATCCGATCGCAAGCCCCAGTCCTGCCGGAACTCATCGCCAGTGAGATCGACGCTGCGGGCGGAGCCGATCACGCGCATCGTCAACACCCGGCCGCCGTCCTCGCCGAGCCCGTTACGGGTCAGTACCTGCACCGATTGCAGCGTCCCGATTCCGTACGCCGACTCGATCGAGGACACGGAGATGCTCGTGTCCCAGTCGTGGTACGGCGAGGCGACGTCCCCGTCGTCGGGGTAGGCCGGGAACGTGCCACCGGCGGTGTACCCGCCGGTGGAGGAGCTGAATTCCGCACGGGCGATCGATCCGCTGGAGAAGCGCAGCACCTCGTTCGCGGTGACCCGGATCGCGTCGTCGGTGCGGTAGTCCTCCTGGCTGACCCGGTTGCGTCCCGCCCCCGAGTAGACCTGGCAGGAGGTCGTGTCGCAGGTCTTGGCGTAGCTGTACCGATTCTCGGAGTACGCGTAGGACCGCGCCGCGACCGCCTGCGCACGCAGCGCCGGAGCACCGCCGGAATCCGCCCAGCTGGCCGGTGACTCCGCGGGTACGACGGAGCGCAGGTAGTCCTCCATCAGCGCCGAGTTGACGGTGCGCTCACTGCCCTCGAACGAGGCCAAGGACAGCGTGCCGCGATACTGCCGGGTGTCGGTCGACGTACAGACCGCCAACATCGCCGACTGGTCGTTGCCGGGGTTGGCCACCGTGGACACGACCTTCGACGTACGCCGGACCAGCGGCGTCCGATCGGAGCCGGCACAGCCGGATTTCGGCGTGATCGTGAACTGCCCGTCAGAGCGCAACTCGATCCGCGCCGCCTGGCCGCCGGCGATCAGGACGTCATCGACCCTGAAGTCCCGCCCCGAGGTCACGACCAGTGCCCGGGAGTCCTGGTAGAGCAGCCGCACGGTGATCAGGCTGTTGGCCTGGCTGCCGAGGTTCGTGTTGCGGTAGTAGTGCTTGAGGATCTTCGGATGCAACCAGTCGTAGATGGTCGCGTAGCCGTAGGCGCCCCACTGGCCCATCCCCCGCCCGTGGCCGTAGCCGTGCCCGGAGAGCTCCACGAACGAGGTGGGGTACGACGTCGTCTTGGCGTCGATGCGAGTGCGGAGCTCCCCCATCCGGGGCCAGAAGTTCTGGCCGGGACATGCGGTGTCGCCAACCTCCTGGTGCCCGAAGACCACGGGCACGGTCACGGTGGTGCCCGGCGGGTACTTCGAGGTGGTTCCGTCACCGCCGACCGAGGTGAGTCGGGTCGTGGCGAGCGGGTCGAGGCCGAACAGCGACAGCTTCCAGGACACGACGCTGGCCACGGCGTCCATCGCGACCTCGGGCACCTGCACGAGATCGTAGTTGCCGATGACGGACACGCCGAAGGTTCCCGTGTTGAACCCGCCGGCATGGGCACCGATCACCGTGGTGGCAAGGCCGCCGAAGCGCCCCTCCCAAATTCGGCCGAACTTGTCGACGATCGCGTTGTAGCCGATGTCCCCCCAACCGCGGGTCACCGAGTGGTAGTAGTAGATCGAGCGCAACATCCCGGGCACGTCACCGCTGTCGTAGCTGTTGCTGTCGGCAGTGTGGTGGATCGTCGCTGCCACCAGCGTGTCGGCGTAGCTGGGGGTCCAGTTCATCAGTTCCTCGTCGGCCCCCCACGATGCCCTGCTGTAGATGGCCGGCATCGGCGCATATCCCTCGACCGCTGTCGAAGGCGTGGCAACGGGTGCGGCGTCGGCAGCCATGGTCAGCGGATCGATCAGGGTGAGCCGGACATCGGTCGGCCTGCCCTCGACGGGAAGCACCTCGAGCTCGATGCCGGTGCTGAGGCCGGTCCAATAAGGTGCGGTGCCACCGCGTGACGCCACGTCCGTGGTCGGCGCCGCACCGTCGTTCTCCGCTTCCAGCAGGCTCCATTGCGACCAGTCACCGGCCAGGGACTGTGTCCGAACGCTGACTCGCACATCCCGGACCGCCGGGTCGGCAGCCCAGGTGACGCCGACGGAGGAGAACTGCGCCAGATCGGTGCGCACGAGCCGGAGCGCGGGCTGCCCCCGGTGTTCCGGACCGTTCTGCGTTCCCGGCTCGACCGTGCTTGGTCCGGCCGGGTCGGCCAGCGACCCCAGCCGGATCTCCTCGACCGCCGGGGTCACCGGTGCGCGCTCGGGCAGTGGGGCTGCCTGGGCCGGAACCACCGCCAACAGGCCGACGCTCAGTAGCACGCTGAGGAACACCGGACAGAAAACCTTGGGCTGGAAAAAGGCGCGCACGAGAGTGTCTCCGTGGGAGATGTGGCAAGCGATGCTGGCGTGTCCAGTGGGGTTGAGGCCACTATGACTTAAGCTAAGGTGTTTGCACAGACTCTGACCGATCTTTGTCTACGGTCAGGTGATTCTCGATCACTGCGCGTGATGACGCCCGGCGTTCCAGGGTCAGCCTCGATCGAGGACCGCGTCCACCGCGCCGAGGACGCCGTCGCGCCACGGCGGCAACGCGGTCAGCCCCGCGGTCTGCCACGCGCGCGTGGACAGCACCGAGTAGGCGGGGCGGGGAGCC
>JACCZY010000132.1 GCA_013695685.1 Geodermatophilaceae bacterium | reverse complement strand
CTAAGCCAAGGCGAAACAGGGCGTCGAACGGCTTGCAGAGGTCCGTAGCGGTCATTGTCGATTTACGCGTTTCCGCAGGTCATACGGTAAGTTGGCAGGTGGAGGCGTCAGGGTGCCTGGTGGCCCTCGCGGTCTTCAAAACCGACGGTCGGGTGCAGGTGTACTCGTCACCGACGGCCGGGGATGTACAAGAGCGGTGACGCTTCAGGGCGGGCCGGGCCCCGCCGGCGACCCAGCGGCAGCGCGCTGCTACGCCACCGGGTCCAGCTGGGCAGGGTGGCGCACCCCTGCGGCGCAACCGGCGTCCTCGTCAACCACGGCCAGGACCGGCCGGCCGGGCGTGAGGCGCCCGGGCGGGACTGGCTGGCGGGGCTCGAGTTCCGCCCTTGGGCCATCGCTCCCCGCGTCTGACGCCAGGTACCCGCTTGTTCAGCTATCCACGGCCGGCGCTGCGGGTAGATTGCGGGTAAGACCAACTTCTCAACGATCCGTCAGGCGCTTGTCCGGCCGAAAGCCCAGCAGGGCGGGGCTTTCGACATGTGCCCCCGGCAGGATTCGAACCTGCGCCACCGCCTCCGGAGGGCGGTGCTCTATCCCCTGAGCTACGGGGGCCCAGATTCGCCAAGCGGCGGCCCCGAGATTATCAGGGTGGCGGCAGTACGGACCCACCCCGCTCGCTCAACATCTGCTCCATCGTCAAAGTCTCGGCTGTCTGTGCTTCGACGATCTTCCGTGCGAGCAGGCGTACGACCTTGGTGTCCGCGTGCGCGACGGCGTACGCAGCCATCGGCACGCCGCCCTCGTGATGGCGGATCATCAGCTGCAGAAAGCGGACGTCTAGCTCGGCACCTGACAATGTGCGCAACTCCTCAAGGTCCTCCGCTTTGGCCATCCCGGGCATCAGCCCGACCGACATGTCCATCTCGGAGTGGCCGGACATCCATGCCATCTGCGGTGCCGACGTGTTCACCGGTAGGTTCCAGACCTGCAGCCAGCCCTGCATCATGCCGATCTGGTTGTTCTGCGTGGACTCGATGTCGTAGGCGAGCAGCTGTACGTCGGGATCGTCGGACCGGTCGCGCACCAGTCCGGCCATTGTGACGGCCTGCCGGTGGTGCTCGCTCATGTCACGGGCGAAGCCGGCGTCGACCGAGCCCTCGACGGGATGGGTAGGCGCGCCGACGCCGGTGATCGCGGCGAGCGCCCCGCCTGCCACGAGCAGCGCCACTCCGATGGCGCCGGCCAGTACGGCGACCAACCATCGTGGCTGCCGGCCGGCGGGCTGCCGGGTCACGGCGCCGTCGTCGCCGCGGGATCCGTCGTGGCGGCCGGGTCCGTTGTGGCGGCCGGATCGGTGGTCGCGGCCGGGTCGCTGGTTGCCGGAGCGCTCGGGTCGCCGACGCCGTCGGGCTCCGCAGGAATGGGATTCTGCGCGAACTCCGGGTTGTCGCAGGTCGCGCCAGGCTCCGGGGTGTTGGCCGGGTTCTGCCGCAGTGCGGTGATGAACTGCACGATCCGCGGATCTGCGGAGGACTGCACGAAGAGCTGGTTCCCCCACGTCTGGAGGGAGATCGGACTGGCCAGTCCCGGGTACGGGCTCATCATGATGAAGGCCTCGCCGTCCACCAGGTTCGCGAGCGTGTCCACCTGCTGTTGCGGGAGATCGGGGTTGTAGGTGATCCACACCGCTCCGTGCTCCAGGGAGTGGACGGCGTTCTCGTCGCGGATCGGGATCGGGTAGACCGTGCCCGTGCAGTCTGCCCACGCCAGGTCGTGTGCACCGCCGAACGGCGGGGTGTCCTCGTAGGCGACCGCCTGGTCGGTGTGCTGCGCCGACACGAAGGACTTTGTCTGCAGACCCCCGATGTTGCTCGGGTCGGCGAGGTCCTCCTGCTCCTGGGCTTGCAGCAGGGCGTATCCGATCGCCGCGACCGCGAAGACGACGACTGCCAGCGCCGCGGCGATCCACCCCCACGGCTTGGGTTTGGCCAGTACGACGGGCGGCGGCTTGCGGCCGCGGCTCTTGGGCTTGCCCGCCGGTTTCGACGCGGCGGCTTTGGACGCGGCGGCCTTCGACGCGGCGGCCTTGGACGCGGGAGCCTTGGACGCGGGAGCCTTGGACAGGGGGGTCTTGGATGCGGGAACCGTGGCCGCAGTGGCCTTGCCGGGCGATGCCTTCGCCGCGGATGCGGCGTCGCTGACGGCGGCGGTCTGTTCGTCGGTGCTGGCTGTAGCGGCGTCGTCGGAGGGCTTGGCTCCGCTCTTGCCCGTGCTCTTGCCGGTGCCGGAGCCTTGCCCGGTCGCCCTCTTGGCCATGCAGTTACCTTCGCGTGAGACGAGTGATTTCCTGTTGACTTTACGTCGCCTGGCGCTCAGTACGATCGACGGGTGACTCCCGCCGATCTTGCTGTTGCCGTTCTCGATGCCGTTAGCGGCGCCGTCGAGGCGGGGCAGCTGCAGGTCGACGTACCGGCTGAGGCCGTGATCGAGCGGCCGAAGAGCCGCGATCACGGTGACTACGCGACAAACATCGCGCTGCGCCTGGCCAAGCCGGCTGGCCGCCGGCCCCGCGACGTCGCGGAGGTTGTCGCCGGCTACCTGCGCCGGCGCTCCGGAGTCGCCGCAGTCGACGTCGCGGGACCCGGATTCCTCAACATCACCCTCGAGAATGCGGCTCAGGGCGCGCTGGTCGAGACGATCATCGCGGCAGGTACGTCGTACGGGTACACCACGGCGCTGTCCGGCCAGAAAATCAATCTGGAGTTCGTCTCCGCCAACCCCACGGGTCTGCTGCACCTGGCTCACGTCCGCTGGGCTGCGGTGGGTGACGCAATGGCTCGGCTGCTCGCAGCCAGCGGCGCGCGCGTCACGACGGAGTACTACTTCAACGACGCGGGATCACAGATCGATCGGTTCGCCGCCAGCCTGTACGCCGTCGCGCAGGGGGAGCAGGTGCCGGCGGACGGCTACCACGGCGAGTACGTCATCGAGGTCGCTCAGCAGGTCGTCGCAGACCATCCCGGCGTGCTCGATCAGCCTCGCGCCATAGCACTCGAGGTCTTCCAGGTGCACGGCATCGAGCAGATGTTCGCCCAGATCCGGGCCGGTCTGGACCGGTTCGGCGTGCACTTCGACGTCTATTTCAATGAGCGGGACCTGCATCGACTCGGCCGGATCGAGGAGACGGTCGTGCGGCTGCGAACTCAGGGCCATGTGTATGAGAAGGACGGGGCGGTCTGGCTGCGGACCACCGACTTCGGGGATGACAAGGACCGGGTGATCGTCCGCAGCGACGGCAGGCCGACGTACTTCTGCGCGGACCTGGCGTACTACGTCGACAAGCGTGACCGCGGCTTCGACCGGGTCGTGATCATCCTCGGCGCCGATCATCACGGTTACGTGCCGAGGATGCGCGCGCTCGTGCGCGGCCTGGGTGAGGATCCCGATCAGACGTTGGAGATCCCGATCGGGCAGATGGTGACCGCACGCGGCGGCAAGATGTCCAAGCGAGCGGGCAACGTCCTGACCCTCGACGATCTGATCGAGGCGGTCGGGGTGGATGCCGGGCGCTATGCGATGGTCCGCTCGTCGATGGACTCCGCGATCGACATCGATCTCGACCTGTGGGCCAGCCGGACCAGCGAGAATCCGGTCTTCTACGTGCAGTACGCGCACGCCCGGATCGCCTCCCTGCTGCGCAACGCCGCGGACTTGAGCATCGACAGTGGCGACGTGACCGCAGCGGACCTGTCCCGGTTGAGGGAGGAGCGCGAGGGTGACCTGCTCGCCGCCCTCGGTGAGTTCCCCCGGGTGGTCACCGCGGCCGCGGAGCTTCGGGCGCCGCATCGGGTCGCCCGTTACCTGGAGGAGTTGGCCGGGACCTATCACCGCTTCTACGACGACTGCCGGATCCTGCCGCGCGGTGACGAGGATCCCGCTCCGGAGATGGTTCCCCGGCTGTGGCTGTGCGAGGCCACCCGCCTCGTGCTCGCCAACGGGCTGGGTCTGCTCGGGGTCAGCGCCCCGGACCGGATGTGAGGGTCCACCCCGCCGGGCCGCTGCACGGCGGACTCACCCTGTCCGAGGGTCTCCGCCCGCCGCCGGTCTCGCTGAACGCGCTCGTAGCCAAGGTCTGGCCGCGCTCGGCCGAGCGGGCCGACGGCGTCCTGCGCCTCGGCGGCATCGGCGTCCCCGAACTGGCGGCGCAGTTCGGCACCCCGGCGTACGTCGTGGACGAGACAGACTTCCGGTCCCGCTGTGGAGAGCACCGGGTCGCGTTCGCCGATGCCGATGTTTACTACGCGGCCAAGGCCTTTCTCTGTACGGCGGTCGCCCGCTGGGTGGCGGAGGAGGGGCTGGGCCTGGACGTCTGTACCAGCGGAGAACTGGCGACGGCGCTGCGCGCGGGCTTCCCGGTCGAGCGGATCGCCATGCACGGCAACAACAAGTCGACGGCGGAACTCGAGGCGGCCGTCGGAGCTGGCGTCGGTCGCATCGTCCTGGATTCGCACCAGGAGATCGACCGGCTGGCCGGCGTCGCCCAGCGCCACGGCCTACGCCAGGCGGTGCTCGTGCGGGCGACCGTCGGAGTCGAGGCGCACACCCACGAGTTCATCGCCACCGCGCACGAGGACCAGAAGTTCGGGTTCTCGCTGGCCTCGGGGCAGTCCTTCGACGCTATCCGCCGGGTCGCCGGGCTGGACAGCCTGGAACTGGTCGGCGTACACAGCCACATCGGATCGCAGATCTTCGACACCGAGGCCTTCGAGGTCTCCGCCCACCGGCTCGTCGAGCTGCTGGCACGGATCAGGGACGACCTTGGGCTCGAGTTGCCCGAGCTGGGTCTTGGTGGGGGACTCGGTATCGCCTACACGTCCGCCGACGACCCGATCGACACCGGCGCTTTTGCGGCCGGGCTGATCGCCATCGTGCAACGCGAGTGCCGCGCCCGGGGGCTCGCCGTCCCTCGCGTCAGCGTCGAGCCGGGCCGCGCCATCGCCGGTCCGGGCACCGTCACGCTGTACGAGGTGGGTACGGTCAAGGACGTCGACGGCCTCCGAACGTACGTGTCGGTCGACGGCGGGATGAGTGACAACATCAGGACCGCCCTGTACGACGCGGAGTACACCGTGGTCCTCGCCTCCCGTGCCTCCTCCGCACCGGCGATGCTGACAAGGGTCGTGGGCAAGCATTGTGAAAGCGGCGACATCGTCGTACGGGATGCGTGGCTGCCGGCCGACGTGGTGCCCGGTGACCTGCTGGCGGTTGCCGGGACCGGCGCGTACTGCCGCTCGATGTCGAGCAACTACAACCACATCCCACGTCCGCCGGTCGTCTCCGTCCATAACGGACAGACGTCGGTGCTGATCCGGCGAGAAACCGAGGACGACCTGCTGCGATTGGACGTGGCGCGGTGAAGGCGCTCCGGGTGGCGGTGCTCGGCTGCGGCGTCGTGGGCAGTCAGGTGGTACGGCTGATCCAGGACCAGGCAGTGGAGTTGGCAGCCCGCGTCGGCACGCCGCTGGAACTGGCAGGCGTCGCCGTACGCCGTCCGCAGCGGCATCCCGAAGTGTCACCTGAGATGATCACAACCGACGCTGTGGAACTCGTCTCGCGCCCCGATGTGGACGTCGTCGTCGAGGTCATCGGCGGCATCGAGCCGGCCCGCAGCCTGATCCTGGCCGCATTCAAGGGCGGTAAGTCTGTGGTCACGGCGAACAAGGCCTTGCTCGCCGAGGACGGCTCGACGCTGCATGCCGCCGCCCGCGAGGCCGCGGTCGACCTGTACTACGAGGCGTCGGTGGCCGGGGCGATCCCACTGCTGCGCCCGCTGCGCGAGTCCCTCGCCGGTGACCGGCTGCACCGTGTGATCGGGATCGTGAACGGAACCACCAACTACATCCTGTCCCGGATGGACGAGACCGGCGCCGGCTTCTCCGAGGCGCTGGACGAGGCCAGCGCCCTGGGGTACGCCGAAGCGGACCCGAGTGCCGACGTCGACGGGTTCGACGCGGCGTCGAAGGCCGCCATCCTGGCCGGGCTCGCGTTCCACACCCGCGTCACTGCATCCGATGTGTACCGCGAGGGGATCGCGAACGTCACGGCCGCCGACGTGGCCAGCGCCAAGGCGATGGGCTGCACGGTGAAGCTGCTCGTGATCTGCGAGCGGACGTCCACTGTGGACGGCGACGCGGTAGCTGTCCGCGTGCATCCCGCCATGATCCCTCGCACGCATCCGCTTGCCGCTGTCAACGACGCGTTCAACGCTGTATTCGTCGAGGCGGATGCGGCCGGCGAGCTGATGTTCTACGGCCGGGGTGCCGGGGGCGCTCCCACCGCGAGTGCCGTCCTGGGAGACCTCGTGGCGGTCGCCAGGAACCGGCTGGCCGGGACGCTCGGACCCGGGGAGTCGGCGTACGCCGAGCTGCCGATCCAGCCGATGGGAGAGACTCGCACGAGCTACCACGTGAGCATGGACGTCGCTGACCGGACCGGCGTGCTCGCCGCCGTGGCTACGGCATTCGCCGTCCACGGGGTGAGCATCTCTACGGTCCGGCAGGAGGGCCGCAGCGAGGACGCCACGCTCGTCATCGTCACCCACGTCGCCCCCGACCGGGCTCTGTCGTCCACAGTGGAGGATCTGCGCCGGCTGGACTTCGTGCGTGCCGTGACGAGCGTCATGCGGGTCGAGGGGGAGCGCTGATGCCCATGCCCGCGACGGGCTGGCGGGGCCTGATCGAGGAATACCGCGACCGGCTTCCGGTCACGTCGCAGACCCCGGTCGTGACGCTGCTCGAGGGCGCGACGCCGCTGCTGCCGGCCAACACGCTCTCGGAACGCACCGGCTGCGAGGTGTTCCTCAAGGTCGAAGGGGCCAACCCCACCGGCTCCTTCAAGGACCGGGGAATGACGGTCGCCATCAGCAAGGCGGTGGAGGAGGGGGCCAGAGCTGTCATCTGCGCGTCCACGGGCAACACCAGCGCCTCGGCCGCTGCATACGCCGCCCGAGCCGGCCTGCTCTGCGCGGTCCTCGTCCCCAGCGGGAAAATCGCCCTCGGCAAACTCGCGCAGGCCCTCGTCCATGGGGCGAAGCTGCTCGAGGTCACAGGCAACTTCGACGACTGCCTCGCGCTGGCGTCCAAGCTCGCGCAGGACTACCCCGTCTCGCTCGTCAACAGTGTGAACGAGTTCCGCATCGAGGGGCAGAAGACCGCGGCCTTCGAGATCGTCGACACGCTCGGGCGGGCGCCGGACGTGCACTGCCTGCCGGTCGGCAATGCCGGCAACATCACGGCGTACTGGAAGGGGTACGTCGAGTACGCGGCTGACGGACCGGCGCGAACCAGGCCGCGGATGTTCGGCTTCCAAGCCAGCGGCGCGGCGCCGATCGTTCGCGGGCACGTGGTGCGTGAGCCGACCACGATCGCGACCGCCATCCGGATCGGAAACCCGGCGTCGTGGACCCGGGCCTTAGACGCCCGGGACGCCAGCGGCGGCCTGATCGACTCCGTCACCGACCGGCAGATCCTCGCGGCGTACCGGCTGCTGGCCCGCGCCGAGGCGGTCTTCGTCGAACCGGCGAGCGCGGCCAGCGTGGCCGGGCTGCTGCAGGTACACGAGCAGGGACGGCTCGACACCGGCTCGACGGTGGTGTGCACGGTGACCGGTAACGGGCTCAAGGACCCCCAGTGGGCCATCTCGGGCGCGCCGGCCCCGATCACGATCGCCGTTGACGCCGAGGCGGCGGCGCACGCTCTCGGCCTGGACGTTCCGGGATGAACTGGACAGCCGGGGGTGCGGTGCGCGTCCGGGTCCCGGCCAGCAGCGCCAATCTGGGGCCAGGCTTCGACTGTCTCGGTCTTGCGCTGCAGCTGTACGACGAGGTGACCGTCGAAGTCGCCGATTCCGGCCTCGCCATCGAGGTGGCCGGTGCAGGCGCCGCGGAGGTACCGCGTGACGAGTCGCACCTCGTCGTGCGTTCCTTCCGGATCGGCGCCGAGCGGCTCGGCGGGCAGCCTCCCGGTATCCGGCTGAGCGCCCGCAATGCCATACCGCATGGACGGGGGCTCGGCTCGTCCGCGGCCGCCGTCATCGCCGGCCTGATCGCCGCCCGTGGGTTGCACCCGGAAGGTGTATCGCTGCTCCCCGACGATGACCTGCTCGCGCTCGCGGCTGACCTGGAAGGCCATCCTGACAACGTTGCCGCCTGCCTGCTCGGCGGCTTGACCATCGCCTGGACTGAGGACGACGCAGCCAGAGCCGTCCGGCTCGCCCCGCACGACGATGTCTCTGTCACGCTGCTCGTGCCGCGGGGGGCGCTGTCCACCCGTGCCGCGCGAGGGCTGCTTCCGAGCCGGGTGCCGCACGCGGAGGCGGCACGGACCGCCGGGCGGGCGGCTTTGCTCGTGCACGCGCTGACCGCTGAGCCCGGGCTGCTGTTGCCGGCCACCGACGACTGGCTGCACCAGGGCTACCGCGAACCGGCGATGCCAGAGACGGCGGAGCTGATCGCCCGGCTACGGGCACGGAGGATTGCGGCGGTGGTGTCCGGAGCCGGGCCGTCCGTGGCGGCGTTCACCGATCTGGATCTCGCCGCCGACGTACCGCAGGGATGGACCCTGCACCGGCTCGCGGTTGACATCGCGGGCGCCGCCGAGATCGGGCTTTCAACGCCTCCTCGGCGGCGCCTGAGACGTTGAAAGGCCCGAACTGATCAATGAGCCTCGGGATCAGGCGGGAACACGCGGGGCACCGGTTGTGTTGTGCCAGTGCCAGCCACCGTCTAAGCTTGGGTCCGCAGGCCGCCCGCAGCGGGCGTGCCACCAGCGGATCGCGACAACGGGCGCAGTAACTTCTCCTCGTCGTACCGCGTAGCAATCAGTTTGTTTTGATCACGCGGCTGGTCTCACCGATCTGCTGGTGATCCGCGACACCCGGCCACTCTGGCCGACTTCGCTCCATTCGCGTGCCGGTCCGTCTGGACCGAACGCCGCAGGGAAGGACCCGCACTTGAGCGACACCACCAACCTCCTGCCCGCCGCCGAAGACCGGCGCCCGGGCATTGACGACGAGCAGGCCGCTGCCGGTTCGGCGCGACCGCGTCGTCGCAGCGGAGGACTGTCCGGGATGGTTCTGTCCGAGCTGAGCCAGCTCGCCGGCACCTTGGGCATCAGCGGCACCAGCAAGATGCGCAAGAGCGATCTGATCGCGGCCATTCAGCAGCGTCAGAACGGCGCCGCGTCGGCCACGAACGGCACCGCGTCCAGTGCCGCTGCGCCGCCGTCGGCTACCGCAGCTGCGCCGGCCCAGGACGCGGCTGCCCCCGAGCGCCGGCGTCGAGCCGCTACCCGTCCCGCCGGGTCGCCGGAGTCCGGGTCCGAGTCCGGGTCCGCGCCCGCGGAGCAGTCCGCGAAGATTGCCGTAGAACCCGAGCAGGATCAGTCGGCGCGCGAGCGCTCCGGTAGTTCCGGCGGTTCCGACAGTTCTGGCAACTCCGGCAACGAGAGCCGCTCCGGGCGTGCCGAGGGCGGCGGCCGAGCGGAGCGAGGCGACCGGCAGAGCGCGCGCCACGCCGACCGGGATCGCGCAGGTCAGGACCGCCAGGGTCAGGACCGTCAGGACCGGCAGGGTCAGGACCGCCAGGGCCAGGGTCAGGACCGGCAGGGTCAGGACCGGCAAGGCCAGGACCGCCAGGGCGGTCGCAACGACAACCGCAACAACGACAACCGCAACAACGACAACCGCGGTGACGGCCGGGACGACGACTTCGACGGCAGCCGCCGCCGCCGCGGCCGCTATCGCGACCGTAACCGTCGCGGCGGCCGGGAGGGCGGGGACCGTTTCGGCGGTAACGAGCCGGACGCGACGATCAGCGAGGACGACGTACTGATCCCGGTCGCCGGCATTCTGGACATCCTGGACAACTACGGGTTCGTCCGTACATCGGGGTACCTGACCGGCCCGAACGACGTCTATGTCTCGCTGTCTCAGGTCCGTAAGTACGGCCTGCGCCGCGGGGACGCGATCACCGGGGCGGTCAAGCAGCCGCGCGACGGGGAGAAGCGGGACAAGTACAACGCCATGGTCCGGCTGGACACGGTGAACGGGATGGAGCCGGAGCAGGCGCGGCAGCGGCCGGAGTTCACGAAGTTGACCCCGCTCTACCCGCAGGACCGGCTGCGGTTGGAGACCGAGCCGGGCATCCTGACGACGCGCATCATCGACCTGGTGATGCCGATCGGTAAGGGTCAGCGGGCGCTGATCGTCAGCCCGCCCAAGGCCGGCAAGACGATGGTCCTGCAAGCCATCGCGAACGCGATTACGACCAACAACCCCGAGTGCCACCTCATGGTCGTGCTCGTCGACGAGCGGCCCGAAGAGGTCACCGACATGCAGCGCTCGGTGAAGGGCGAGGTCATCGCCTCGACCTTCGACCGGCCGCCGTCGGACCACACCACCGTCGCGGAACTGTCGATCGAGCGGGCCAAGCGCCTGGTCGAACTCGGCCACGACGTCGTCGTACTGCTGGACTCGATCACCCGGCTCGGGCGCGCCTACAACCTCGCGGCCCCCGCGAGCGGGCGGATCCTGTCCGGTGGCGTCGACTCCACCGCGCTGTACCCGCCGAAGCGATTCCTGGGCGCGGCCCGCAATATTGAGGGCGGCGGCTCGCTGACGATCCTGGCCACCGCACTGGTGGAGACCGGCTCCACGATGGACACGGTCATCTTCGAGGAGTTCAAGGGCACCGGCAACGCCGAGCTGAAGCTTGACCGCAGGCTTGCGGACAAGCGCATCTTCCCGGCGATCGACATCGACCCGTCGGGTACCCGCAAGGAGGAGATCCTGCTACCTCCGGAGGAGCTGGCGATCATCATCAAGCTGCGCCGGGTACTGCACGCGCTGGACTCCCAGCAGGCTCTGGAGCTGCTGCTGAACAAGGTCAAGGAAACCCGCAACAACATCGAGTTCCTCATGCAGATCCAGAAGACGACGGTCGGACCGCAGGACTGACCCGAGTCGGGAACAGCCGCGCCTCGCGTGACGTTCCGCTCGCACGACACGAAAGGACCCAGCTGTGAAGTCCGATATCCACCCCGAGTACACCGAGACGCAGGTCACCTGCAGCTGCGGCAACACCTTCACCACCCGCAGCACCGCCAAGGGCGCCGCCCTGCACGCGGACGTCTGCTCGGCCTGCCACCCCTTCTACACCGGCAAGCAGAAGATTCTGGACACCGGCGGCCGGGTGGCCCGCTTCGAGCGCCGCTTCGGCAAGCGGACCGCCGACCCCACCAAGTAGCTGAGCACAACCCCCACCGGCAGCGACGCGCTGCCCGTACTGCTCGCCGAGTACGCCGAGATCGAGACCACGCTGTCCGATCCCGCCGTACACGCCGATCAGTCGCGTGCCCGTCAGCTCGGCCGCCGGTACGCCGAGCTCGGCCACGTCGTCGAGGTCGCGCGACGGCTGGAGCAGGTCCGCGGCGACCTCGGCACCGCGCGCGAGCTGTCCGCCGAGGACTCCACCTTCGTTCCGGAAGCGCAGACTCTGGCGGTCCTGATGGCGGAGCTGGAGGCAAAACTGCTCACCCTGCTGTTGCCGAGAGATCCCCATGACGGCAAGGACGTCATCCTCGAGGTCAAGGCCGGCGAAGGCGGCGAGGAGTCGGCGTTGTTCGCCGGTGACCTGCTCCGGATGTACCTCCGGTACGCCGAGCGACGGGGCTGGCGTACCGAGGTGCTGGAGGCGACCGAGAGCGACCTCGGCGGGTACAAGGACGTTGCGGTCGCAGTCAAGGGGTCGGGCAAGGGACACAGCGGTGAGGGCATCTGGGAGCGGCTGAAGTACGAGGGCGGTGTCCACCGCGTCCAGCGGGTGCCGGTGACGGAGTCCCAGGGCCGCATCCACACGTCTGCGGCCGGCGTGCTCGTGCTGCCCGAGGCCGAGGACGTCGACGTGACGGTCGACCCGGGGGACCTGCGCATCGACGTGTACCGATCCTCCGGGCCTGGTGGGCAGAGCGTGAACACGACCGACTCAGCCGTGCGGATCACCCACGTTCCGACCGGCATCGTGGTGTCGTGCCAGAACGAGAAGTCCCAGCTGCAAAACCGCGAGCAGGCCATGCGGATCCTGCGCGCCCGGCTGCTCGTAGCGGCGCAGGAGGAGGCCGACGCGGCCGAGAACGACACCCGCCGCAGCCAGATCCGCACCGTCGACCGCAGCGAGCGGATCCGCACCTACAACTTCGCCGAGAACCGGATCTCAGACCATCGGGTCGGCTTCAAGGCCTACAACCTTGACCAGGTGCTCGACGGCGATCTGGAGGCGGTCATCGACGCCTGCATCGCGGGGGACCAGGCCGCGGCGCTGTCCGGCGACGACTGACGCAGCGGTCGAGCCACTGATGACGCCCCTTCGGCAGGCGATCGCCGCGGCTGCCGGTCGATTGACCGACGCCGGGGTCGCCTCCCCGCGCGCGGACGCGGAGGAACTGGCCGCGCATGTGCTCGGCGTCGGTCGCGGTGACCTGGTGCGCCACGAGGAGATCGACGGCGAGGCCTACACCGCGCTGGTTGAGGCCCGGGCCGCGCGCCGGCCGCTGCAGCACCTCACCGGGGTCGCGCACTTCCGGTACGTCACCCTCGAGGTCGGTACGGGAGTCTTCGTACCCCGCCCGGAGACCGAAGTGATGGTGGGTCAGATGGTCGAGGCGGCCCGGGCCCTGCCCGCGGGAGCGCTCGCCGTCGACCTGTGCAGCGGGTCCGGGGCGATTGCGCTGTGCCTGGCCACCGAGGTTCCCGGTCTGGTCGTGCACGCCGTCGAACTCGATCCGGGCGCGGTGGCGTGGGCCCGGCGCAACCTGGCCGGGAGCGGCGTGCTGCTCCACCAGGGTGACGCGGCCGACGCCCTGCCCGACCTCGACGGCACCGTCGACCTGGTGGTGTCCAACCCGCCCTACATCCCGCTGGTGGCTTGGGAATCGGTCGCGGTCGAAGCCCGCGACCACGACCCGGCCCCGGCGCTGTGGGGCGGCGGCGACGACGGCCTGGACGTGGTGCGCGCGGTCGAGCGCACGGCCGGGCGACTGCTGCGCCCCGGTGGCCGGGTGGCCGTCGAGCATGCGGATGTGCAAGGTGAGGCAGTCGTGGAGATCTTCGCCCGCACCGGGCGCTGGTCCCAGGTGCGCGGACACCGCGACCTCACCGACCGGGACCGCTTTGTCACGGCGATTCGTGGGTAATTCGAGGAAATCTCAGTGGCCACACCGTTTGGCGCGCCGCCCGATCCGGGCCTAGCGTGTGCCCCCAGCGCTTGAACAGATGTCCCCGGATCACCAGCGAGAGGTCACCCCCGTGCCGCAGTCCTACGACTGCGCCGATCCCGACGCACGCGCGGCCGGCCTGGCCGCAGCCGGTGCTGCCGTCGGGGCCGGTCGACTCGTCGTCCTTCCCACCGACACCGTCTACGGCCTCGGTGCCGATGCCTTCACCGATTCCGCGGTGGCCGCCCTGCTGGCCGCCAAGGGCCGTGGGCGCGACATGCCGGTCCCGGTACTGATCGGCACCATGCGGACCCTGGACGGGATCGCCGCGCGGATCACCGACGCCGCCCGGGAGCTGGTCGAGGCGTTCTGGCCCGGCGGACTGACCATCGTGTGCCACCAGCAGCCCTCGTTGCGCTGGGACCTCGGCGACGCCGCGGGGACCGTCGCGGTCCGGATGCCGCTGCACCCGGTCGCGCTGGACCTGCTCAAGTCCACCGGCCCGATGGCGGTGAGCAGTGCCAACCGGACCGGGATGCCGCCGGCAACCTCGGCGATCGACGCCCGCAACCAGCTCGGCAACGACGTGGATGTCTACCTCGACGGGGGCCCGACGGAGGACTCGGTGCCGTCCACGATCGTGGACGTCACCGGAGCCCGGCCGCGGGTGCTTCGCCTCGGCCACATCAGCCTCGAGGACCTACGGTCCGTGGCCGAGGTGGATTACCACCCGGACAACGCGTGACGGCGGCGCGATTCAGCGTCCTCTTCGTCTCGACCGGGAACGTGTGCCGTTCCCCGCTTGCCGAGCGGATCCTCGGCACCCAGCTGGCGGCCACGTTCGGGGCTGACGCCGGCGCCTTCCGGTGCGAGAGCGCCGGGACCTGGGGGCATGTGGGGGCTTCGATGGAGCCACACGCGGCCGCGGTACTGCGCGAGCGCGGCGTCGACCCGGCCGGTTTCACCGCGCGCGAGCTCGGACCGAACCAGGTGCTGGCCGCCGACCTCATCCTGGGGGCGACCCGGGAGCACCGTGAGCAGGTCCGCCTGCTCGACCCGTACGCGGTGGGCCGGACGTTCAGCCTGGGCGAATTCAACCGCTTCGCCCGCTGGGTGGACCCGGCCACGCTCCCGACGGGCGATCCGGCCGGCCGCGCCCGCGTCCTGGTGGACCGGGTGGCGATGGCCCGGACCCCGCATCCCGGCCCCGGGCAGCCTGAGGACGACATCCCGGACCCGTTCGGAGCCCCCTTGCACGTGTTCCGGCTGTGCGCTGAAGCGATCGCCGACGGCCTCTTCACCCTGGTCGCCCATCTGAGCCCGGCGGCCACTGCCGGGCGTCACAGGCGCTCCACTGCCTGACTCTGTGAAATAAAGAAGCGTGCGCGAGTACCTGCTCACGTTGCTGGTCGCTGCCGCCGCCACGTATCTGACGACCGGGGTGGTCCGTCGGGCCGCCATCTCCGCCGGGGTGATGGCTGCGGTCCGCGACCGTGACGTCCATGCCGTCCCGACCCCCCGAATGGGTGGGGTCGCGATGCTGGTCGGGCTCGCGGCCGGCCTTGTGGTGGCCTCGGAGCTGCCGTTCCTGTCCCGGGAGTTGTTCGCCAACTCGCACGACCCGTGGGCTCTGCTGGCCGGGGCCGCGATCATCTGCGCGCTCGGGGTGGTCGACGACAAGTGGGGCTTGGACGCCGTCACCAAGCTGGCCGGTCAGGTGCTGGCGGCCGGGGTGATGGTCGTGATGGGCATCCAGATGACCTATCTGCCGGTCCCTGGCACCACGATCGTGCTGGATGCCAGCTCCGGCTTCCTGCTCTCGGTCCTCATCGTGGTGGCGACGATCAACGCGGTGAACTTCGTCGACGGCCTGGACGGCCTGCTCGCCGGGATCGCGTTGGTCTCGGCACTGGCGTTCTTCTCGTACACCTATCTGCTCTCGATCGAGCAGGACTTCGACCGCGCGATCTCGCCCTCCCTGTTCTCCGCCCTGCTGGCCGGGATCTGTCTGGGCTTCCTGCCGCACAACTTCTACCCAGCCCGGGTCTTCATGGGGGACTCCGGCTCGATGCTGATCGGGCTCGTCCTGGCCGCTTCGACGGTCAGCTTCGCCGGGCAGATCGACTTCGGCGCGGTGGAGTCCGAGGACGTCTCGCCGGCCCTGCTCCCGCTGATCCTGCCGTTCGCGGCCATCGCCGCCCCGTTCCTGGACCTGGTCCTGGCTGTGATCCGGCGCACCATGTCGGGCCGCTCGCCGTTCGCTCCGGACAAGCAACACCTGCACCACCGGTTGCTCGAGATCGGGCACTCGCACCGCGGCGCGGTGTTGATCATGTACTTCTGGTCGGCCCTGATCGCCTTCGGCGTGGTCGGACTTTCCCTGGTCAGCGCGCAGGCCTGGGCGCTGGTGCTGGTGGCGCTGCTGGTCATCGTCGGCCTCGTCCTGCTCCGCCTGCCGATCGGTCAGCGGGTCTCCGCACCGACCGGGAAACCCACGCCCTGAAGCCGGCTCGCCAGTAGCACCAGACCCGGTGTCCGGGAGTCGTCCGGACGGGTGGTAGTTTTTCGACCGGACGGACGCCTAGCCCCTGCCGGCGCCCGTCCATGCGGTGTCCTGAAGGAGGCGGCGTGGCCTCCGACTTTGAACCTTCAGACCAACGTTCGATCCGTGAGACAGCGCTCGCGCTGGCCGGGATCGGGATGTTGAACGCGGTTGCGGCCGTCGGTGGGTGTGCCCTCGGGTGGCTCGTCGATTCCCAGCTCGACACGACCCCGGTCTTCATCCTGCTCGGCCTGGTGCTCGGCCTGGCTTGCGGAGTTCTCGTCACGTGGCGAGACGTTTCGAACTACCTGCGGGCGAGCGAGTGATCGAGAGCGAGGTGGCATGGAGCGGGTAGGGCTGATGAAGGCCAGTTCCAGCTACAAGTTTTCGGTCCGCTTCGGCGCTGGGGTCGGACTGCTCGGGTTGATCTTCTGCATTGCCGTCGGCGAGACCAAGGTCGGCATCTTCGTCTGCATCGGGCTCGCGCTGGGCTGGCTGAACACCGCCATGGTCGTCTCGGCGACCGCGAAGTTCGCCAGTGAGAACGTCGGCATGGAGAACCCCAACAAGAAGAAGTTCATGGCGGCGGTGGTCAAGCGCCTGGCGCTGATCAGCATCATCGCCTTCTACCTGATGTACGCGTTCCGGCCTGAGGGCCTGGCGGTCCTGTTCGGGCTCGCCTTCTTCCAGTTCACGATCATCGGCAGCAGCGCCGGTGTTCTCTACCGTGAGGTGCGCTCCGGATGACCCGCTTGTCCGACGTGGTCGTTGCCGCCGAGATCGAGGTCGGCAAGCACCACAAGCTCTCCATCGGTGGCATCGAGGTCCACATCGACACCATCGCGACCACCTGCATCGCGGGCGCGATCGTGATCGGCATGGGCCTGTGGCTGGCCAAGACCGCGACCAGCGGCGTGCCCAGCAAGATCCAGCTGTTCTGGGAGGCCGTCGTCGGCTGGGTCCAGGGCGAGGTGAACAACGCCATGGGCAAGACCTCGCCGTTCGTCGTCCCGCTCGCCGTGACGCTGTTCTTCTTCATCCTGCTGTGCAACTGGGTCGCGCTGATCCCCGCGCACGAGTACCTGCCGCCGGCCACCGCGGACGTGAACCTGACGTACTCATTGGCCCTGGTCGTCATCATCTGGGTGCACATCAACGGCATCCGCAAGAAGGGCTCGAAGGCCTACTTCAGCCACTTCGTGCAGCCCTACAAGGCGCTGCTGCCGCTGAACATCGTCGAGGAGATCGTCAAGCCGTTCACGCTCGCGCTCCGACTCTTCGGCAACATCTTCTCCGGCGGCATCATGATCGCCCTGATCG
>JACCZY010000131.1 GCA_013695685.1 Geodermatophilaceae bacterium | reverse complement strand
ACCCAACTCCTCGCCCTCCAACAAGCCGATATTGATAGCCCGCTTCACACCACACACATCCACCCTCGCCAAATCAGGACGATCAGAGAGAATCTCAATGATCTCCCCCGGAATACCAAGACACATGGCGCGCTCCTGTCGGTCCTCAGCGGGAAGCCCCCGTGTTGCTGTCCTCTTGCGTGGCGGGCGGAGTGGAGGCCCGTCCGACACCTGTCCACTGAGAAAGCCCCTTCGCGTGGACGGCCTAGTAAGTGTCGCATGCACTTACCCGATGGGAATAGCTGCGTGCGACAGTGAGCGGTGATCACGCCTGGCCCTGGCAGGCCACCTACCGGGGCATCATGCGCCTGGGCGGTGGGTTGCCTTCCGCCGACGTCGCGATCGTGCTGCTGCCCGTCGTGTTCGCCGTCGCGATCGTCCAGATGCCGGCCGAGGACGCCCCGGCCGGGCAGAAGGTCCCGGTCCTGTGCTGTCGTGCGTCCTCGCCATTGGCATCTTCGTCCACCCCGGTCGCTGATGCCGCTCTGGCTCGAGCCGGCGAGTACGCCGCGGACCGGTACGCCGTGCGCGCCGGCGCAGGCGCGCAGTTGGCCGCCACCGTGCAGCACATGGACCCGTGCGGCGACGGACTGTGGGGGGCGGCTGCGCCACAGTCATCCGCCGGTGGCCAAGCGGATCCGGCGGCTGCAGCGCGCGGCGTCACCCGGGGCCGTTGCCAGGCCGTCGGGCATGCGACCGAGTCCCACTGCGGTCGTCGTGGGTGCCGGTTGGCTGGCGCACGGCACGGCATTGGCCACGCTTCCTCTGACCCCGTTTGGCCGGCGGCGGCCCACGGCGAGCGCTGCGCGATGCGCGTCTGCCCGACGCCTTCTGCGGCATCCCCCATTGGCCGAGCCGTTCGACCAGTGGACCATCTGACCGGGCTCACCGGGCGCAGAATGATCAGCCGCCGGCTCTCGGGGACCACCGCGACAGGATCAGTCCGGCGCCACCGCCGTAGGCCGTGGTCCATTGAACGGTGCGGTCGGACCGGGCTCCGTGGGATGCCTCGGGTCTGTCAGCAGCTCGCTCACGCTCGCGTCGACGAGTCCCCTGGTCGCCGGGCGGCAGGCCGGCGTGCTGCTCACGCGCGAGCTGAACCCGCAGCGCGGGTGGGGGCATCTACGGCGTGGTCCGGTGCCGCGCTTATTGTGGGCGCGAAGTCCGGTGAAGTCGCTGGTCCTGGCGTCACCACGGCCGGCAGGCGGGCGTTCGCCTAGCCCGCGGAACCGTCCGATCTAGGATGGAACCCGTGCCGGTCGGCGCGCCAGCGGTGACTATGGCTAGCGCTCAGCAGTCGTCCAGGAGGCGATGGGGTGGACGCGGTCCCAGCCCCGGAGGTGTCGGCTCTCGTGCTGCACGGCCAGCGTTCGCAACTGGTGCCCGTCACCGATGAGCACGCGACGGAGCTCCGCAGAATCCGGGCCGCGCGCGAAGTTCGACGGTACTGGCGGGACGTGGACGCCTCCTCGGGCTGGCCGCTCGACGAGCCGTCGGTCGCGAGGTTCGCAGTCCTCGTCGATGGTGAGGTCCGCGGCCTGGCGCAGTACACCGAGGAGGACGACGAGGATTACCGGCACGCGTCAATCGACATTTTCCTGGACCCGGTCATGCACGGGGAAGGGTTGGGACGTGACGCGGTGGCCACGCTCGCTCGTTACCTGGTCGACCATCGGGGGCACCACCGCTTGGTGATCGACCCGGCGGCCGACAACACCGCGGCGATCCGGTGCTACGCCTCGGTCGGCTTCCGCCCTTGTGGGGGTCATGCGGCGCTACGAGCGCGACGCCCACGGCGAGGGCTGGCACGACGGGCTGCTGATGGACTTGCTGGCCGAAGAGCTGAAGCGCGGCAGCACCGACGGACCGCGGCCGGGTTCAGCTGCTCTGGCGCAGCCCACGTCCACAGACCTCACAGGAGCCCCCTCCACCTAGACCAGCGACACCCGTTGAGCGCTGCCGAGCGCCACAATGGCGACATGACCGAGCTACGCGTCGCGCACACCGCGGACCTGCCCACGGAGGCCCTGCAGGCGGTCCGCGAGCTCCTGGACGGGGCGTTCCCGGCGGACGAGGCGTACACGGAGCAGGACCACGAGCACGCGCTGGGCGGCGTGCACGCACTGGTATGGGAAGGCACGGAGCTGATCGGGCACGGGTCGGTCGTGATGCGCCGCCTGCTGCATGACGGGCGGGCGCTGCGCACCGGCTACGTCGAGGCCGTCGCCGTCCGCGCCGACCGGCGCCGCCTCGGGCACGGTGACGCCGTGATGGGGTCGCTGGAACGCGTCATCCGCCGGGGGTACGTGTGCGGCGCCCTGAGCGCGAGCGGCATGGCTGGCGCCTTTTACGCATCGCGCGGCTGGCAGGTATGGACCGGCACCATCTCGGTCGTCACCCCCCACGGCGTGGAGCGCGCCGAGGACGAGGAAGGCGGCATCTACGTCCTGCCGGGCAGCGCGTCGCTGACCGCCCGCGGTGACCTCGCTTGCGACTGGCGAGACGGCGAACCCTGGTGACCTACTCCTGAGCGTGCCGGTAGCCGATCCCTATCCGGGCTCTCAACGAGCTATTTGTGTGGCGGCCTGAGGGCCCTTCGGTGCAGCGGCAGCGGCAGCGGGCAGGGCAGCGGGCGCGAGGGCGGACCACACCGGGTGGGCGGGCGGCGTCAGGTGAGGCGCTCCCACAGGCCGGCGCTGGTGAAGAAGCGTTGGACCTCGTCGAGTTCGACGTCGGCATCCTCGGCGCGGTGGCCTGCGGGTCCGGCCACCCACCACTCTGCGCCGGGCAGGCCGGCCGATAGGTAAGCCCTGCTCCCCGGTTGGTAGATGTGCATCCGGTCTCGGGGCTGGGCGAGGACGGTCCCGTGGGCTGGCTCCCAGAGTCGGATGGCTCCATCGACACCTTCCAGGACGACGGCGTCGAACCAGCACCAGATGACTACGTCAGAGCCGGCGGCTGC
>JACCZY010000123.1 GCA_013695685.1 Geodermatophilaceae bacterium | reverse complement strand
CCTACGTCGGCTTCGAGCGGATCACCGCGACGATCGACGGCCGGACCGGCACGTTCGTCCTGCAGCACAACGCCGTCGGGAACTCCGAGGGCGGCGACGCTACCTGGACGGTGCTCGCCGACTCCGGGACGGGTGAGTTGCGGGGGATCCGGGGAACCGCTCAGATCGCGCGGGACGAGAACGGCACGCACATCTTCACCCTGAACTACGACCTCTGACCGACCTCTGACCGGACCTCTGACCGCACGCCAGCCGCATCTGGCCATGATCATGAGTCCAGGATCCGGGACCGGCAGTGGGCGGTTCGCGCGCAACGCCCGCTCGGAATCCAGCCAGCGGCGGAAGCTCCCGGCCGAGATCACCACACCGATGAGGACCAGCAGGCCGGCCAGGCGGGCCGTAACCGGTGATGTGGAACTCCGGCCCGAACGTCTCCAGCGCGACACCGGCCGCGATCACTGCCAGCGCGGTCCGGATCCAGGCGAGGAACGTCCGCTCGTTGGCAAAGGTGAACCGGGGATCCTGGTTCGGTTCCTTCGGCGTGCAGCCGCGCTATCCGGCCCATGACGCCGGCGGGTTCAGCCCCGGGTGAACGGCAGCCGAGCGGTCAGGTAGTCGAGCAGCGCTTGCGGGTTACGGCTCTGCCCGAGGACGTCACCCGGGCCGGTGAACTCGAAGACGAGACCCTCGCCGCTCTTCAGCGACGTCATGGTGGAGCCGACTCGACGGGTGGTCACCTGGACGCCGTCGGTGTAGGCGAC
This sequence comes from Geodermatophilaceae bacterium, assembly GCA_013695685.1. Taxonomy (GTDB): domain Bacteria; phylum Actinomycetota; class Actinomycetes; order Mycobacteriales; family Geodermatophilaceae; genus JACCTY01. The sequence goes on along the minus strand of JACCZY010000123.1, from coordinate 3,694 downwards.
GAGGTGCCCGGTGTCGAGGACGAGCCGCTCGCCGGGACCGAGCCGGTGCACGTCCAGGGCGCCGTAACACGCGAGTACGACGCTGCCCTGGCCGGTGGCCCGCACGAGAAAACCACCCTCGCCGCCCATCAAGTTGCCGAAGCCGCCCCACTTCGTGTCGATCGTCACGCCGTGCTCGCTGGCCAGCCAACTGCCCTTGGACAGGTTCCACTCCTGGCCGGGGTAGACCGGCAGCGTCAGCAGGTCACCGGGCAGATTGGCCGCGACGTCGACCCAGCCGCCCTGCTGACCGGCCGTGTACGTAGTCACGAACAACGACTCGCCGCCGAGCACGCTGCGCTTGAGCGACCTCATCACCCCGCCCTCCATCTGCGCGGCGATCGCGACGTCCGCGGACATCGCGGCCATCGCACCGGATTCGGCGCGCATCGGCTCGTTCGGCGCCAGCGTGCAACGCCCGAGGGCGAAGCTGGGGCTGTGCCTGATCTCGACCTGCATGAGTGGTCCCCTTTCCTCGAGTGGTCGGCAGATTAGCGGTCCGACAGGGAGACGCGATGGCCGTGGCGATGCCCCGCGGCGTGATGGCGGCTGCGGCGGTCATGCAAGGCTCCCGCGGGGGCGTCGACCTGCCGCAGCGCGACATCACCCGGGTCAAGAATCACCTGGCGAAGTACTACCGGAAGCGGGAGGAGACCCCGCCCTGGGAGCGTTGACGGCTCGGCGCGGTGGACGGACCACCAGTGCGACGCCGACGGTGGTCACCAGGATCCCGACGAGTTGCAGCGGGCCGAGCTCCTCGCCGAAGATCAGGTAGGCCTCGATCGCCGTAGCCGGCGGCACCAGATAGAACAGCGTCGACACGCCTGACGCGCTGCCGCGCCGGAGCAGGAAGAGCAGCAACAGGACCGCGCCCAGGGACAGCACGAGTACCAGCCAGACCATTGCTGCGACGAACTGTGCGGTCCAGCGGATCGTGTTGGTCTCGGTGCTGACGGCGGCCACGAGCAGTACGAGGCTGGCGGCGGCGTACTGCACGGCAGTTCCGCCCAACAGCGGGATGCCGTCGCCGTAGCGCTTCTGGTGCAACGTGCCGACGGTGCCGCCGGCCAGGGCGATCACGCAGGCCAGCACACCGGCGAAGGTCAGCCCGCCCGCAGACAATCCGGGCGCCAGGACAAGCAGTACGCCGGCGATGCCCAGGACGAGCCCGGCCCACTGGATCGCCACGAGGTGCTCGCCGAGCAACACCCCTGCGAGCGCCGCGACCAGGACCGGCTGCAGGCTCACCACAACGGCCGCGACACCGGCCGGAACGCCGTGCGCGATGGCCCAGAAGACCCCACCCAGGTACGCCGTGTGCAGCAGCACACCGCTGATGGCCGAGCGCCCGTACTGCGCCGGCGTACGTGGTGCTGGCGCCCGGGTCAGGGCCGCGAGTGCACCGAGCAGGGCGGCGGCGATGGCGAGTCGCAGCGCGAGCAGCGTGAAAGGTTCGGCGTACGGCAGGGCGTACTTCGCGCCGATGAAGCCGGTGCTCCACAACAGGACAAACACTGCCGGCGCGCTCGCCGCGGCCACGCGTCGCCGGGGCATGGCCGCAGTGCATCACACCCAGCGCACAGTCTTCACCCGGGAGCGGCGATGTTTTCCCGGTTCGATGAACGCGGCCCGCTCGGAATTCGTAATCTCCGAAGACATCCACTACTCACAGCATTGGGGAATTCCATGCGGTTGAGAACCATCACAACGGCGGCACTGGGCGGACTGGCCTTCAGCCTGCTCAGCGCGCCGCCGGCCTGGGCGGCAACGCTGCAGGTCACCACGGCGTCGGACACGGTAGACGCGAACATCGGCGACGGAGTATGCGCCGACGCCAACGGCGAGTGCTCGCTGCGGGCGGCGGTGCAGGAGGCCAACGCGACCCGCGGTGCGGACACGATCCGGCTTGTCGCCGGCGGCAACTACACCCTCAGCATCGCCGGCGCCGGCGAGGACGCCGCCGCCACCGGTGACCTCGACGTGTCCTCCGGGATCACCATCGAGGGCCGGGGCGCGACCGTGAACGCAGCTGAACTCGACCGGGCCTTCGACGTCCTGTCCGGCCGGCTGGCCGTGAACAACCTGACCGTGGTCCGCGGGGCACCGCCGGAGACCGAGAGCGGTGGCGCATTCCGCAGCACCGCCACCCTCGTGATCACCAACAGCGAGATCAACGGCAACACCGTTTTCGGTAGCGGAGCCAGTGGCGGCGCGGTGGTCAACACCGGCGGCACGCTGAGCATCTCGGACAGCTCGTTGCGCGGGAACTCCGCCACCAGGGCCGGCGGGGCGATTGAGGCCGACGCCGGAACGACCACGCTGGACGGCGTGAGCCTGACCAACAACGTCACCGGTCCGACTCCCGGCAACGGTGGCGGCCTGCACCTGACCGGCGCCGGGGACGTGACGGTCACCGACAGCTCAGTCACCGGCAACGCTGCCAGCGAAGAGGGCGGCGGCCTGTGGAACTCCTCGACCGGGACCTTCTCGGTCACCGGCAGCACGGTCTCCGGCAACATCGCCCGCGGCCCTGCGGCTGACCAGGGCGGCGGCGGGCTGTTCAACGACGGCGGCCTGCTACAGGTCACCGACAGCCAGGTCACGGGCAACGTTGCCGACGGTGCCTCGGGCTCCGGTGGCGGCATCCTGAACAACCTCGGCACGCTGGAGGTCAGTGCCTCCGGCATCACCGGCAACAGCGCGGCGCGGGCCGGCGGCGGCATCGAGGCCAACGTCGGCAGCACCTCGCTGGTGAAGGTGAACCTGTCGTCGAACAAGACCGGCGAAGCGCCCGGCAACGGCGGCGGCCTGCACCTGACCGGTGCCGGATACGTCTCCGTCCAGAGCAGCCGGGTGGTCGGCAACACGGCGACCGCGGAGGGCGGCGGCCTGTGGAACTCCGCGTCCGGCACGATGGATGTTCGCCTCAGCTCGGTCGGTACCAACACCGCGAGCGGCAACGACGCCGACCAGGGCGGCGGCGGGCTGTACAACGACGGTGGTGTCCTGACCGTCACCAACTCGGTGATCCGCGAAAACTCCGCCGACGGCACCTCCGGTTCCGGGGGCGGCATCCTGAACAATCTCGGCACCCTGGAAGTCACCCGTACCCTGATCAGTGGCAACGACGCGAGCCGGGCCGGTGGCGGCATCGAGGCCAACGTTGGCACTACGACGACCTCGGACGTCATCCTCGCCAACAACACCACCGGGCCGAACCCGGGCAACGGCGGCGGGCTGCACCTGACCGGTGCCGGCACGGTGACGATCGACGGTGGTTGGATCAACGGCAACGCCGCCGCCAACGAGGGTGGCGGGCTGTGGAACTCCGCGACCGGCACGATGACGGTCACGAACGCCGCCATCTTCGGTAACACCGCGCCGGATGGCCCGAACGTCTACAACGACGGTGGCGACTTCACCGTCGACGGTGACCCGGTTCCGGTCGGGTAAGTAGCCCCCGCTTCACCAGCACCACCGAGTCACCAGCACCACCATCGGAGGCCGGGTCAGCCGTTAAAGCTGCCCGGCTTTCGGCGTGCTGGCTCCGATGCGGGCGGCTTCACCGAGCTGACGTGCGGCCGCATGGCAGGCTCGGGTTCACCATGACGCTCACCGACCGGCTGCCGCAGACCGCCGAACCCGACGCGCTCTT
>JACCZY010000276.1 GCA_013695685.1 Geodermatophilaceae bacterium | reverse complement strand
ATGCCCTATTTGTTGGTGGACATCGAGCTGCTCGACCCCATACCTGCACTTACTCTCGATGCCCGCGACACGGGGGTCGGGTTGATTGTCCGCCGGGCCGGAGTACCCGTCGGCTTCATTCTCGAAGCCGCTCGTGCTGGCGGCACACTGACAGCCGACGAGGTCGATGTGCTCGTCGCTCGTACCTGCGCCGACAAGCTTGTGCAGGAGGCGCTGTTGGAGAGGCTTGGCGGTCGCGGACCGCTGTCCGAACGGACCTTCACGGTCGCTGTCTGCAGCCACGATCGCACCGCTGGCCTCGCTCAATGCCTGCAGAGGCTGCTTCAGGTTCGCCAGGAGTCCGGCTCCGCGACATCGTTCGAGGTGCTGGTTGTCGACAACGCCCCCTCCGACGATGCCACCGAACAATTGGTCGCTGATCTACCTGGCGTGCGCTACGTCCGGGAGGACAGGACAGGGCTCAACTTCGCCCGTAATCGCGCCGTTGCGGCGGCAACTGGGCAAGTGCTCGCGTTTCTGGACGACGACGTGGAGGTCGACGCCGGCTGGGCTCACGGGCTGAGGCTGGCATGGGGGGAACACCCGGACGCTGGCTGCGTCACCGGCTTGGTCCTGCCCTTCGAGCTGGCCACCCAAGCACAGATCACGTTCGAGCATTACGGCGGTTTCCGGCGCGGCTTCGACACCGTGCGGTATGCCGGGACCTCGCTGCCCGGCAACCCGTTCTACCCGTACGGCTCCGGCATGTTCGGCGCCGGCTGCAACATGTCCTACCGGCGCGACTTGCTCGTGGAGCTTGGGGGCTTCGACGAGGCTCTGGACACCGGAAAGCCGCTGCCGGGTGGAGGGGATCTGGACATGTTCCACCGGGTCCTCAAGTCGGGCCACCCACTTGTGTACGAACCGCGCTACGCCGTGTTCCACAAGCACCGCCGGGAGCGCAGGATGCTGCGACGGCAGTTGTGGACGTGGGGGACCGGGTTCATGGCCTATCTGGTCAAGACGTTCCGCGCCGACCCGGCGGGGCGTGCCACGGTGGCAGGGCTCATCGCCTGGTGGTTTCGCCACCAGCTAGCGGAGCTTGCACAAAGCCTGCGCGGTAGATGTCCGCTGTCCCCGGACATGGCCCTCGCGCAGCTGGCCGGCGGCATCGTCGGCTTGGCCGGCACCTACGGACGCTCCCGACGCCGGAGCGCTGCTATCCAGCGACGCACCGAGATGTCGACAGCCCGGTGAGCACTCCGCTTGCGGTGGTCGACCTGGATCTGGCCGGCACACCTTTCGACATCGGCTACGAGATGGTGTGCAGGCGGGTTCCTCCCGGCCACGGGTTACGCCTCGTGCTGTGGCATCGTGACGTGCCGCTCGGAGACGTCGAGCTGAGTGAGGCGGGGTGGCCGGTCACGCCCGCCAGGCTGCGGCAGTTGGTTGCCCAAGCGACCGCCGGGGCCGTGGGACAAGCCTTGTTCGGCTCGGGATTCGATCCCACGCTGCCTGAGTTGCGGGCCTCCCGAGCCGCCGCGCAACCCCCACCGGCAAGCGTGCTCGCCCGGCTGCACGATCCGCTCGGGTCGTTGGCGAGCGCAGCCACCGGTCAGCGGGCAGAACCCTTCCCACCAACGGTCTCCGTCGTCATCTGCACCAGGGATCGCCCGAGGCAGCTGGAGCGAGCACTCGTCGCGGTTCGTGCTCTCTCCCCGGCGCCAGCCGAGGTGCTCGTCATCGACAACGCCCCTCGATCGGCGGCCTCTCGCGATGTGGTGACCCGACAGTTCTCCGAGTTTCGCTACGTCGAGGAGCCGCGGGCGGGACTCAGCGCTGCACGCAACACAGGCGTGCGCGAGGCCAGCGGCGACATCATCGCCTTCACCGACGACGATGCCGAAGTCAGGCCCACGTGGGTGGCTCGACTTCAGGACGGCTTCACCGCCCCTGACGTGATGGCCGTCACCGGCCTGGTGCTGCCGGCGGCGATCGAGACCGTCGGCCAGATCGCTTTCGAGACCCACCTCGGCGGGTTCGGGCGGGGATTCCGCACGCAGGAGTTCGACCTGGCCTTCTTCCGAGGGATGCGCAGCCGGGGCGTGCCGGTATGGCGGATCGGCGCGGGCGCCAACATGGCCATCCGACGCAGTGCATTCGAGCTGGTCGGGGAATTCGACGAGCGGCTCGGCGCCGGCGCCGCTGGTTGCAGCGAGGACTCCGAACTGTGGTATCGGCTGCTGGCCGAAGGCTTCCGTTGCCGGTATGAGCCCGCAGCGGTGGTGATCCATCACCACCGCGCTGATCTGGCGAGCGTCAATGAGCAGGCACACGCGTATCAGCGCGGACACGTCGCCGCGCTGTTCCTCCAGTTCGCCCACTACGGCGACGGCGGCAACCTGCGGCGGGCGCTGGTCTACATGCCTCGCTTCTATGCGGGTCGGTTGATCGCGGCGGCGTTCACCCTTGACCCCATCGTCGCGGCGGAGATCAGGGGTTACCTGGCCGGTCTGGCCCGCGGGTCCCTTGGGCTGCGCGCGCGGCAAGCGGCGGTGGGGGGCAGGCGTGCTGCCCGGGGCTGGTTCCTGCGGCGTAACCCGTTCCCCCACCCGTACACCGAGGGCTTCTACTTCCGGGACAAGATGAGGGCCATCCACCGGGTGTCACCACCAGGTCCGCTGCGTCGGATACTTGAGGTCGGCGGAGGCGGCAGTGGTCTGACCGCGCTGCTCTACCCGGGTGCAGACGTCTTCACCGTGGATCTGGATGCTTCCCTCGCTCGCCTCGAGAACCCAGCAGGTCCCTCCCGTTTCGTCTGCGCGGACGCCACTCGACTGCCATTCCGCGACGGATCATTCGACGCCGTCACCTTCTTCGACGTGCTGGAGCACATCGCCGACGATGAGACGGCGGTGCGCGAGGCGCAACGGGTACTGACTCCCGGCGGTGCCATGCTCGTGACGTCTCCCAACGAGCACTGGCGTTTCCCTTATCACCGTGTGTTCAGGCGGATCTGCCCCAGCGATGCCGAGGTGATGGCCGACTGGGGGCATGTACGCCGCGGGTACGCCGACTCTGACTTGGACGGGCTCGTCGGCCGGCCGGCACTGCGGCGGGCGAGTTTCATCAACCCGCTCACCGTCGTCAACCACGATGTCGCGTTCTCCCGGTTGCCCGGTCGGCTCAAGCGCGTGCTGCTTGCGGCGCTGTCCCCCGTCACCTGGCTGGCATACGCCGTTCATCGACCCGGTTGGCGTGGCACCGAGACGGCGACCGCGTGGCGGTCTGCTCCACCTGACGTCGTGCCCGCTCCCACCGTGGCGCAGACCGCTCGCGAGCGCTCGACTCCCGTTGGATCCGGCGGTGGCTGACTCCGCTGCACCGGCCGGCACCGGCCGCACGGTTGCGTTGCTGCCCTGGGGGGATCAGCTCGAGGATTTTCTCGATCCCATCGGCGTGTCGATCGACGCATTCGCGGAGGAGATGAGTGGGGGCTGGCTCTTCGGCTACATTGACGCGCTCGCCGCGCTCGGCGTCGGCGCTGTCCTCGTCTGTGTTACCGGCCGGGTGGACGAGCCGGTACGCAGGACCCACCGGCCCAGCGGCGCCCCGATGTGGCTACTCCCAGCCACCGGGCTCTATCGGCTGGCCCGGAGGGCACTGCCCACTCCCTATGCCTGGGACCGCGCCTCGGCAACCAACGGGCTGCGCGGGATCCGAGCCGGCCTCGCCGCCGTACTGCGCCCTGTCGCGCCCTACCTGTCCACGCCGCCATGGGCCTTGGCAACTGTCTTGCGCAGGGAGCGCTGCTTCGCGCTGCTGTGCCAGGAGTACGAGGAACCGCGCTTCGATGTGTGCATTGCCGTGGGATCCATCCTTCGGCTGCCGGTGTTCGCGACGTTCCAAGGTGGAGACCGCCAGCGAAGCGGGCTGGAGCGCATCGTTCGCCGGCGAGCGTTGCACGCTGCCGCCGGCCTCATCGTGGCCTCCAGCGTCGAGAAGGAGCGGTTACGGCGTCGATATCAGGTTCCGACCGGCCGGATCGCTCAGATCTTCAACCCTCTCGACATCGACCGGTGGCCGCTGGGCGATCGGGCGGCGGCCCGGGCGCAGCTGGGAGTGAGCGACAGCGCCAAGGTGGTGGTGTGGCACGGTCGGGTCGAGCTCTACCGCAAGGGGCTGGACGTGCTGGTCGAGGCATGGGAGCTGCTGGGCACAGCCCACCCCGACGACGACCTTCAGCTACTGCTGGTGGGAAACGGCGCCGACGCACCGAAGCTGCGGGCGCTGCTGGCCGACCGCCGCCTACGGGGGGTTCGCTGGGTCGATTCTTATCTCACCGACCGTTCCCGCATCCGCCCCTACCTCGACGCCGCCGACGTGTACGCCTTTCCCTCCCGGCTGGAAGGATTCCCGGTCGCTCCGGTGGAGGCGATGGCCTGCGGCCTGCCGCTCGTCGCCGCCGACGCGGCCGGCGTAAACGACATCTTGGCCTTGGGCGAGGAACACGGCGGCATCGTGGTGCGGCGCGGGGACGCGGTCACCTTCGCAGCCGCACTGGCCCGGCTGCTGCAGGACCAATCCCTCTGTCGACAGCTCGGCGTCCGGGCGCGGGCGAGGGCGGAGTCAGCCTTTTCGTTGTCGACGGTCGGCAGCCAGCTGCAGGGCTTCCTCGCCGACGGCGCGGTCAACAAGAAGTGCCGGACCATCTAATGAGAGCGCCACACCGCCGATGCGGCGGTGCGGTCGAGCAGGGAGTCGGTCGTCGTGGATAACCGGGTCACCGTGGTCATTCCGACGCGCAACCGCCGGTTGCTCCTGCTGCGCACGCTCGGCACCGTCCTCGCGCAAGAAGAGGTCGATTTCGACGTCGTGGTGGTTGACGAGGCGTCGACCGACGGCACAGCGGAGGCCCTGACCAGCCTGCGACAAGATCGCCTCACTGTCCTACGGCACCAGGAGCCCAAAGGTGTCTCGGCCGCGCGGAATGCGGGCATTCAGGCGGCCAGCGGCGACTGGGTCGCGTTCGTCGACGACGACGACATCTGGTCGCCGGCCAAGCTCAAGGCACAGTTGACCGCGGCACGACGGCAACCGGCGGCGCAGTGGACGTGTACCGGCGCGGTCCGGGTGGACGCTCGGCTGCGCCTGGGCGGACCAGAGCGGCCACCGTCCTCCCCCGACGTCACATCCCGGCTTCTCTCGTGCAACGTGATTCCCGGCGGTGCCTCCGCCGTGATGGTGCGCACCGACCTGGTGCGTGAGATCGGGGGCTTCGATCCCACGCTGTC
>JACCZY010000271.1 GCA_013695685.1 Geodermatophilaceae bacterium | reverse complement strand
CCGGCATCACGTTCATCAAGCTGATCGGCGTAGCGATGGTGATCGCGATCATCGTGGACGCCACGATTGTCCGCGCACTGCTGGTGCCTGCCACCATGCGACTGCTCGGGCGGGCCAACTGGTGGGTTCCCGGCCCCATGCGCGGCATCTACCAGCGCTTCGGCATCCACGAGGGAGAGCCTGTGCAGCTTGCCGGCGTCGCCCCGGCGCGGGAGCTGACCGGGGTCTAGCGCTGCCCACGTCGCCACATTGGATACGGATTGGGTCAGGCAGCGACCCGATCCGTATCCAATGATCGGGATCTGGGGAGTCGAGCCCTATCTGGATGACGGCCGATGGCGCAGCGGCTGGCCGCTGCCTCGGACCCCACGGTCGCCGGCTGCTGGCTTACGAGTCGGGCAACTGCTGGCTCTACCAATCAGGGAACAGCTCGCGGACCGAGGGGCCGGGTTGATGGCGAAGCGCAGCCGCCGGCGCGGCCCCGACCGCGTCGGCGATCCGCTGCGGCTGATACGGGTTGATGGCCTCCGGCAGGTCGGCCGGATCGAACCAGCCGACCCTGATCGCCTCCGCGCTCGTGGTCGGCTCGCCGGCGAGGATCCGGCAGGCGAAGACGAGCACCGGGTCTCCGTCGGGGGAGCGGTCGTAGACGCCGGTGAGCCGCTCAACCTCGACGTCTAGGCCGACCTCCTCGCGCACCTCGCGGGCGGCGGCGTCCCACGGCGTTTCCCCGGGCTCGACCGAGCCGCCCGGCAGGTTCCAGATCGGCGGCCGCTCCCGCAACGCGAGCAGAACCCGGCCACGCTTGTCACGTACCACCGCACTGACTCCGAGTACAGCCACACCGCAAGCCTGCCCCAAGCTGTCGGCCGAGCCGCCCGGCGGCTCAGTAGTACCCCCGCTCGCCATCGAGAAGTTCCCGAGCGCTCGTCGCCTGGAAGTGCGAAGGGTTGTCCGACGCCGATGCCCACCGATGCGTCCTTCCGACGTCGCCGCTGATGACGATGGCCGGTGTCGTCTCCAACATCGTGGCAGCGCACTCGCTGGACGCCGTCGGCAAGCACCCGGACTTCGGTGCCGGTGCCGCCACGCTGCGGTGGATGCTGATCCACGTGATCGAGGAGACCGCGCGACACGGGCCGCATCTCGTAGTTGCACCGAACTCCGAGTCGGTCGTGGTCGCACGGTGGCCCCCACTGCCGCTGTACAGACGACGCGCGTCGACGGCCGGGCTCTCCACACCGGCGGGGTGGGAGAATGGCGTGCGTGAGGGCCACCCGAGACGTCGTGGTACTCGGGTCGACGGGGTCCATCGGTCGGCAGGCGATCGAGGTGGCGGCCGCGGCCCCCGACCGCTTCCGGATCGTCGGCATCGCCGGCGGCGGCGGCAACGTCGATCTGCTCGCGCGGCAGGCGCTGGAACTCGGCGTCGATGTCGTGGCCGTTGCCCGGGCGACCGCCGCCCAGGACCTGCAACTGGCTTTCTACGCGGCTGCCCGCTCCGGGGGGTACGCGGAGGGGCAGTTCGCCGTCCCCAAGATCCTCGCCGGTCCCGATGCGGCGGCCGAGTTGGCCGCGTGGCAGTGCGACGTGGTGCTGAACGCGATCACCGGATCCATCGGCCTGGCGCCCACCCTCGCTGCGCTCGACGCCGGCCGGACGGTCGCGCTGGCGAACAAGGAGTCCCTCATCGCCGGCGGTCCACTCGTGCTCGACCGGGCGAAACCGGGACAGCTGATCCCGGTCGACTCCGAGCACTCCGCGCTGGCTCAGTGCCTGCGCGCCGGCCGAACCGAGGAGGTTCGCCGGCTCATCCTCACCGCGAGCGGCGGGCCGTTCCGCGGCCGGACCCGCGCGCAGATGCAGACGGCAACGCTCGAGCAGGCGATGGCGCATCCCACCTGGGACATGGGCCCGGTCATCACGATCAACAGCGCGACCCTGGTGAACAAGGGCCTGGAGGTGATCGAGGCGCACCTGCTCTTCGGGGTGCCCTACGACGCCATCGACGTCGTCGTACATCCGCAGTCGGTCGTGCATTCGATGGTCGAGTTCGTCGACGGGTCGACGATCGCGCAGGCCAGCCCCCCGGACATGAAGCTGCCCATCGCGCTCGCGCTCGGCTGGCCGGATCGGGTGCCCGGGGCCGCCCCTCCGGTGGACTGGACCCGAGCGGGACAGTGGACCTTCGAGCCGCTCGACTCCGAATCGTTCCCGGCGGTCGCGCTGGCCCGTGCTGTCGGCAAGGCCGGTGGCTGCCTGCCGGCCATCTACAACGCGGCCAACGAGGAGTCGGTCGGCGCGTTCGTCGCCGGTCGGTTGGCCTTCACCGGCATCCTCGATGTGGTGCGTACCGTGGTGGACGCGGCGGTCGAGTCCGGCGAGCACGGTACGCCGTCAACGGTGGCCGAGGTCCTCGTCGCGGAGACCTGGGCGCGGGGTCACGCCCACCACGCCGTACGACGACGTGAGGAGCGCACACGCGCATGATGACCGCGATCGGCGTGCTGCTCTTCGTCGTCGGCCTGGCCTTCTCGATCTGGTTCCACGAACTCGGGCACTTCTTCTGGGCCCGCCGGTTCGGGATGCGGGTGACCCAGTTCATGGTTGGCTTCGGCCCGACCCTGTGGTCCAGGCAGATCGGTGAGACCGAACACGGCGTCAAGGCGATACCGCTCGGCGGGTACATCCGCATCGTCGGGATGATGCCGCCCGGTGCGGAGGACATGGCCGGCCGCAAGGTCGGGCGGGTCCGCCGGCTGGTCGAGGAAGTGCGGGGCGCCTCGCTGCTGGACATCCGCCCTGGTGACGGGGACCGGGTGTTCTACCGCAAGTCGTGGTGGCAGCGCGTCATCGTCATGTCCGCCGGACCGGTGCACAACCTGGTGCTGGCATTCATCCTGTTCACGATCATCCTGGTCGGCTTCGGCCTGCGTACGCCGACGACGACGGTGGAGGCGGTCAGCGAGTGCGTGCTGCCCGCCACCGCGTCGGCGGAGGCCACCTGTACGACGCCGGTGGACGAGACCGGCGCGCTGTGCGAGACCGGACCCGGCTGCGCCGTCCCGATCCCGAGCCCCGCCAGGGAGGCCGGTTTCCGCAACGGCGACGAGATCCTCGCCGTCGACGGCCGGCCGCTCGAGGACTGGCAATCCGTCCAGACGGTCATTCGCGACAGCCCGAACGAGGAGTTGTCCGTCACCGTGCTCCGGGACGGACGTGAGCAGACGCTCACGGTCACGCCGCTGCCGAACAGGGTGTACGCCGGCAACGATCCCGAGAATCCGGAGGTCGTCACCGTCGGCTTCCTGGGGCTGAGCCCGGACCAGGTGTACGTGCCGCAGCCGGTGAGTTCGGTTCCGGGCCAGGTGGGCAGTTTCATCGTGACGGCGGCGGAGAAGCTGATCGGGATCCCGGAACGGATCCCGCAGCTGTTCCGCGCGGCTTTCCTCGGTGAGGAACGCGACATCAACGGGCCGATCGGCATCGTCGGCGTCGGCCGGATCTCCGGTGAGTTCTTCGGCCTGCCGCCGGAAACCGCACCGATCCAGGAGAAGTTCAGCTTCTTCCTGGCACTGCTGGCCAGCCTGAACATGGTGCTGTTCCTGTTCAACCTGGTTCCGCTGTACCCGCTCGACGGCGGTCACGTCGCGGGGGCGCTGTGGGAGAAGGCCCGCTCGGTGGTGGCGCGGGCGCGCCGTAAACCTGATCCCGGGCCGTTCGACACCGCCCGCCTGATGCCGGTGGCGTACGTCGTGGCAAGTGTGTTCATCGTGCTGTCCGGCCTGTTGCTGGTGGCCGACATCATCAACCCGATCACTCTGGACCAGCTGCAATGACAGGACGCCCATGACGTCGATAGCGCTCGGCATGCCCGAGATGCCGCCGCCCACGCTCGCAGCTCGCCGCACGAGCCGGCAGATCTCGGTCGGCCGAGGCGACCGCGCAGTGCTCGTCGGCGGGGACGCGCCGGTGTCCGTGCAGTCGATGACGACGACGAAGACGGCCGACGTCAACGCCACCTTGCAGCAGATCGCCGAACTCACCGCGGCGGGCTGTCAGATCGTGCGCGTCGCCGTACCGGACACCGATGACGCCGAGGCGCTGGCGGCGATCGCCCGGAAGTCACAAATCCCGGTGATCGCCGACATCCACTTCCAGCCGCGCTACGTCTTCGCCGCGATCGACGCGGGCTGCGCCGCCGTACGAGTCAACCCGGGGAACATCAAGCGCTTCGACGACCGGGTGGGCGAGATCGCCAAGGCCGCGGCCGACGCGAAGGTCCCGATCCGGATCGGCGTGAACGCCGGGAGTCTGGACAAGCGGCTGCTGGAGAAGTACGGCAAGGCGACGCCGGAGGCGCTGGTCGAGTCCGCGCTCTGGGAGTGCTCGCTCTTCGAGGAGCACGACTTCCGCGACATCAAGATCTCGGTGAAGCACCACGACCCGGTGGTGATGGTCCGGGCCTACCAGCTGCTAGCGCAGGCCTGTGACTACCCGCTGCACCTCGGTGTGACCGAGGCGGGCCCGACGTTCCAGGGGACCATCAAGTCGGCGGTGGCCTTCGGCGCCCTGCTCGCGCAGGGGATCGGGGACACGATCCGGGTGTCGCTGTCCGCGCCGCCGGTGGAGGAGGTCAAGGTCGGCCTGCAGATCCTGGAGTCGCTCAACCTGCGCCAGCGCGGCCTGGAGATCGTCTCCTGCCCGTCATGTGGCAGGGCGCAGGTGGACGTCTACACCCTGGCCGACCGGGTGACAGCCGGCCTGGAAGGTCTGGACGTGCCGCTGCGGGTGGCGGTGATGGGATGTGTGGTCAACGGTCCCGGTGAGGCAAGGGAAGCCGATCTCGGGGTCGCCTCCGGCAACGGCAAGGGGCAGATCTTCGTCAAGGGCGAGGTGATCAAGACGGTGCCGGAATCACAGATCGTCGAGACGCTGATCGAGGAGGCCATGAAGCTGGCCGACGCCATGGCCGGAGACGGGGCCGCTGACGGGCCGGCCGGCGTCATCTCCGGCGCGCCTCGGGTCGAGGTGAGCTAGCCGCCGTGCTGCAGATGGCAGCCACCCGGCTGCTCAGCGACGCCGACCTGCCCGCGGTGCACCAACTGCTCGCCGCCGACCCGGTCGCCGGGTGTCTCATCGCGACCCGGGTGGAGGCGGCCGGGATCGACGCGCGGCGGCTGGGTGCGGAGCTGTGGGGACATGACACCGGTGCGGACCGCCTCGACGGCCTGTGCCTGTCCGGCGCCAACCTGGTGCCGCTCAGTGATTCCGCAGGCGCACTCGCCGGGTTCGCCGAGCGGGCTGCCGTGCAGGGTCGGCGTTGCTCCTCGATCGTCGGCGGTCAAGGCGCTGTCGACGCGATGTGGACGCAGCTCGCCGCCGACTGGGGGCCGGCCCGAGACGTTCGAGCAGGCCAGCCGCTGATGGCGGTGTCGGAACAGCCGATGCTGGCGCCGGACCCGGGTGTGCGGACCGTCGTACCGGCGGAACTGGACATCCTCATGCCGGCCTGCGTCGACATGTTCATCGAGGAGGTGGGTGTCTCACCGGTGGGATCCGACGGCGGTCGCAGCTATCGCGGCCGGGTCCGCGAGCTAATCGGTGCCGGGCGGGCGTTCGCCCGGATCGAGGACGGTGCGGTTGTATTCAAGGCCGAGCTGGGCGCGGTGTCGGAGCGTGCCTGTCAGATCCAGGGTGTGTGGGTCCGTCCGGACCGCCGCGGCGAGGGCCTGGCAGCTGCCGGCACGGCGGCGGTCGTGGCCGCGGCCCTGGTCGGTTTCGCTCCCGTCGTCAGCCTGTACGTCAACAGCTACAACGAGGCGGCACTGCGCGCGTACCGCCGGGTCGGCTTCCGTCAGGTGGGCACGTACATGACCGTGCTCTTCTGATGTTTCGGCTCCTTCTGATGTTTCGGCGCCGCTGGGCGGTCGTCGTGCTTGCCGTGGCGCTCACCGGGTGCACCGCCGCTGGGCGAGGTTCTCGAGGTCGACGCCGCGCAGGTCGTGGCTGACGTCGAGGCCGCCCCGCCGGGGATCACGATCTCGACAGCCGAGGACGGCGTGCCGGTCGACCAGCTCAGCTCGGTCGCGCCGGTGCCAGGCGAGCCGCTGCCCACCACCCTGTCGGTGCCGGTGCAGTCGGCGGCAGACGAGGCGGTGGACACGCTGTCCGCCCCGTCGTACATCGTCGCGGTGCGCACCTCGACGGGGGCTGACCCGGAGCTTCCTGTCGCTGCTTCCACCTGGTTGATCGGACGGATGGGTCGAGCTGTCGGGCAGCGCCGGCGTACTGGCCCTGCACGTCGCCTCGGAGGAGGCTGACCGCACCGAGTTGGCCCTCCAGGCCACCGAACCGCTGGAACGTCGTGCGCCGGCCGTGCTCGCCGTAGTGGCCGCGCTGGCCGTGCGGCGTACGGTCCGCGCGTGACCAGGTACGCCGTCCGTCCGGCGACGGCCGCCGACTCAGCAGCAATCGACACCCAGCTGAGCCGGCAAGCCGACCGGCTGGAGGCGCTCGACCGGCGGGTGCGGATGCCCCGCTCGGCCGCGCCCGGCGGCCTCGTCGCGGTCGACGCAGGTGCCATCGCCGGTCATCTGCGGCCGCTGCTGGTCGAGATCACCGCGGGCGATGAACTGCTGTCCTTCTCCTTCCCTAGCACCGTGCACTGGCAGGAGGTCGTCACGGCCGACCCGGTGGCGCTGGCGGCGCTGGCCGCGGCGTCCAGGGTCCATGGCGCGGCGGACGCGGTGCTCTGGCCGGCGGTCGCGGGACCCGCCTTCGGCGAGGTCGGGCTGGAACCGTCGTTCGTCTTCGCGCTGCGCCCGCCCGGTCCGCTGCCCTGCAAGACTCCGGTCGCCGTACGCCGAGCCTGGCCGGCCGACACCGAAAGTCTCGTCGCGCTGCACGAGGCGGAGGTGGCTTTCCACGAGCCGCACACCCCCTACATCCGCCGCGTTCCCGGGCTGGAGCCGGCGTACCGCGCTCGGCTGCAGCGAGCGTGGGCAGGTGCGGATCCGGTAGAGGGCGCCTCGGTGATCCATGTGGCCGAGATCGGGGGCCGGGTCGTGGCCATGTGCGAGTCGATGCTGCAAGCGTCGCCGGCTGGATCCGCGGCCAGCCGTTTGCCGGCGGGACGCTACGGTTTCCTGAACTCGGTTTCGGTCGCGGCGGCCCACCGCGGTGCTGGCATAGGCCGGGCCGTGGTCGCGGCCGCGATCGCCAACCTCGCGCTGTACGGCGTGGACGGGTACACGCTGTGGCTCGCCACCGGCAATCCGCTGGCCCGCCGGGTCTGGCCGGCCTTGGGGTTCAGAGCGCTCTGGACCCGCTTCGAGCGACGACCCTGACGAGCTTGCAGGGCGTGGCCGCAGCTCGGTGGCTGTCGGGCGCTGAGTCAGCAGGGTCTTGGTTCTGTCGGAGCAGTCGGCTACAATCGAACACATGTTCGAGTACGGCGATGTTGACGACGCGGCGCTGGTGCAGCGGCTGCAGATCGCCGAGCGCTCGATCGCCGCAGCGCAGGCTGAGCAGTTGGCGGTGATCGCGGAGTTGAACACCCGCGCGCCGGCGTGGATCACCACGCCGGACCCGCTCCTGGGCGGGGCGGACCCGATGGAGTTGACCGTCGCGGAGGTGGGGGCGGCGCTGCGGATCTCCAAGCTATCCGCCTCTGCCCGCACCGAGTTGGCCCTGCAGGTCACCGCACGGCTACCCGGCACGCTGGCTGCCATGCGACGGGGTCAGATCAGCATGGCCAAGCTGCGGATCATCGCCGAGGCGACCGAGGAGCTGTCCGTCGAACACGCGAAGGCGGTCGAGGATCGGGTGCTGCTTCGCGCGGTCACCCAGACTCCGGCCGGGCTCGGGGTGTCGGTGTCCCGGGCGGTGATCCGCACCGACCCGACAGCGGCGGAGCGGCGCCGCAAGCGCGCGGTGCGGGAGCGCACCGCGGCGTTCTACCCGGCCGCGGACGGGATGGCCACCATCTGGATGCGCGCACCGGCTGCCGCCGCGTTGGCGGCGTTCCGGCGGCTCTGCGAGCTCGCCGAGACAGCGCGAACCCCCGGGGATGAACGGACGTCCGGTGCCCGGCGCGCTGACGCCTTGATCGACCTGATCCTGAACTCGGCGGACGTCTTGCACCTGGCCGACCGAACCGATGCTGCCAGTGGCTCCAGCCCGAGCGGCCCCGGTGGCCCCAGCGGTGCCAGCGGCTCCGGATCGCCGGGCGAGCCGCCGGAGCCGCCGCGGTCGCCGTCGCCGCCGTGCGACCGTGCGC
>JACCZY010000260.1 GCA_013695685.1 Geodermatophilaceae bacterium | reverse complement strand
AACTACTGGGGCTACAACACGATCGGATTCTTCGCGCCGCACAACGCCTACAGCGGGGCCGGCCAGCGCGGTGGGCAGGTGGCGGAGTTCAAGGGGATGGTCCGGACGCTGCACGAGGCGGGTATCGAGGTCATCCTCGACGTCGTCTACAACCACACGGCGGAGGGCAACCATCTCGGTCCGACGCTGAGCTTCCGCGGGATCGACAACAGCTCGTACTACCGGCTGATGGACGACGACCCGCGGTACTACATGGACTACACGGGCACCGGGAACTCGCTGAACGTCCGCCACCCGCACTCGCTGCAGCTGATCATGGACTCGCTGCGGTACTGGGTGACCGAGATGCACGTGGACGGATTCCGGTTCGACCTCGCCTCCACGCTGGCCCGCGAGTTGCACGACGTCGACAAGCTGTCCGCGTTCTTCGACCTCGTCCACCAGGACCCCATCGTGAGCCAGGTCAAGCTGATCGCCGAGCCATGGGACATCGGCGACGGCGGCTACCAGGTCGGCAACTTTCCGCCGCTCTGGACCGAATGGAACGGCAAGTACCGTGACACCGTCCGGGATTTCTGGCGGGGCGAGCCCGGCACGATCGGTGAGTTCAGCGCCCGGCTCACCGGCTCCTCGGATCTGTACGAGCACTCCGGCCGCCGGCCGGCCGCGAGTATCAACTTCGTGACGGCCCACGACGGGTTCACCCTCACGGACCTGGTCAGCTACAACGAGAAGCACAACGAGGCCAACGGCGAGGACAACAACGACGGGGAGAGCCACAACCGGTCGTGGAACTGCGGTGCCGAAGGTCCGACCGACGATCACGACATCCTGGCTTTGCGAGCGCGGCAGCGGCGCAACTTCCTGGCCACCCTGTTCCTCTCCCAGGGCGTGCCGATGATGCTGTATGGCGACGAGCTCGGCCGCACCAAGAACGGCAACAACAACACCTACTGCCAGGACAATGAGCTCACCTGGATCGACTGGTCGGCAGTCGACGACGAGCTGATCGAGTTCACCGCGTCCCTCGTCGAGCTGCGGCGGGCACATCCGACCTTCCGGCGCCGGCGCTTCTTCGACGGGCGGCCGGTACGCCGCGGCGAGGGTGAACTGCTGCCGGACATCGTGTGGCTGACGCCGATCGGGGACGTCATGACCCAGGAGGACTGGGGCTCGGGTTTCGGCAAGTCCGTGGCCGTCTTCCTCAACGGTCTGGGCATCAGCAGCACCGACACCCGCGGGGAGCGGATCACCGACGACTCGTTCCTGATGTGTTTCAACGGCCACGACGCAGCCATCAAGTTCATCCTGCCGCCCACGGAGTACGCCGGAAGCTGGCAGATCGTCGTGGACACGTCCCTGACCGCCGACGACGAGGAGGCCTACGCCGCCGGGGATGCCCTGCCCTTGCCCGGCCGGTCCCTCGTGGTGCTGCGGAAGCTGGCCTGACTCCACATGCGCGGCTCGACACCGCGGTCGACGTACCGCCTGCAGATCAGCTCGACTTTCACCCTGCACCAGGCCGCGGCGCTCGTGGACTACCTGCGCGACCTGGGCGTCTCCCATGCGTACTCCTCGCCGCTGCTCGCGGCCACGCCCGGATCGACCCACGGCTACGACACCGTGGATTTCTCCTCCGTCGATGCAGAACGCGGCGGGGACGAGGGCTTCGACGCCTTCGACTCGGCGCTGCGCGACCACGGTCTCGGCCTGATCCTCGACATTGTCCCCAACCACATGGGCGTCGGCGTCCCCGACGTGAATCCCTGGTGGTGGGACGTCCTGCGCTACGGCCGGTACGCCGAGCACGCACCCGCACTGGACGTGGACTGGGACTTCGGCAACCAGCGGCTGCGCATCCCTGTGCTCGCGGACTCCCCGGACGCACTCGACCACCTGCAGGTGCAGTTCGGCGAGCTGCGCTACGCAGACCACCGTTACCCGCTGGCCGCCGACAGCGACACCGAGGGCGGCACGCCGCAAGAGGTTCACGACCGGCAGCACTACGAGTTGGTCAACTGGCGGCGGGCGGACACCGACCTGAACTACCGCCGGTTCTTCGCCATCAACGACCTGGCCGCGGTCCGGGTGGAGCGACCCGAAATCTTCGAAGCTGTGCACGCGCTCGTCCTACGCTGGGTCGAGCGCGGCTCGGTCGAGGGCCTGCGGGTCGACCACCCGGACGGTCTGGCCGATCCCGGCGGGTACCTGCACCGGCTGGCCGACAGCGCGCCGCGGACCTGGCTGGTCGTGGAGAAGATCCTGGAGACGGGTGAGACGCTGCCCGGATCGTGGCCGGTCGCGGGGACGACCGGCTACGACGCGCTGAACGAGGTAGGCGGCGTCTTCATCGACCCCGCCGGTGAGGAGGCGCTGACCGCGCTGGACACCGAGTTGGCCGGGACGTCGGTGGATTTCGAGGCGATGATCCGCTCGTGCAAGCGGGCGGTTGCCGACGGCATCCTGCAGTCGGAGGTACGCCGGCTGGCTCGCCTGGTCCCGGACCTCAGCGGCGCCGAAGACTCGCTGGCGGAGTTGCTGGCATGCTTCCCGGTCTACCGCTCGTACCTGCCGGAGGGTGCCGAATATCTGCAGCATGCGGCGGGGTATGCCGCCACGTCACGGCCCGACCTGGCCGAGCTGCTGGCGGTCCTTCACGAGCGGCTGCTGGTGGCCGACAGCGAGTTGGCGGTTCGGTTCCAGCAGACCAGCGGAATGGTCATGGCCAAGGGCGTCGAGGACACCGCGTACTACCGCTGGAGCCGGTTCGTCGCCCTCAACGAGGTCGGCGGCGACCCGACCCGGTTCGGCCTGACCGTCGCGGAGTTCCACGCGGCCTGCGGCCGGCGCCAGGAGCACTCCCCCGACGGCATGACGACGTTGTCTACCCACGACACCACGCGCAGCGAGGACGTCCGGGGCCGGCTCGCCGTGCTCGCTGAGATCCCCGAGGCCTGGGCCGGGGTGGTCCGGCGCTGGGACGACCTCGCGCCGCTGCCGGACCGGCCGCTGGCGCACATGCTGTGGCAGAACATCGTGGGCGCCTGGCCGCTGGACCGCGACCGGGCGCACCTGTACGCGCACAAGGCGGCTCGCGAGGGCGGCGTCTCCACGAACTGGTCAGACCCGGATGAGGACTTCGAGCGCCGCATGCACGCTGCGGTCGATGCCCTATTCGACAACCCGGAGATGGGCGTCCAACTCGTCGTGGACCGGATCAAGAAGTTCGGCTGGTCGAACTCACTCGGGATGAAACTGCTACAGCTGATGATGCCCGGCGTGCCGGACGTCTATCAGGGCACCGAGATCTGGGACCACTCGCTCGTCGACCCCGACAACCGGCGCTGGATCGACTTCGATCACCGACGATCGCTGCTGCTGCGACTGGACGACGGCTGGCTGCCGCCGTTGGACGAGACCGGGGCAGCCAAGCTCCTCGTCGTCTCCCGTGCGCTTCGAGTCCGCAACGCGCATCGGCTGTCGGGCTACCAGCCGGTGCGCGCCGACGGGCCGGCGGCCGCGCACCTCGTCGGTTTCGACCGTGGCGGTGTCATCGCCCTCGCGACCCGGCTACCGCTGCGTCTTGCCGCCGCTGAAGGGTGGGGACAGACCGTGGTCGAACTGCCGCCGGGAGACTGGTCGGACGCGCTCACCGGAGCCCGGTACGACGGCGGAACCCGGCTCGTCACCGAAGTCCTTGACGACTACCCGGTCGCCCTGCTCGTGGCTGGGTAACACCTCGCCGATCGCCACCGGCCACGCCGGATCCGCCGGGTGCTCCCCATGCGTACGCGGCCCGACCCGGGGGGCGCGCATCGGGTCGACGATCGGCGGATCCAGCAGCCGCCACTCCGGCCCGCACCTGCGTACGCCGCTGCCGGGATCGACGGTGTCGAGGGCGCCGACCACATGCAGATGCGTGATCGCGCTGTCAGGGCAGCCGGCGCCCGCACCGTCGGAGTCACACAAGGGACAAAGACTGATCCGGCAGGAGTACCAGCTGTGTACCGGCTTGGTCTCGACCGTGCGGTTCCAGCTGAGCACCGGCCCGCCGATCGCATCGGTGTCGCGGAACAGACTGCGCCACCGACCCTGCAGGGCGCTGAACGTCCAGATCAGCACCGGGAAGTTGACATAGCCGGGGAACGCCCGCGGATACGCGTACTGCAGCTGCGACCCGTGCGTCACGAGTCCGATCCGCAGTCGCTGATCGTCGGTGAGCCGGAGAACCGCCGCCAGGCACAGCAGGCTGCCCTGGCTGTGTCCGGCCAGCACCAGTCGCGGAGTCCCGGCGACGTCGAGGTGCCAGGCGATCCGCGCCCGGATGTCCTCCACGGCGCGCTGGCTGTACGGCGGCGGCACCAGCGGGTGCACCGCATGCGGCCAGAACGACACGATGTCCCACAGGATGCTCGTGCCCCGTCGGACCGAGCGCTGCCGGATCGCACCTCGGCCGAGCAGCACGAGACCGCCGGCCAATCCCAGCAGCAACAACGTTCCGACGCCGACCGGGTCCACGGGTCCCGGGTAGTCCTGCCGGTCGCTGAGCAGTCGCAGCGACGGCAGGAAGGTCCACCCCCATTCGGTGCGGGCGATCTCGGTCAGCGCGGCCAGCGACAGGATCGCCCCGAACACCGCGAAGACGTAGGCGAAGAACTCCAGGGAGTACTTCAGCCGGGCCTTGGAGAGCGCACCGGCAACAACCGGCACGCTCTCCGCCGGCAGCGGATCAGGTGCGCCGGCGGCGTCGTAGGAATCCCGGACGAGGCTGCGGTCGGCGGCCCGCTGCACGAGCCGACGAAGGAGGACCACCAGGGCGACACCGACGAGCAGATAGGCGGTCAGGCCCCAGGCGTAGGCGATCCGGTAGTACAGGACCGGCAGGGACAGGCTGACATCGCCGGACGGACGCAGCACCCGGAACAAGGCGTACGCCGCACCTGCGGCGAAGCCCACCCCGACGAATACGCCGATGGTCGCGACCAGCGCTCCCAGCATCCCACCGGCGAACCGCTGGAAAGGTGGCGGTGGGGCCGTTTCGCCCGTGTCGCGGGTGGTCAGCGCGAGTGCCGCCGCCGCGCCCTGCAGCACCAGGATTGCGACTACGGAGGTGATGAGCATGCCGGTCGCCATGGCGGAGAACCCCGGGTAGAGGCCCCGGATCTGCCCGTCTCCGGGCAGTTGCCTGGCCTCCACGTACGACGCCACCGCAGCTGGCTCCACCACCACCAGGATCGCCAGTACGCCGAGCAGCCAGGCGAGCACGGACGTCGCCACCAGTGCGGCCGCACCCCAGCGGGCGATCACGTTGTGCCAGGACTGTGACGGCCGTCCCGGGTCGCCGAGCGCAATGATGATGACGGTGGTCACCGCGACCAGGACCAGGCAGGCGGCGAACCCGATGTCGAGCACCGGTGCCGGCGACAGCGCACGCGGCAACGAGAAGGCCAGCGCGCCGAGCAACGACGAACCGGCCGCCACGTGCAGCAGCCGGAGCGACGGCGCATCCGGATCGCCCGCGTAGAAGGAGTCCTTCGCCAGTTCCGTCAGTTCCGGAGCACCCCGCGACTCGTTGCCGCTCGGGGAGGTAGCGACGCCGGAAACCGTCTTGCGGCCGAAGGACCACAGCAGGAAGAGGACCGCCCCGGACACCGCGAAGGCCAGCAGCAGGTAGCCGCGCGGATCGGCACTGCGGATGGAAAGCGGCCCGGTCGGGTCGAGTCCGGTCCACTGCCACGCGAGCAGGTCGACCGAAAGGTGTGCCGCCGCCAGCACGAGGATGGCAGTCAGCGCGACGCCTGCCAGCCGCAGTGCCCCGCAGGCCACGATGTGTGCGATCCGGGCGGCTCGTCGGTCGGTCGAGTCGGGAAGCATGAACATCGCCGTGTTCACGAAACCGAACGGGATCAGCAGCAGCCAGAGGCCCTGCTTCCAGGAACCCGACGTGAACAGGCCCCAGTGGTAGCCCTCCAGGGTCCGGCCGTCGATGTCATCGACGGGCCGCCCCAGGGTGTCCGCCGGGCGGAAGAAGCGGCCGAACGGATCGCCTCCGACCTGCACCGTCTCCCGGACGCCGAGCATGTCCTCCGGCGGCGTACCGCTGACCCCGTGCACCCGAAGCTCCACATAGGACGGCGCCATCGCGCCAGTGTGACGTTCGGGGCGGCCGGACGGAACCACCTAGCTTTCGATGAGCCGCCGTCGCTGTTCCGCAACATCGAAGTCGACCGGTGGAAGCTGCGGGTCCAGGCCGGTCAGCGTCTCCAGCAGCAGCTGGCTGATCGCCCAGTTGCGGTACCACTTGCGGTCACTGGGCACGACGTACCACGGCGCCGGCTCGGTACTGCACCGCTCCAGTGCCATCTCGTAGGCCAGCTGGTAGTCCGCCCAGCGCCGCCGTTCGTCGACGTCCCCGGGGTTGAACTTCCAGTGCTTGCTCGGGTCGTCCAGCCGGGCCAGCAGCCGCTCCTTCTGGCGCTCGGCGGAGATGTGCAGGAAGCACTTGACCACCGTCGTCCCGTCGGCGACCACGCGCTGCTCGAACCGGTTGATCTCGGTGTACCGGCGCTCGATCGTCTCCCGCTTCGCCAGCCGGCGGACGCGTGCGATCAGCACGTCCTCGTAGTGCGACCGGTCGAAGACCGTGACCATCCCCGCCGCCGGCAGCCGGCGCCGGATCCGCCACAGGAAGTGGTGGCGCAACTCCTGCTCGGTCGGCTTCTTGAACGCAGCGATCTGGCAGCCCAGCGGGTTGAGCGCGCCGACCACGTGTTTGATGACGCCGCCCTTGCCGGCGGTGTCCATGCCCTGCAGGACCAGCAGCAGGCTGCGACCACCGCCGCCGGCGCCTTCGGCGTAC
>JACCZY010000253.1 GCA_013695685.1 Geodermatophilaceae bacterium | reverse complement strand
TGATGCCCACGCTGGAAGATTTCGGGAACGACGTCTGGTGGATCATCCTCATCAAGGTCGTTGCCGTCTTCGCGATCCTGGTGCTGATGACCCTGTTCACGATCTGGCTGGAGCGTCGGGTGGTCGGCCGGATGCAGCAGCGGATTGGTCCGAACCGGGTGGGTCCGCAGGGGCTGTTGCAGAGCCTCGCCGACGGGCTGAAGCTGGCGTTCAAAGAGGACATCATGCCGGCCCTGGCGGACAAGCCGGTCTACTTCCTCGCCCCGATCATCGCCGCGATCCCGGCGTTCCTGGCATTCTCTGTTATTCCACTGGGCCCCGAAGTCTCCATATTCGGGGAACGCACCCCGCTGCAGCTGACCGACGCACCGGTCGGTGTCCTGATCGTGCTGGCCTGCGCCGCGATGGGCGTGTACGGCAGCGTCCTGGCCGGCTGGGCCTCGGGTTCGACGTACCCCCTGCTCGGAGGTCTGCGCTCGGCGGCGCAGATGGTGAGCTACGAGGTCGGGATGGGCCTGGCGATCGTGCCGGTGTTCCTGTACGCCGGATCGTTGTCGACGTCTGAGGTAGTGGCCTCGCAGGAGAACGTGTGGCACGTGTTTCCGCTGTTCGTCTCCTTCGTCATCTACGCCGTTGCTGTTGTCGGGGAGACGAACCGGGCGCCGTTCGACCTTCCCGAGGCCGAGTCGGAGCTGGTCGGCGGCTTCCACACCGAGTACAGCTCCCTGAAGTTCGCGCTGTTCTTCCTCGCTGAGTACATCAACATCGTCACCGTCTCGGCGCTGGCCGCCACGTTGTTCCTCGGCGGCTGGCGGGCGCCGTTCGGCCTCGGCACGCTCTGGGCGGGGGCGAACGAGGGATGGCTGCCGATCGTGTGGTTCCTCGGCAAGGTGTTCGCGGTCATCTTCGTCTTCATCTGGCTGCGCGGGACGTTGCCTCGGCTGCGCTATGACCAGTTCATGCAGTTCGGCTGGAAGGTGCTCGTCCCGATCGGCCTGCTCTGGATCGTCGTCGTGGCCACGCTGCGGACGCTGTCCCGCGAGTACGACTGGAGCTTCGTCCAGTCGATCGTTTTCGTCGGCATCCCGCTGGGGATTGTGCTCATCGTCATGCTGCTACTACCCGACAGGGAGCCCGAATCGGAGGATGACGACGAGGTCTACGGCATAGTGCCCGAACAGCCGAAGACGTCGTATCCGATCCCGCCGATGGATCTACTTGTGCCGACGAAGGTCGCCGGTGACCGCGTGGTCACCCGGGCCGGTGCCACCGCAGCCAACTCAGCCGCCGATGATTCGGAGACGTGACGTGCCTAGCATCCTGCCCAAGCCGTTGCAGGGCTTCGGTCTGACCTTCTCGCAGATGTTTCGCAAGGTGACCACGGAGCAGTACCCGGAGGACCAGCGCCCGACCGCGCCGCGCTACCACGGCCGGCACGTGCTCAACCGGCATCCGGACGGGCTGGAGAAGTGCGTCGGCTGCGAGCTGTGCGCCTGGGCCTGCCCCGCCGACGCGATCTACGTCGAGGGCGGCTGGAACACCGAGGAGGAGCGGTACTCCCCGGGGGAGCGCTACGGAGCCATCTACCAGATCAACTATCTGCGCTGCATCTTCTGCGGGCTGTGCATCGAAGCCTGCCCGACCCGTTCGCTGACGATGAGCAACGACTACGAACTGGCCGACGACAACCGGCAGAACCTGATCTACACCAAGGAGCAGTTGATGGCCCCGCTGCTGCCCGGCATGGAGCAACCGCCGCATCCGATGCGGCTGGGCAAGACCGAGCAGGAGTACTACCTACGCGCCGACCCGCCCGCTCCGGTCGACGTCGCGGTGGAGCCGGGTACATGAACCCGCAGCTGACGGTGCTGGCCGCGGAGGCCGTCTCGACCGGCGAGGCCGTGACGTTCTGGATCGTCGGACCGGTCGCGTTGGCCGGCGCGCTGGGGATGGTGTTCAGCCGCAACGCCATCCACTCAGCCCTGTGGCTGGTGCTCACCATGCTGGGGCTGGGTGTCTTCTACTTCGTCCAGCAGGCCCCGTTCCTCGGCGTCGTACAGATCATCGTCTACACCGGCGCGATCATGATCTTGTTCCTCTTCGTGCTGATGCTCGTCGGCCGCGAGTCCTCGGACTCGGTGGTGGAGACCCTGCGCGGCCAACGGCAGGCAGCGGTCGTGGCCGGCGTCGCGTTCGCTGCATTGGTCGGCGCCGGCATCGGCCGCGCTGTCACGGGCGCCCCCGTCGAGGGTCTGGCCGAGGCCAACCAGGACGGCGGCAACGTCGTGGCGATCGCGAAAATCCTCTTCACCGACTACCTGTTCGCCTTCGAGCTGACCAGCGCGCTGCTCATCACGGCAGCGGTCGGGGCGATGGTCCTCGCCCACGTCGAGAAGGAGCCGGGCGAGCGGCGTACCCAGCGGGATCTCGCAGCCGCGCGGTACGCCGGTCCCCGGCCCCAGACACTGCCCGGCCCCGGTGTGTTCGCGACGTCCAATGCCGTCGACACCCCGGCGATGCTGCCCGACGGCCGGGTGGCCGAGGACAGCGCCGCGACCGGCGTCGAGATGAAGCCGCTGCCACCGGCACCGGATCGCGTGGACGACGAGGCTTCGACCCAACCACCCGCGCGATTCGGCTGGCGGGCATGAGGGTGCTTCCGGCCACCGCCGACCCCTGCGGTCCTGCCGTGTCCGCACGCACGGGGCCGGGCTCATGACGCCCACCTACTACCTGGTCCTCGCCGCCATCCTTTTCACGATCGGTGCGGTCGGTGTTCTGGTACGCCGCAATGCGATCGTCGTGTTCATGTGCATCGAGCTGATGCTCAACTCGGTGAACCTGACGCTCGTGACCTTCGCCCGGATCAACGGAACGCTCGACGGCCAGATCATCGCGTTCTTCGTGATGGTCGTCGCCGCCGCGGAGGTCGTTGTCGGGCTGGCGATCATCATGTCGATCTTCCGGACCCGCCGGTCGGCCTCGGTCGACGATGCCAACCTGCTGAAGTACTGACTGCCGAGGATCTGAGTGGACGAGACGACCTCCTACGCAGCTGCCACCGGCGCGCTGAGCACGATCTGGCTGCTCATCGCGCTGCCGCTGCTCGGCGCCGCGGTGCTGCTGCTGAGCGGGCGGCGGCTGGACAGGACGGCGCCGGTCATCGGAACCGCGGTCGTCGCGGTGACGTTCGCGCTGTCGGTGTTCTACGTCGTCACGCTGGCCGGGCAGGACAACCGCTCGGTCTCGGTGGATCTGTTCAGCTTCATCCCGGTGGGCAGCCTGCAGGTCGACGCGGGTCTGCTGCTGGACCCCCTGTCGGCGGTGTTCATCCTGCTGATCACCGGTGTGGGTGGCCTGATTCACCTGTACTCGATCGGCTACATGCACAACGATCCCGGGGCGCGGCGGTTCTTCGGCTACCTCAACCTCTTCGTGGCAGCGATGTTGTTGCTGGTTCTCGGCAACAGCTTCGTCGCGCTGTACGTCGGATGGGAAGGCGTCGGCCTGGCGTCGTACCTGCTGATCGCGTTCTGGTACACCCGTCCGAACGCCGCAACGGCGGCGAAGAAGGCCTTCATCATGAACCGGGTCGGCGACGTCGGCCTGGCACTCGCCATCTTCCTGATGTTCGCGACGCTGGGTTCCACGTCGTACGCCGAGGTGCTCGGCGGCGCTGACGCCCTGACCGGCGGTACGGCGACCGCGCTCGCGCTGCTGCTCCTTCTCGGTGCCTGCGGGAAGTCCGGCCAGTTCCCGCTGCAGGCCTGGCTGCCCGATGCCATGGAGGGCCCGACACCGGTCTCGGCACTGATCCATGCGGCGACGATGGTGACGGCCGGTGTCTACCTCATCGCCCGCTCCGCCCCGATCTACAACCTGACCGAGACCGGGCGCACGGTGGTCGCCATCGTCGGCGCGGTCACGCTGCTCATCGGTTGCGTCGCCGGCTGCGCGAAGGACGACATCAAGCGGGTTCTGGCCTGGTCCACGGTCAGCCAGATCGGCTACATGTTCTTGGCCGTCGGCCTCGGCCCGGCCGGCTACGCGGTCGGCATCCTGCACCTGCTCACCCACGGCTTCTTCAAGGCCGGGCTGTTCCTCGGCGCCGGGTCGGTCATGCACGGCATGCATGACGAGGTCGACATGCGTAAGTACGGCGCACTGGCGAAGCGGATGAAGATCACGTTCGCCACGTTCACCCTGGGTTACCTGGCCCTGATCGGGTTCCCGTTCCTGTCCGGCTTCTACTCCAAGGACCTCATCATCGAGGCGGCCTTCGACAAGGGCGGGACGTCCGGGTGGCTGCTCGGCGGTGCTGCGCTGCTGGGAGCCGGTCTGACCGCGTTCTACATGACCAGGCTGATGCTGATGACGTTCTTCGGCGAGGCGCGGTGGTCCAAGGGGGTGGAGCCGCACGAATCCCCGACCGTCATGACAGCGCCGATGATCGTGCTCGCCTTCGGGTCGGTCTTCGCCGGGTTCCTGCTGGTGAACGTGTTCCCCCTGGAATCCTGGCTGGAGCCGGTCTTCGGTCCGCGACCCGAGGTCGACCACGTCATCGAACCGATAGTCGTGACACTCCTGGTGACGGCGTTCGTCGCGCTCGGCATCGCCGCGGCGTGGGTGTTCGTCGGTCGACGCGAGGTTGCCCGCACCGCGCCGGTCTCGGTCTCGGCGGTGGTCCGCGCCGCGCGGGCGAACCTCTACGGTGACGCGGTCAACGAGTCGGTGTTCATGCGGCCGGGGCAGTGGTTGACGCGGGCACTGGTGTACGTCGACAACAAGGGGGTCGACGGCGCGGTCAACGGAGTCGCCGCCCTGATGGGTGGCAGTTCCGCACGACTCGGCCGGGCGCAGAACGGCTTCGTCCGCAGCTACGCCCTCGGCATGCTCGGAGGATCGATCCTGGTGGTGGCCGCCCTGCTCGCGGTGAGGTTCGGATGACTCGGGACGAGGTGTTTGGGTGAGCACCCTCCTGCTGGTCACCTTGCTGCTGCCGCTCGTCGGCGGTGTGGTGGTCGCCGCACTGCCCACGGACCGGCTGCAACTCGCCAAGCAACTGACCCTCGGGCTCTCCCTCGTCGTGCTGGTGCTGACGCTGGTAATGGCGGTCCGCTTCGACACCGGCGGCGAGCGGTTCCAGTACGTGTCGTCCTACACCTGGATCGCCGACTTCGGGGTCCGCTTCGCCCTCGGCGTCGACGGCATCGCGGTAGTCCTGATCGCGCTGATCGGCGTACTCGTCCCCGTCGTCGTCGCCGCCTCGTGGAACGACGAGCCGCCCAGGCGGCCTCATGAGCGTGCCGTCGATCGGGAGCACGCAGCCGGAGCGGACCGTCCGGTGGCGCGCGGGATGCACAGCATGAAGGCGTTCTTCGCCTGGCTGCTGGTGCTGGAGACGATGATGATCGGAGTCTTCGCAGCGACCGACGTCTTCCTGTTCTACGTGTTCTTCGAGGTCATGCTCGTGCCGATGTACTTCCTGATCGGGAGCTTCGGCGGACCTCGTCGGCAGTACGCCGCTGTGAAGTTCTTCCTCTACAGCCTGCTCGGCGGCCTGATCATGCTGGCCTCGGTGATCGGCCTGTTCGTCGTCAGCCAGAGCCAACTGGGTCAGGGCACGTTCGCCTTCGATGCGCTCCGGCAGCTGGAGATCACGCCGGGAACGCAGAAGCTGCTGTTCCTCGGGTTCTTCATCGCCTTCGCCATCAAAGCTCCGCTGGTGCCGTTCCACACCTGGCTGCCCGACGCCGGTGCCGAGGCCCCGATCGGTGGGGCTGTGCTGCTCGTCGGCGTACTGGACAAGGTCGGGACTTTCGGCTTCCTGCGTTACTGCCTGCCGTTGTTCCCGGATGCCTCGCGGTTCTTCGCGCCGTTCGCCCTGGTGCTCTCCGTGGTCGGGATCGTCTACGCGGCGCTGCTCGCGATGGGGCAGAGCGACATGAAACGGCTGATCGCCTACACGTCCATCGCGCACTTCGGCTTCATCGGGTTGGGCATCTTCGCGTTCACGACGCAGGCCGGCACCGGTGCGGTGCTCTACATGGTGAACCACGGCATCTCCACCGGCGCGCTGTTCCTGATCGTCGGCGTCCTCATCAACCGCGGGGGGAGCCGCCTGATCGGTGACTACGGAGGGATGGCGAGAATCACGCCGCTTCTCGGCGGCGCCTTCCTCATCGCCGGCCTGAGTTCGCTGGCGCTGCCGGGCACGAACAGCTTCGTCAGCGAGTTCCTCGTCCTGATCGGCTCCTTCGGCACCCAGCCGGTGTTCGCCATCATCGCCACCGCAGGCATCATCCTGGCGGCGCTGTACATCCTGCTGATGTACCAACGCACCATGCACGGCCCGGACAACCTCAGCAATCCCCGCCTGCGCACGGCGCGCGACCTGGACAAGCGTGAACTGGCCACCATCGGTCCGCTGATCGCTTTGATCATCGTGTTGGGGGTCTACCCCAAGCCCCTGCTCGACATCATCACCCCGGCCGTGGAGGCGACGATGGTGGACCTCGGCGCCACCGACCCCGCCCCCACCGTCGCCGAAGAGGCGGGCTCATGATTGAAGCACCGTCGGTGAGCTACGCGGGCCTCTCGCCAGTCCTGCTTGTCCTCGGCGCCGCGCTCGTCGGTGTCCTGGTGGAGGCCTTCGTCCCACGCGCCTACCGTTGGGGCACCCAGCTGGCGGTGGCACTCGGCGGAACGCTCGGTGCCCTCGTAGCGGTGGCGCTGGTGGCGGGCAAGCAGGAACTGACGCTTGCCCGCGCTGTCGCCATCGACGGGCCGGCGCTCTTCCTCGAGGGCACGTTGGCGCTGCTCGGCGTGCTGGCCATCCTGCTGCTGGCCGAACGCTCTCCCGACATGGGTGGCAGCGCATTCGTCGCGCAGGCCGCCGTACCGGTCGGCACCGCGCTGGACCGGCAGCTGTCGACGCAGACCCGCAGCCAGACCGAGGTCTTCCCACTGGCCACCTTCGCCCTCGGCGGCATGATGCTCTTCGCCGCGTCGAACAACCTGCTGGTCATGTTCGTCGCGCTCGAGGTCTTGTCCTTGCCGCTATACCTGCTTGCCGGGTTGTCCCGCCGCCGACGGCTGCTGTCGCAGGAAGCAGCGCTGAAGTACTTCCTGCTCGGCGCGTTCACGTCGGCGTTCTTCCTCTACGGACTGGCGCTGATCTACGGCTTCGCCGGCACCGTGGACCTGCGCGGAATCTTCGACCAGGCGGCGGGCACCGACAAGAGCGACGCTCTGTTCGTGATCGGGCTGGCGATGCTCATCGTCGGGCTCCTCTTCAAGGCCGGTGTGGCGCCGTTCCACACTTGGACGCCAGACGTGTACCAGGGTGCACCGACGTCGGTGACCGCGTTCATGGCCGCCTGCACCAAGGTCGCCGCCTTCGGCGCGATCCTGCGGATCCTCTACGTCGGGTTCGGCAACAGCGACTGGACCTGGCGCCCGGTGCTGTATGGCGTCGCGATCGTCACGCTGATCGTCGGGTCGGTGCTGGCGCTGACGCAGACCGACGTCAAGCGGATGCTCGCGTACTCCTCCATCGCGCACGCCGGCTTCATCCTCACCGGGACGATCGCCAACTCCGCGGCGGGACTGTCCAGCACGATGTTCTACCTGCTCACCTACGGCCTGACGACGATCGGAAGTTTCGCCGTGGTCATGCTGGTGCGTGACGCCGAGGGGGAGGCCGGGCACCTGTCCCAGTGGGCCGGACTGGCCAAACGCTCACCGCTGGTCGCCGGCGTGTTCTCGCTCTTCCTGCTGGCCCTGGCCGGGATCCCGCTGACCAGTGGCTTCACCGGCAAGTTCGTGGTCTTCCGGGCCGCGCTCGATGCGGGCGCCGGGCCACTCGTGGTCATCGCGCTGCTGGCCAGTGCGGTCGCCGCATTCTTCTACATCCGGGTGATCGTGCTGATGTACTTCTCCGAGCCGGCCGCGGACGGGCCCACGGTGGCTGTTCCCGGCATGCTCACGACGGTGTCGCTGGCCATTGCCGCGGCGGCCACGGTGTTGCTCGGAGTGGCCCCCGGAGCGGTACTGGATCTGGCCAACCAGGCAGCCCAGTTCGTCGGCTAGATGACCACTACCCTGCAGAGCATGACCGGGCAGGGGGTTATCGGCGTTGATTTCGCCGACCCGGAGCTGCGGGCGGCCGTCGGCGCCGGCCTGGACGAGGTCGAGGAGTTACTCCGGCGGTCCCTGTCGAGCAACGACCCGTTCGTCCGGGAAGCCTCGCGGCATCTGTTCCTGGCCGGCGGCAAACGGTTCCGTCCGCTGCTCGTGCTGCTGGCCGCCTCGTTGGGTGATCGGTCCCGGCCGGGCGTCGTGCCCGCCGCCGTCGTCGTGGAGCTGACCCACCTCGCGACGCTGTACCACGACGACGTCATGGACGAGGCCGTCGTACGCCGTGGTGCCCCCAGCGCCAACACCCGCTGGGACAACACAGTGGCGATCCTGACCGGGGACTTCCTCTTCGCCCGCGCCTCGGACATCCTTGCCGACCTCGGTACGGAGGCGGTGCGCCTGCAGGCGCGCACCTTCGAGCGGTTGGTGACCGGGCAGATCCGGGAGACCGTCGGGCCGGGCGCCGGCGACGAGCCCATCGAGCACTACCTGCAGGTGGTGGCCGAGAAGACCGGCTCGCTGATCGCGACGTCGGCGCGGTTCGGCGCCATGTTCGGCGGGGTCGCAGCCGGCCTGGTCGAGGCGCTCACCCGGTACGGCGAGCAGATCGGGATCGCGTTCCAGCTCTCCGACGACATCATCGACATCGCGTCGGAGGAGACCCAGCTGGGCAAGACCCCAGGCACCGACCTCCGGGAGGGGATCCGGACGCTGCCCATGCTGCACGCCCTGGCCGGCGACGACCCCGCGGAGGCCCGGCTGCGTGAGTTGCTGTCCGCTGACCTGTCCACGGATGGGCCGCACGCTGAGGCGCTGGCATTGTTGCGCTCGTCCCCGGGCATGGACAGGGCGCGCGAGACGCTCGGCTCCTACGCCGCCAGCGCCCGCGAGACCCTCGCCGAGGTCCCGGTCGGGCCGGCCCACGATGCGCTGCTCCTGCTGTGCGACTTCGTGGTGGCCCGTACCGGCTGACCCAAGCCGGGTCAGCCTTCGACGATGAGCTGACCGCTCATGTTCGAGTGCAGGGTACAGATGAGGTCGTATGTGCCGGCTTCGGGCGCGGTGAACGTCGCGGACTGGCCGGGGTCGATCAACGGCTGCTCGAACGCCCCGCCGGCGTCGTTGGCATTGTGCGGCGCCGCGTCCTCGTTGACGACGGTGACCTCCGTACCGGGAGCGACGGTCAGCGGATCGCCGTACTGGAAGTCCACGATGGTGATCGTCGCTCCGCTGGTCTCACCCTGTGACGTCTCCTCGCTTTCGGTAGTCTCCTCGCTAGAGCCGGTGTCCGTGCCCGGGGCGGTGCCGGCGTCGTCGGGCTCGTCCGAGCCGCAGCCGGCGAGCAGAACCGGGACGCAGGCGATGATGCCGGCCGCTGCGAGCCGGATCCGGTGGGTTCTCATGACCTGGAATACGCAGCCCGACCGGTTGCGGTTCACCGGAGGCCGAGAGTGAACCGGCACCATCGGCGCTGCGTGTGGGTGAGGGGGTGACAAGCAGGTGCAATCAGAGGCCGACCTCATGCGTGCGCTGCATGACGAGCATGCCTCAGCGCTGTGGTCGTTCGCGCTGCGGTTGACCGGAGGCGATCACGCCAGGGCGCAGGATGTGGTCCAAGAGGCGTTGATGCGGGCTTGGCGGCATCCGGAGGTGCTCGACCCGGCCAGGGGTTCGGCTCGCGCCTGGCTGTTCACCACGGCACGGCGGATCGTCATCGATGAGTGGCGGCGAGCCGAGGTCCGGCCGCTGGTGATCACCGAAGACGTGCCCGAGGTCGTCACACCGGACGCCGTCGACGCCGCGCTGCAGGCGTGGCTGATCGAGGACGCCCTCGCGGCGTTGTCGGCCGCTCACCGCGACGTACTGGTCGAATGCTTCCTGCGAGGTCGGTCGGTGGCCGATGCGGCACGGGCGCTCGGGATCCCTCCCGGAACGGTCAAGTCACGCACGCACTACGCGCTTCGGGCACTCAAGCTCGCGCTGGAGGAGATGGGGGTGACCGAATGACCTGCCCGTACGCCGATCACGACGCGTCCTACGTCCTCGGCGCTCTCGACCCGAACGAGCAGCAGAGCTACCGCGCCCACCTGACCGAGTGCGAGGGCTGCCGTACCTCGGTCGACGAGCTGGCCCCGATGCGCGGACATCTGGCCCGGCTGCTGCCCGTCGCGGACAGCGTCGCCCCCGCCCCCGCCGCGCCCGGCACCGACGCCCCCCCCGGCCTGCTGCCGGACCTTGCCGAACGGGTCCGGACCCAACGCCGGATGGCCAGATGGCGAGTGGCCGTGGCTGGAGTCGTCGTCGCTGCGGCAGCGGCGACGGCCGGAGCCGTCATCGCCGCATCCGAGCCTGCTGACAATCCCGCGACCGTCCTCACCATGTCGGCCGAGCCCGGAATCCCGGTCGAGGCGACCCTGCTCGTGACCGGTCGTGGTTGGGGGACGTCGATCGACACCCGCTGCCGTTACGACGGATCCCCGTACGGCGGGTCGTCGGAGTCGACGTACGAGCTGTACGCCATCGACGAGGACGGCAGCGAATCGTTGGTGTCCTCGTGGCGGCAGCTCTCGGGCCGCGAGATCACCGTTCCGGGCTCGACCCGACTGGACCTGTCCGACATCGACCGGCTCGAGGTGCGGACCGTGACCGGCGAGACGATTCTCCGTACCGATCTGTGACCGTCCGGTCTCGCGCCCGCTGCCGACAACGGGCTAACCTCTGCGCAGTCGACTCATCACCCAGGGTCAGCGGCTCCATGAGGGGGACACCGTGAGTCCACGACGGCGCAGCATCCGCCCAGCGTTCATCGGTATCGCCGTGGCCGCGGTCCTCGCGCCGCTCCTGCCGGCAGTGCCTGCCGCCGCCGCGCCGGCCGTTCAGGCGCGACCGACGTTCACCATCACGCAGATCGCCTCCGGGTTGTCGATCCCCTGGGACATCGCACAGACGCCGGACGGGACGCTGATCTTTGACCAGCGTGCCGGCGGGCTGTCGGTACGCCGGACCAACGGCTCTGTGGCCACCCTCAACGCCGACATGAGCGACCTCTACGCCAACGGTGAGACCGGCCTGATGGGCCTGGTCCTCGATCCCGGTTTCGCGGGCAACCGACGCTTCTACACCTGCCAGGGTCACCAGGCCGGCACTGACAAGGAGATCCAGGTCATCGCGTGGACCGTCAACGCCGGGTACACCACCGCTACCCGGGTGGCCGATCCACTGCTCGGAGACATTCCGGCGAACGCGAGCATCGGCAGGCACGGCGGATGCCGGTTGCGCTTTGACAACACCGGCGCCCTGATGATCGGCACAGGGGACAACGCGCTCGGCAGCGCACCACAAGACCTCACCTCGCTGGCCGGCAAGGTGCTGCGGATCGATCCGATGACCGGCGGCCCGGCGGGCGGCAACCCGGGCATTGGTTCGGCCAACCCGAACACCCGGTTGCTGTGGACGTTCGGGCACCGCAACATTCAGGGCCTGGCGCTGCATCCGAACGGCCAGATGGCCAGCGTCGAGCACGGCCCGTCCCGAGACGACGAGGTCAACCTGGTCCTGCGTGGTCGCAACTACGGCTGGGACCCCGACGGCGCCGGTGGCGGCTATGACGAGTCGGTGCCGATGACCGACCTGGTGCAGTTCCCCAAGGCCCAGCCGGCCGCATGGAGTTCCGGGTCCAGCACGGAGGCCACGTCCGGCGCCACGTTCCTCATCGGCCCGCAGTGGCAGGCCTGGAACGGGACGCTGGTCGTCGCCGAGTTGAAGAACCAGTCGTTGCTCCGGCTGACGTTCAACCGTCAGGGGCAGCTGATCGGCGAGGAACTGATTCCCGAGTTCACGGGCACCTACGGCCGGCTGCGCACGGCCCAGCTCGGCACCGACGGCTCGCTGTACCTGACCACTGCCAACGGCGGCGGCAGCGACGTCATCCTCAAGGTCACGCCGACGGGGTAGCTGGCACCGTCCAGCTGTCGTTGCCCCGTAGCAGTGCCGCCAGGTCCGCGTCCTGAGTCAGCGCCGCCTGCGCCATCTGGGCGGCCATCAGCCCGTCGTACGTTGGCCGCTGCACGGAGCGGAAGACCCCTACCGGGGTGTAGCGCAGGTCCGGACCGGACAGCCGTGACAGTGCGAAGGCTTGCGACGGGTCGGCGGCATAGGCGTCGTGCACGACGATGTCCCCTGGCTTTACCGCGGACGTCGTACCAATCGCCAGTTCTCCGCGTTGCCCGATCACCACGCACCGGGAGCCGTCTGGCCCGAAACGGATGGGCTCGCCGTGCTCGAGCGGGATCAACCACTGGTCGCGAGTCTGCGGATCCTTGAGCAGGTCGAATGCGCCGTCGTTGAAGATGTTGCAGTTCTGGTAGATCTCCACCAGGGCTGTGCCCTCATGTGCGGCCGCAGCGCGCAGCACCGACGTCAGATGGGCGCGGTCTGAGTCGATGGTGCGTGCCACGAAGCTTGCCTCCGCGCCGAGCGCAAGCGACACCGGGTTGAACGGGAAGTCCAGCGAACCCATCGGCGTGGACTTGGTGATCTTTCCGATCTCCGACGTCGGCGAGTACTGCCCCTTGGTCAGCCCGTAGATCCGGTTGTTGAACAACAGGATCGTCAGGTTCACGTTGCGGCGCAGCACATGGATCAGGTGGTTGCCGCCGATGGACAGCGCGTCCCCGTCACCGGTCACCACCCACACGGACAGGTCCGGGCGCGACGCGGCGAGGCCGCTCGCGATCGCCGGCGCTCGACCGTGGATGGAGTGCATGCCGTAGGTGTTCATGTAGTACGGGAAGCGGCTCGAGCAGCCGATGCCCGAGACGAAGACGGTCTGCTCGGGTCGCACCCCGAGCTCGGGCATGAGCAGCTGGACTGCGGTCAGGATCGAGTAGTCGCCGCAACCGGGACACCAGCGCACCTCCTGGTCGCTGGCCCAGTCCTTGCGGGTCGTCCCGGGGGACACGGTGTCGGTCATCGGAAGCCCTCCGGGCTGGCGGTGGTGGAGGTGATGGTGGTCGGGATGGCGGTGGTCAGGATGACGGTGGATGGTCGACAGACGATCGAGGTGGTGACGGTCGCGAGCCGGCGGTCGGCGGTCTCCGCAGGAGGGGTCACGCCTCCTCCTCCTCGTCGGCCTCGTTGCCGCCGGCCACCGCGAGGGTGACTCCGGCGGGGGGCGCCGGCGTCGTCGCCAACCGGGCGTGCGTCCTCGAGAGCGCCTCGCCGACCGCGCCCGCAGGCTCGAGGGCGGTGAGGGCGTCGATGAGGTGGGCCTCGATCTCCCCACCGGTGAACGGCAGGCCCTGCACCTTGGAGATGGCCGTCGCATCGACGAGGTACTCGGCTCGGACCAGCCGGCTGAGCTGGCCGAGGTTCATCTCGGGGACGAGCACCCGCTCGAAGCGGCGCAGCACGTCGCCCAGGTCGGCCGGCAACGGGAAGAGGTGGGTGAGGTGGCACCTGGCGACCTTGTGGCCGTCGGCCCGCAGCTGCTTCACCGCTGCACCGATCGCCCCCCACGTCGAGCCCCAACCGAGGACGAGCACGGCTGCGTCGTCATCACCGTCGACCTCGGTGGCCGGGTAGTCCCGGGCGATGCCGGCGACCTTGTCGGCGCGCAGGTGGACCATCTTCTCGTGGTTGCGGGGGTCGTAGGAGATGTTCCCCGAACCGTCCGCCTTCTCGATGCCACCGACCCGGTGCATGAGCCCGGGCGTGCCGGGCACGGCCCACGGACGGGCCAGGCTCGCCGGGTCCCGCTTGTAGGGCTGGAACGTCTCGGCGCCGTCGGCCTCGACGTGGTTCGGGCCCGTGGCGAAGGCAGGGTCGATGGTGGGGAGCGTGGTCACGTCGGGGAGCAGCCAGGGCTCGGCGCCGTTGGCGAGGTAGCCGT
>JACCZY010000228.1 GCA_013695685.1 Geodermatophilaceae bacterium | reverse complement strand
GGGCGGGAAGCCCTACCTCCTGATCGGTCTCGTCCTCGTTCTGACTGTCGGCTTCGCCACGTTCCCGGCGATCACCGGCTGCCTGCTGGCCTACGGATACGTCGCGCTACCCCTGCTGACGCAGCTAGTTCGGCCGGTAACCAGGTGGCTGCCCACCCATGCCGAATGATCCGGCCTTGCGTCGCGGCGGACGTCGAGGACATCGTCACCATGGTCGCCGAACTCGCCGCCTATGAGCAGGCGGCAGAGCAGGCTCTGATGACCTCAGAACAGCTGCACGAAGTGCTGTTCGGCGCCCATCCCAAGGTGTTCGGTCATCTCGCCGTCGACGGCGACGGCCAGCCGGCCGGGTTCGCGTTGTGGTTCCTGAACTTCTCGACGTGGACGGGCACCCACGGCATCTATCTGGAAGACCTGTACGTGCGTCCAACGGCGCGCGGGAACGGTCTCGGACGGGGCCTGCTCCAGACCCTGGCGACACTGTGCATCGAGCGCGGCTACTCCCGGCTGGAGTGGTCGGTCCTGGACTGGAACTCTCCGGCTATCGACTTCTACCGCGCAGCAGGAGCCACACCGATGCAGGAATGGACCGGATGGCGACTTAGCGGCGACGCGCTCCGCGCCATGGGCCCCTAGCGGTCCAGGTATGCCTGTCGCGCCTGCGGCGTCAGCAGTAGGAAGAACTCGGCAACACACAGCGCCAGGATCGGCACGCCGTACAGCGGCAACCCGGCGGTGAAAGCCAGCGTGTAGCCCACGGGAATCAGCAGGACCTGCGCCACGATGACCGGTGCCCGGGCCCAGCCCTGCACCCGGAAGACCCCCCGGCCGATGCCCAGCAACAACACCCCGGCAGCCAGCCCGATGGCCATCGCGAACAGCGCCCGGCCGTAGCTGTCCGGCCGCTCCAGCAGCGTCGACACGCCAAGGACCGCCGCGGCGATCAGCACCCCGGCGCCCTCCGCGGCGGCCACCAGACCCGCGAGCCGAACTGCCCGCGGCGCGCCGTTGTCCTCGGCCACGACGGCGACGATACCGCCGGTATGGTGGCCGCCATGCGTGCCTTGCTCGTCGTCAACACCACAGCTACCGCGACGACGCGCAAGACCCGCGACGTGCTCCTCCGAGCGCTGGCCAGCGACCTGAAGGTCGACGTGGCCGAGACGACTCACCGCGGCCACGCCGCCGAACTCGGCACCCAGGCTCTACGCGACGGCGTGGACGTCGTGGTGGCCCTCGGCGGGGACGGCACCATCAACGAGGTGGTCAACGGGCTGCTGGTGGACGGTCCCAGTCCGCACGTACCAGCGCTCGCCGTCGTTCCGGGCGGGTCGACCAATGTGTTCAGCCGAGCCCTCGGGCAGTCGCGGGACCCGGTGGAGGCGACGGCGGACGTGCTCGACGCGCTGCGCCGTGGGCGAAGCCGGCGGATCAGCCTCGGCCGCGCGGACGGGCGCTGGTTCACCTTCACCGCAGGGTTCGGATTCGACGCCGACGTCGTAAAGCGGGTCGAGCGTCTGCGCGGGCGCGGGCGGGTGTCCACGGCGTCGCTGTACATCCGCGCCGCGGTCACACAGTTCTCGCTGGACCGCAACCGGTGGCGTCCGCCCATGACAATTGCAGTGCCGGGTCGGCAGGCCCAGTCGGGATTCTTCCTCTGCATCGCGTCGAACACCGCGCCTTGGACCTATCTGGGAACCCGCCCGGTCAACCTCCTGCCGCAGGCCTGCTTTTCCTCCGGTCTCGACGTGGTGGCGCTTCGCCGTACGGGCACCGCGCGAATGCTGTGGCACGTGTCGCGGGCCTTCCGCGGACGCGAGCCGATGCGGCACCCCACGGTGAGCACCAGGTCAGACGTACCGGAAGTCAGCCTGCGCTCGACCCGCCCGATGGCCGTCCAGGTGGACGGCGACTACGTGGGAGATCAGGAGACGCTGCTGCTTCGGTCGGTCCCTGGAGCCTTGCGCGTCGTCGTGCCCGGACCGATGCCCTGACCGTGCCGTGGCTGGCTCGGCCAACGCAGTGACACACGTCACTGTTGTGGCGTAGCCCCAAAGAAGTCGGTGTCAGGTGTTTATCGTTGTGCTTAGCTGGACATGGGACGTCTGCAGGGGGCTTACCCGCCACCGACAAGCGCTGCGGTCATCATCACCCTTGACATCGCGGCCACTCGTGAAAGTATTCACAAGTACGTACGCACCCATGCACCGTCTCGACATCGCATGATCCAAGACGTTCACACGCTCGGCCATTGAAGGAGTGCACCCACCATGGATTGGCGCCATCGCGCGCTCTGCCGCGACGGGGATCCGGAACTGTTCTTTCCGATCGGTAACACCGGACCCGCACTGCTGCAGATCGAGGAAGCCAAGGCGGTGTGCCGCCGCTGTCCGGTAATGCAGGACTGCCTGTCGTGGGCGTTGGAGACCGGTCAGGATGCGGGTGTCTGGGGGGGCTTGTCCGAAGACGAGCGCCGAGCCTTGAAGCGCCGGAACGCGCGCACCCGGGCGCGCACCGCTTAGCCAGGTCGGCGCGCGAGCGGTATCCGCAGTGCGGCCCGTGTCCCGCCGGCCGGGCCCCGACTCATCCTGATGGTTCCGCGCAACTCCGACTCCACCAGCGTCCGCACGATCTGCAGACCCAAACCGTCGCAGGCCTCCAAGGAGAACCCGGCGGGCAGTCCCGTGCCGTCATCGTCGACGACGACCTGAAGCCACGGACCCTCACGGCTCGGACGCAGCACCACCACGCCGCCGGCGGCGGCGAAGGCGTGCTCCACTGCATTGTGCAGCAGTTCGGTCAGCACCACGACCAGAGGGGTCGCGCACTCCGCAGGCAGGATTCCGAAGCTGCCCTCCCGCCGTACGATGGCGCCACCGGGGCCGCCCGCCAGCTCGGTGACGGTGGGCACCAGCCGGTCGACGATCCAATCGAAGTCGACGCTCTCATCCAGCGATATGGCGAGGGTTTCATGAACCAGCGCGATCGACGACACGCGTCGCACCGACTCCTGCAACGCGAAGCGGGCAGCGGGCACCGACATCCGCCGGGCCTGCAGCCGTAGCAGCGCGGCAACGGTCTGCAGGTTGTTCTTCACCCGGTGGTGGATCTCGCGGATGGTCGCATCCTTGCTCAGCAGCTGGCGGTCGCGGCGACGCAGATCCGTGACGTCACGGACCAGCACCAGCGCACCGGGAGGCGCGTCGGGCGGGCGTAACGGCAAGGTACGGAAGAGCACAGTCGCGCCACGTGCCTCCACCTCGATGCGCACCGGTGACCGTCCCGCCAGCGCCGTATGGATCCGTCCCGCAACCTCGGATCCGTCATAGGAGTCGGTGACCAGCGATCGGGTCAACGACGCCAGATCCGCCCCGGCGAGATCGCCGGTGACTCCCATCCGCCGGTACGCCGACAGCGCGTTAGGACTGGCGTAGACCACCTCGCCGGTGCGGTCGAGCTGGATCAGCCCGTCCCCCGCGCGCGGGCCGGTGAGCGGCTCGTCACCGGCATCCGGCGCCGGGAAGAGCCCGGCCGCGACCATCTGGCACAGGTCGTTCGCACTGCCGAGGTAAGCCACCTCGAGCGGACTCGGTGAGCGCGCGGCAACCAGGCTGGTGTCCCGGGACAGACTTGCGATCACCTTCCCCTCGAACCGTACGGAAACAGCTTCCCGACGTACCGATCCCGTCAGCTGCTGACCGCGCTCGCACCGGGTCCCCACCAGATCGTTCGGATGGCTCGTGGGGGCGGTAGTCGGACGGACCTGCGCGACGCACAGCAACTCCGGCCCGCTGTCCACATACAGCAGCAGGTCGGCGAAGGACAGGTCGGCGAGCAGCTGCCATTCGGCGACGAGGCGGTGCAGATGGTTCACCGCGCCTGCCTCCAGCAGGGTTTGCTGCTGCAGCAGATCACTCAGGGTGGACATCACCCGGCAGCGTCCCACACGTCGGCCGCCTAACATCGAGCCGTCGGCGACAGGGGGTGCGCATGGCGGAGGCAACTGTCCGGGCCGCCGGGCCGCAGGACTACGACGCCATTCGCGACCTGACGCTCGAGGTGTACGTCGGCGGTGGCCTGGCCGGGCCGGATTACCGGGCCACGCTCGCCGATGTGGAAGGTCGCGCGTGCTGTACCGACCTGCTCGTCGCGGTGGTCGATGACAGGGTCGTCGGCAGCGTCGCGCTCGCGTGGCACGGTGCGGCGTACGCGGAGATCACCGCAGGCCCGGAGGAGGCGGCCTTTCGGATGCTGGCGGTGTCTCCGCTAGCTCGTGGCCGGGGGATCGGCCGGGCCCTCGTGCAGGCGTGCGTAGACCGGGTGCGTTCCGCCGGCGTACGCCGGATCGTCATTTCCAGCGAACCGTCGATGCTGGCCGCGCATCGGCTCTACGCCTC
This sequence comes from Geodermatophilaceae bacterium, assembly GCA_013695685.1. Lineage (GTDB taxonomy): Bacteria > Actinomycetota > Actinomycetes > Mycobacteriales > Geodermatophilaceae > JACCTY01. The sequence goes on along the minus strand of JACCZY010000228.1, from coordinate 9,155 downwards.
GATGGGATTCTGGCGTGCGCCGGCGCGTGACTGGTCGCCGCAGCCGGGGATTGACCTGCTCTGCTACATACTCGCGCTCGACCCGGACTGCGATGCACCCGATCCGACGAGCCTGAGCTAGCCGACGACGGCGATGAGATCGCCTTCCTGAACGACGTCGCCTTCGGCGACCGCGAGTTCGATGATTGTGCCCGGCTCCTCGCAGAGCACCGGGATCTCCATCTTCATCGACTCAAGAATGACGATGGTGTCGCCGGCCGCCAGCGAGGCACCCTGTTGGGCGACAACCTTCCAGACGCTGGCCACCATCTCGGCGCGTATCTCCTCGGCCATGCTGGCTAGCTCCTCGCTACGGTGGGACTCAGTTTCCACTCATCCAACCACCGAGATCACTGACGGCTCGCGCAGCAACGCTCGCAGGGCGGCCAGCGCCGCAGGTGGTTGGTCCACAGCCATGCCGTCGACGGCGGAGGTGAGGCGGGCGAGCGCCTCCGGGCGATCACGGCCGCGGGTGGTGACAAGGGCAAGCACGGCACCGTCGTACCGGGTCAGCCACGCGCCGTCGGCCAGGACCGAATCGGTCACGACCCCCTCCGCGTCCGGTTCGACCCAGCCGCTGACGGCAACCGGCACGAGCGTATTCGACGCGGCGTACAGAGCGGCCTGGATGCCGTGCCCGGACGGTGCCGGCAGGTCGTCGAGCCGCTCTCTCGCAGCCTGCCGAAGCTGCCGCTCCACGAGATCGACACCGGTCACCGCCTCGACCAGCCGATCCGGTCCGATCAACGTCTCATTGTCCCAATCGGGTGCGGGGGTCGAGGTCTCCCAGAGCACCGTGCGGCCACCCCGGCTCGTCGTGCGCCAGGCTGGGTGCTCCCGGTGCGATCCGGCCGGCCAGCCGGGGGTGGCGCCCACCCAGGCCAGTCCCGCCGCCAGCACTGCCCGGGCGAAGGCGTCGTCGCGAGCGCGACCTGCGCCGCCAGGATGGATGGCCTGTGCCCCGCTGACGTGGGCCGCCTCTACGACCGCCTCCAGATCGAGGTCCGGTGACCCGGGCTCGGGCGCGCCGCCGACCCGGATCGCCTCGTCGGCCAGCCGCGCATGCAGCGCGTTCTCGTCACCGTCCGCGACGCACGTGACAGCTTTGATGCCCAGGCGCTGGCAACTGCGGATGATCCGGGCCGCGAGCAGGCCACGATCGGCGATGAGCACCGTCTCGAACACCAGCAAGCCCTCCCCCACGGCGTCCGGCCTGTTCATGAGACCCTAGTGAGGACGCACGAGTGAGGACGCACTAGCCAGCCGGAGGGAGGCACGATGTCAAAGCGCGGACGCAAACGGCGGGGGCGCAAGAAGAGCGCAGCCAACCACGGCAACCGACCCAACGCCTGAATCGCTCGGGGCTACTCGTTCTCCAGATAGCCCTGCTCGACCGTAACGAGGCGCAGTCGGATCCGCACCCGCTCACGCAAACCGGCCGGTGCGGGATCGCCACCGCACTTGCGGTGGACGAGCGCCTTGATCTCCCGCTCGATCCCGAAGTACTGCAAACAGGGTCCGCACTCCTCCAGATGCTGGGCGATCTGGCTCCGGCTCATCTGGTCGCATTCGCTGTCAAGGAACAGGAAGACCTTCTCCAGCACCTCCTCGCACGGCACCTCATGCGGCTTGCCGCAGCTCATGACGACCCCTCAGCGGCAGCCGCCCGGACGAAGCCGCGCTCACTGGCGTAGTCGGCAAGCAACCGCTGCAACCCGCGGCGGCCGCGGTGCAGGCGCGACATCACCGTGCCGATCGGCGTACCCATGATCTCGGCGATCTCCTTGTAGGCGAAGCCTTCGACGTCGGCGAGATAGACGGCCAACCGGAAGTCCTCGGGCAGCTCCTGAAGGGCGGCCTTGACGTCGGAGTCCGGCAGGTGGTCCAGCGCCTCGATCTCCGCCGATCGCAGACCGGAGGATGTGTGCTGCTCGGCGGCGTACAGCTGCCAGTCCTCGATCTGGTCGGAGCTGTTCTGCTGCGGCTGGCGTTGCTTCTTGCGGTAGGTGTTGATGAACGTGTTCGTCAGGATGCGATACAGCCACGCCTTGAGGTTCGTACCCTCCGTGAACTGGTGAAAGGCGGCGTAGGCCTTGACGAAGGTTTCCTGCACCAGATCCTCGGCGTCGGCCGGGTTGCGGGTCAGCCGCAGCGCCGCCGGGTACAGCGTGTCGAGGAACGGCAGGGCGTCCCGCTCGAAGCGGGCGTTACGTTCCTCGGGTGTCTCGGCGGGTTCGGGCGCGACTGGCGTCTCGTCAGCCACGCTGCGCCCTCCCGTCGTCGTCCGCATCCTCCTTGGCGAGGATACGCGGCCACCTTGGAGGCCGCCGCCCGGCCCGCGCACATCTGAGCGGCGACCGGCAGCACGGGTGCCTCCCTGCGTCAGCGACATCATGCTTGCCGGAACGTCGCCGGTCGACCCGGCATTCCTAGGCTGAACCAGCATGACCGGACGAGCCACCCCCGCCACCGCCCTACTCGATCGTGGTGGAGTGCACTACCGCCTGCACTCCTACAGCCACGACCCCAGGACGGCAGGGTACGGCGCGGAGGCGGCCGCAGCGCTGGGCGTCGACCCCGGCCGGGTCTTCAAGACCCTCGTGGTGAGCGTGGACGGCCGGCTCACAGTGGGCATCGTGCCCGTAGCGACCTCGTTGGACCTCAAGGCCCTGGCCGGGGCATTGGGCGGCAAGCGTGGTGTCCTCGCCGATGCCGCCGAGGCGGCCCGGGTGACCGGGTACGTCGTGGGCGGCATCAGCCCGCTCGGGCAGCGTCGGGTGCTGCCGACCGTGCTGGACTCCGCGGCCGCGGACCTCACGACGGTCCTCGTCAGCGGCGGCCGCCGCGGTTTGGAGATCGAGCTGGCGCCGGCTGATCTTCTTCGCCTGACCGGTGGGAGCATCGCAGCGATCTCGGCCGCCCGCTGACGGGGGCCTGGTGTCGGTCGGAAAGCGGTTCCAGCAGCTCGGCAAGCCAACCCAGCGCGACCACGCACACCTCGGCAGCGCTGCCCCGCAGCGCATGATCGGCGCCGGCCAGCAGGTGCACCCGGCGTCGCGGCCTCGGAACCGGTTTACCGAACCGGTCACGCTCGCCCTGCAGGACGAGAACCGGTACGCCGACCGCGTCGAGCTCGGGCTGCCGCGACACTCCGCGAGGGCTGACGAGGGGGAAGGCCAACGCGAGCAGTCCGGCCGCCTCGGTGACCTCGATGGTCCGCGCTGCCACCCGAGCCCCGCTGGACCGCCCGCCGGCAACCAGCGGGATGTCCGCGCCGACCCGCTCGCGGGCCGCGGCGACTGCCATGATCCATGCCTCGTCCAGCGCGGCGGCGGGCACCGGCGAGCGCCGCCCCGCGACCCGGTAGGGCTGCTCGACCCGGACCACCGCGATGCCCGCGCGCGGCACGGTGGTCGCCAGCGCCTGCAGGTCCGGCGCAGCCACCGAGCCGCCGGCACTGTGGCCCAGCACGAGCAGGGCCCGCGGGTCGTCAACAGCATCGACGTGCAGCCGAGCCTGCCCTCGCGGTGTATCGACGAGCCACTCAGAAGTCATCAGAACAACGTCTGCGCCGCCGGCGCCGGTTCGTCGTACCGGTGCAGGAGGCTTGGCCCGGTGTTGGCCACGTTGCCGACCTCAGGGCCGACCGGGCGCAGTTCCAGGCCCGCGAGGACGTCGGCGGGCGGCGGGACGAGCAGCGCCGCTGGATCAGGGTGGTCGGGATCGAGCCATGCCGCGTGTCGATCCCTCGGGAGGACCAGCGGCATCCGGTCGTGAATCGCCGTGAGCTGAGCGGCCGCCTCGGTCGTGACAATCGTGCAGGTCAGCAGCCGCTCGTCACCGTTGCCCCAGCTCTCCCACAGTCCGGCGAAGGCCAGCCCGGCGCCGTCGTACGGAGTGAGGTAGTAGGCCTGCTTACCCGGCCGGTCGACGCGTGCGGTCCACTCGAACCAGCCGTCCGCGGGGATCAGGCAGCGGCGCCGGGCAAAGGCCCCGCGAAACGCGGGCTTCACCGTCACGCTCTCCGCCCGCGCGTTGATCAGGCGTCCGCCGATCCGGGGATCATCCGCCCACGAGGGCACCAGCCCCCAGCGCACAACCGATAGCTCCCGTACGCCGTCGCGCACCCGGGTCCGGACGGCGTGGACCGGCATGGTCGGAGCGAGGTTGTAGTCCGCCGGCAGTCGGGCGCCCGCCGTGCCGTCAACGGCTTCGTACTCGACCATGAGGTCCTCGGGGCTGCGCGAAGCCGCGTACCTACCGCACACGCGTTGACGCCGTCACTGCGTTGCCAGGACGAGCCGCCGGCGGAGCCGGTCAACCGCCCCTGCGTCGCCGGCTACCTGGACGGTTTCCGCCGGCAGCCGGCCCCAGAGCCAGAGCAGCAGATCCGACGGCTCACCGGACACCACGGCGTCCGCGTTGTCGCCGGCGAGTGGCTCGATCCGCACCTCCTCGGGGTCCATGACCACCAGCCAGGAACGGTCGGCGGACCGAAGGCCGACGCGACCGACCAGATCCGGCTTGGGCAGATCAGACCAGTCACCGGCGAAAAACACGTCGAGTAGCTCGTCGACGCCGTCGAGCGCCAGATCGCTGTCGACCGGCCCGGCCGCACCGACCGCCAACTCGGCGTCCGCCCGATGGACTGCCGTCTCCTGCGCCATCCGGCGATACCAGAAGCCCACAGTCTGGTCGGGTTCGTGCCAGGTGTACGACGGCGCGTCGGGACCGCACTCGGCCAACTCGGCCAGCATCTCCTGGGTGGCGGCCTCAAGCCGGTCGATCGGATCTTTGTCGTGTGGCGGGGGTGGCCACGGCTCCGGGTCGCGCTGCTGTCGGATGCACTCGATCTTGTGCAGGTACACGTGTCCGACGTGATCGACCAGGTCGGCCACGGTCCAGCCGGGGCAGGACGGCACCGGGTCGGCCAGGCGGCCGCGGGCAGCCGTGGCCAACGCGGCAGCGTCCGTGCGGATGAGGCTGAGATAGCTATCCATTTCCACGGCAGCCACGCTAGCGGGCAGCTACGACGGGCACACTGTCCCTTGTGACTGACTTCTGGTCGGCCCCGCTGGCCGCGGCTCCCGTCGATGCCACCGTCGCGCTGCCGGGCTCCAAGTCCATGACCAATCGCGCCCTCGTCCTGGCTGCGACAGGCGAAGGTCCCGCCACGATCCGGCACCCACTCGAGGCACGGGACACCGTGCTCATGGCCGACGGCCTTGCCACACTCGGCACCGGAATCGACCGGGCCGGCAAGACCTGGTCGGTGCGACCCGGTGCGTGGCGCGGACCGTCCACTGTGGATGTCGGCAATGCGGGGACCGTGATGCGGTTTCTTCTGGTGGTCGCGACGCTGGCCGACGGCCCGGTCCGCTTCGACGGCGACGAACGCGCCCGCGACCGGCCGCTCGGGCCGCTGATCGACGCTCTGCGCTCCCTCGGGGCGGACATCGACGACGGCGACCGCGGTGCGCTGCCACTCACCGTTCACGGCGGCGGGGGCCTCGTCGGAGGTGAGGTGACCGTCGACGCCACACAGTCCTCGCAGTTCGTGAGCGCCCTGCTGCTCGCCGCTCCACTTCTCGACAAGGGGCTGCGGGTGCGGCACGACGGGCCGCCCGTTCCGTCGGGACCGCACATCCGGATGACCGTGCAGATGCTCCGCGCGGCAGGCGTGTCGGTCGATGACTCCGTGCGGTCGGAATGGGTGGTGGAACCTGGCCGTCCCATCGCACCCGAGTGGGTGGTCGAGCCGGACCTGTCCAACGCGGCTGCGTTCCTCGCCGCCGGGGTGGTCACCGGAGGTCGGGTGCGGATACCGGGGTGGCCGGCGCGTACCACCCAGGCGGGTGCGGCCTTGCCGGCGCTGTTCGCGCGGATGGGCGCCGACGTCAGCCTGGATGCCGACGGCCTGCTCCTGCAGGGAACGGGCACCATCGGCGGCCTGGACGCCGACCTGCACGACGTCGGAGAACTCGCGCCGGTACTCGCCGCCGTCTGCGCGCTGGCCACCGCCCCTTCACGACTGCACGGCATCGCCCATCTACGGCAGCACGAGACGGACCGCCTGGCCGCATTGAGCACCGAGCTGAACAAGCTCGGGGGTCAGGTCCGCGAGACCGAGGACGGTCTCGTCATCTGGCCCAGCCCGCTGCACGGTGGTGAGTTCAACACCTACGACGACCACCGGCTCGCCACGGCGGCCGCCGTACTGGGCCTCGTCGTCGAGGGCGTACAGGTCCTCGACATCGCAACGACGGCGAAGACGTTGCCGGACTTTCCCGGGATGTGGGAGCGGATGCTCGCCGGAGGAACGCGCTGAGTCCGCGTCGACGGGACCTGGATGAGGACGACATACGGGTCCGCCCCACCCGGCAGGGGTCCCGCGCCAGGACCCGTACCCGACCGGCGCACGAGCACGCCGCGGACGGCTTCGTCGTCGCGGTCGACCGTGGCCGTTATGTCTGTCGCGTTGAGCGCACAGACGTCACGGCGATGCGGGCGCGTGAGCTCGGCCGCAAGTCCGTCGTCGTCGGCGATCTGGTGTCCCTCGTCGGCGATACGAGCGGCGCCACCGATGCGCTCGCCCGGATCGTGCGGATCGGCGACCGGACGTCGGTGCTGCGTCGTACGGCGGACGACACCGACCCGTACGAGCGGGTGATCGTCGCCAACGCCGATCAGCTCGTCATCGTCACTGCGCTGGCGAACCCTCCTCCGCGCACCGGCCTGATCGACCGCTGTCTGGTCGCCGCCTACGTGGGGGGGCTGGACCCACTGCTCTGCCTGACCAAGTCCGATCTGGCCGATCCTGTCGAGCTCACGGCGCTGTACTCCGATCTCGGCCTGCGGACCGTGAGCGTCCGTAAGGACGAGCCGCTCGACGCGCTCATCGAGCAGCTGCGCGGGCGGATGAGCGTTCTGGTCGGGCACAGCGGCGTCGGGAAGTCGACGCTCGTCAATGCGCTGGTCCCAGACGCCGACCGGGCGGTCGGACGGGTCAGCGACGTCGGTAAGGGGCGGCACACGTCGAGCTCTGCGGTGATGCTCGCCCTCGACGACGACAGTTGGATCGTGGACACCCCGGGCATCCGATCGTTCGGGTTGGCCCATGTGCAGCCGTCCGATGTACTGGCGACGTTTCCGGACCTGCTCGAGGGTGCGCTGCGCTGTCCGGCCAACTGCGAGCACCGCTCCGCGGCGGCAGGCTGCGCCCTCGACGATTGGGTGGCGACCGGACCCGCGACGCCCGGCCGGCTGGCCGCGTTCCGGCGCCTGCTTGCCGCCCCGACGACGTAGAAACCATGATCGTGAGGCTGAATTGAACGGGAACCGCGCAATCCAGCCTCACGATCATGGGCGCGGAGGGGCCGACTCCCCGAGCGCTCGCTCGGCGACAGCGAGGGCGCTGTTGGCGGCGGGCGCTCCGGCGTACCCGGCGACGTGGAGGAGGATCTCGGCGATCTCCTCGCGGGTGACGCCGTTTCCGATCGCTGCCCGCACGTGCAGCGCGAGCTCCTCGTGTGCACGCAACGCGGCTAGCACTGCGATCGTGATGCAGCTGCGCGTACGCCGGTCCAATCCCGGTCGGGTCCATACCGAGCCCCAGACCGACTCGGTGATGTAGGCCTGGAACGGACGGGTGAAGTCTGTGGCCGCCCCGAGCGCCCGGTCTACGTGCCCGTCACCGAGGGTGGCCCGGCGCACAGCCATGCCGGCTGCGAACCGGTCGGGCCGCAGGTGCGCCAGGATCAGCTCCGAGAACCTGGCCGGCTTCTCGAGGTTCCCGAGGTGCGCTACGTCGGGAACCACCTCGAACCGTGCTCCCGGTATCCCCTCGGCGATCCGACTGCCGTGCTCCGGCGGCGTCGACGGATCGGCGTCGCCGGAGATGACCAGCGTCGGTGCGGTAACGGTTCCTAGTCCAGCGAGCAGTTCCATGTCCCTGATCGCCGCGCAGCACGCCGAGTAGCCCTCATCCGGTGTCGAGCACACCATGTCGTGCAGCCAGCGGGTGAGTTCAGGCTGCCGTTCGCGTGTCTGCGCTGTCAGCCAGCGTTCGGTCACGGCGTCGGCAACGGCCTGCGTTCCGCCCGTCCGCACCGCCTCGATCCGGTCGTCCCACATCGACGCCGGACCCAGCTCGGCCGAGGTGCAGCACAGGACCAGTCGCTCGACGCGGTCCGGAGCGCGCTGGCCGAGCCACATCGCCACCATGGCGCCCATCGACAGCCCCACGACGCTGGCCCGTTGTATGCCGAGCCGGTCGAGCAAGGCCACCGCATCGCCGCCAAGATCGTCCATCGTGTACGGCCCTGGGGACACCGGCGACCGGCCGTGCCCGCGGTGGTCGTAGCGCACAACGCGGTACCCGGCTTCGACGAGCACCGCCAGCTGCGGATCCCACATGCCGATATTGCTGCCGAGAGAGTTGGCGAGCAGGACGGCGGGCCCGTCAGCGGGACCCGTCACCTCGTGGTGTACGTCGACACTCGCTCGCTCCGCTCCTCGCTCGTCCCTCGTTGCGATGCTCACTCGCTCTCGGCTCATTGCCGGCCCCTCCGGTTGTCGTAGTCGTGCAGGGTCCGGTGCACGAACTCCTCCGCGCTGCCCAGGTACTGCGCCGGGTCGAGCAGGTGCCGCAACTGCGCGCGGTCGAGCTGCCCGCCGATCACCGGATCTGCGGCGAGCAGGTCGAGCAGGTCGCCGTCGCCATCCACGGCCCGCCGGCTGCAGGCGGCGACCGCGTCGTGCGCGGCCAGCCGGCCTAGTGCGCCGGTCAGAACGGTGGTGACCCGCTCCGTTGTCAACAGACCACCGGCCGCCTCGACGTTGCGCCGCATCCGCTCCGGATGCACCCGTAGCCGCTGCAGACTGGTCCGCAACCAGGCAACCGCCGATCCGGTGCTCCGCAACAGCTCGGTCAGCGGCCGCCACTCGGCGTGCCACGATCCGGCGGCGCGCTGATGCTCGTGACCCATCGTGGCCAGCAGGGTGGCCACCAGACCCGGAGCCTGCTGCGCGCAGGAGCATGCCAGCACGGCGGCCACCGGGTTTCGCTTGTGCGGCATCGTCGACGAACCGCCCGAGTTCTGCGGACCTTCCTCGGT
>JACCZY010000201.1 GCA_013695685.1 Geodermatophilaceae bacterium | reverse complement strand
CCCCAGGGGTTGAGGACGGCGGCGCCGACGGTGGCTCCCAGGGACCGGCCGACGGCGGTGCCGGCGGCACCCCCGGAGTGAGCGACGGCGGCGCTGACGGTGGCGCCGACGGCGGGGCGGACGGTTCGGCCTGAGCCAGCCGCAGACGGGTACAGGCTGGGTGGGCGGCGCAGCCGCCCACCCGGCGCTTCGTCGGTGCATCGGCCTGCTGCCCGAGCAGTTCGCTGCCGACTACTGGTCCCGCCGCCCCCTGCTGTCCCCCTCGGCCGAGCTGCCGGGCGGATTCGAGGATCTGCTGACCCTCGATGACGTGGACGAACTGGTCAGCCGGCGCGGCCTGCGGACACCGTTCCTGCGGATCGCCAAGAACGGCGAGGTCGTGGCCGCGGCCCGGTTCACCGGCTCCGGCGGGGCCGGGGCCCAGATCGCGGATCAGGTCAGCGACGACCGGGTGCTGGAGTTGTTCGCCGACGGCGCCACGCTCGTCCTGCAGGGATTGCACCGGCTCTGGCCGCCGCTGATCGATTTCGCCGCAGCGCTGGTCAGCGACCTCGGTCACCCTGTGCAGATCAACGCCTACGTCACACCTGCGCAGTCGCAGGGCTTTTCCGCCCACTACGACGTCCACGACGTCTTCGTGCTGCAGCTCGCGGGCACTAAACGGTGGATGATCCATCCGCCGGTGCTGACCGATCCGCTGCGAACCCAGCCGTGGACAGACCGGCGTACCGACGTCGCCGGCGCCGCCGAGGGGCCGCCGCAGATCGATGCGGTGCTCAAGCCCGGCGACGCCCTCTACCTGCCTCGCGGCTGGCTGCACTCTGCCGTCGCCCAGGGCGAGGTGTCCGGCCATCTGACAGTGGGCGTCCACACGATGACCCGATACGCGTTCGTCGAGGCGCTGCTGGAGCAGGCCGCCGACGACCCTGCCCTGCGCCGGTCACTGCCCTTCGGGGTCGATGCCAGCGACGCGGCAAGCATGGACGTCGAGATCAGCGCCACCGTGGAGCGACTCAGTGCAGCTCTCGCCGGCTTCGACACCGCGAGAGCCGCCGACCGGGTCCGCCGTCAGCTCTGGTCCGCGACCCGGCCGGCGCCCCTCTCCCCCATCGCCCAGGTCGCCGCCGCCGCCCAGCTCACTGCTGCCACCTCGATCCGTCGGCGCGCCCATCTGCGCCACACGGTGCAGGTCGGGCCGGACCGGGTGACGATCGCCGTAACGAACCGGACAGTTGTCTTTCCCGCCGGCACCGGCCCCGCCGTCGCTCGCGCCCTGGCCGGACCGCCCGTGCTGGTCTCGGAGCTGCCCGACCTCGGCGTGGATGAGCAGCTGCTGGTGGCCCGTCGGCTGCTGCACGAGGGCTTGGTTGTCGCCGACCAGCCCCTTGGGCAACAGCCGCCTGGGGACCGTGAACCCGCCGAGCCGACCCACGTACTGGGATGACCGGCCCGCAACCGCTCACTGCTACGACCCGATGTGCTCCGCTCTCCCTGGCCCGCGGCGACCAGCGCCACGGAACGGCGGCGCCGGTGGCTCGGTGGTTGCTGATCGAGCAGCCCGGCCCGTGGGGCCGCGACGCCGTACTGTCCTCACCGCTCGATCCCGACGTCGCGCGCGACGTGGACCGCCGATGCCGCGAAGCCGGCGTACGGGCCATGCTGATCCGCAAGCCCGGGCGCGCTGTGGCGGCCGAGAGCCGGCAATGGGCGTACGTCGATTCCCGGCTCGGCCGGGAACGGATCTGGTGGGGTGAGTACGGCAGCGACCGGCAGCTCGTCGACATCCCGCTGGACGGCTCGGCCGGGCGACGGGCGAGCACTCCGGCGTACCTGGTGTGCACGCACGCCCGCCACGACGCCTGCTGCGCGATCCGCGGCCGCCCGGTGGCGGCCGCCCTCGCCGCTCTGCGCCCCGGGCAGGCGTGGGAGTGCTCGCATACCGGCGGCGACCGGTTCGCCGCGAACGTCGTCGTACTCCCCCACGGTCTGTACTACGGCACGGTGACACCGGCCGACGTGCCCGGGCTGGTCGCCGCCCACGAGGAGGGCCGGGTGGTGCTGGACCTGCTCCGCGGCCGCTCCGCGCTGCGGATGGCCGTCCAGGCAGCGCAGCACCATGCCCGCGGCGCCGTCGATGACATGGGGCTGACGGCGCTGCCGCCGTCGGACGTGCAGCACCCGGCGAAGGACACCTGGCGGGTCGCCTTCGACCATCCCCGCGGGGAGGTCGTCGTCACGGTGCGGGCGAGGTCGAGCGATCCGGTGCCGCGGCTCACCTGCTCGGCGGCGGGGTTCCAGCGGGTCGTGACGTTCGACGTCGTAGAGGTACACATCGGGTAGCTCGACACACGCCGACTGGATCACAGGTGCTGTGCCTGAAGCGCCCACAGGTGCTAACGTTCACCCCGGTCGTCGTTCCCTGATCGTGTCATGCGTGCGCGGAACTTCAGCGCGGAATCCGCTTTCTCCCGGTGACACCGGGCCGAGGGACGGGCCGGCGAGTCGGCCCGGAGGCCGCGACCGTGGCCTCCGACAACACAGTTCATGCAAGGAGCAAGACAAGTGGCACAAGGCACCGTGAAGTGGTTCAACGCCGAAAAGGGTTTCGGCTTCATCTCTGTTGACGGCGGCGGCGCCGACGTCTTCGTTCACTACTCGGCCATCGAGGCCGACGGCTACCGCAGTCTCGACGAGGGACAGCGCGTCGAGTTCGAGGTCACACAGGGCCAGAAGGGCCCGCAGGCGGAGAAGGTCCACCCCGTCTGATCGGCCTTTCGCACTGATCCGTTTGCGGGTCGTGTAACACATCACCAGAACGCCCGGACGGCTCGCCCGTCCGGGCGTTCTGGCGTGCGGCGCCCTTGAAGGAGCAGGCATGCGCGCATCGGCCCACCCGTGGTTGCCCGGCGTACACCCGAGTCAGGCGGCCGACGATCCCGAGCTGTATGACGTGGAGAACGACGCGGCCGATCCCGACCGCCTGCTGGAGGCGATGTGGTCGATCGCGCCGTGGGCCGATACCGGTTGCACCTCACCGTGTAGCCGGCCCGCGACGATCATGCGGTCCGCTGAATTTTCTGCTCCGGGCGCAAGGGTGTCTGCCGCAGCAGCCGGAAGCCGAGTTGGACCATCGGCCCAATCAGCAGCACCGACACGACGGTTCCGATCCCGACGGCTCCACCCAGTAGCCAACCGAGGGCAAAGGCCGTGCCCTCGGTCAGCGTGCGAGCCAGGAAGATCGGTGCTCGAAGCCGCCGGTGCACGGCGATCATCAGGCTGTCCCGGGGCCCCGAACCCAGGTGCGCGCCGATATACAACGCGCTGCCCACACCGATCACCGCCAGGCCGCCCACGAGCAGCAGCAGCCGGGCGACCCACGGCCACTGGTCGGCGGAGCCGGCGAAGCCGATCCGCAGCAGCGCCTCAATCACCGCCCCGATCAGCAGCGTGTTCAGCACGGTGCCTACGCCGGGCCGGGTACCGAGAGCCATCGCAAGCAGCAGCACCCCGACGCTGGTGATCACCGATGCGGTGCCGAACCCGAGACCGGTCAGCTGGCTGACCGCCGAGTGCAGCACGTCCCACGGCGCCAGGCCCAGCTCCGCCTGGACGGTCATCGTGACGCCCAGCGCGAACAGCAGCAGCCCGAGCAGCAGCTTGCCCAGCCGGTAGGTCACCGCTGCCAGCCTACGGAGCGGCTCGGTCCCCTACGCAGGTAGCGTCCAGACGTGCCCGAGCTGCCCGATCCGGACCTGCCGCTGATCGTCGTCGACATCGACGGCGTCGTCGCCGACGTGAGTCACCGGCTGCATCTGCTCGACCGGCGTCCGCGGCGGTGGGACGACTTCTTCGCCGCCTCCGCCGAGGACCCGCCGCTGGCGGAGGGTGTAGAGCTGGTGACCGAACTGCCGGCCGGACATGCCCTGTGCTGGCTCACCGGCCGGCCCGAGCGCAACCGGGCGGTCACCGAGAAGTGGCTGCTTCGCCACGGCATGCCCGACCGGCCCCTGCTCATGCGCGCCGACCGGGATCACCGCCCCGCCCGGCAGGCCAAGCGCGACCACCTGCGCCAACTGCGGCGGACCCACCGCATCGCGCTGGTAGTCGACGACGATCCCGCGGTCATCGCGATGCTCACCGAGGACGGCCTGCCGCATCTGCTCGCCGACTGGCTCCCCTACGCCCCGCGGCTGCACCAGGCGCAGGAGCGGCAGGGCCGGACCTGATCCGGTGCGACGGCGTACCGTCGAAGGCATAGCGGTCAGGAATTGACAACATCCTGCCGATATTCTCAGCAGAGTGTCGTTGCCAATTCGTGGACGATCAGGCGCCACATCAGTCACACTGTGTCGCGGACCACACTCCGTGGACCGCATGCACCGGCTAGACCAGAGAGAAGATCACGATGTGCTCGCACCACCCGGGCTGTCCGACCGCCGACAGTCCTGACCGCGACGCCGCCCACGTCGTCTCCAGCCATCCTGAGCAGGGCTGGTCCCTGCTGTGCAACGGGGTCGTCCTCTTCGACGACAACGGCGAGATACTGCCCGACCGCAGCGTCATCGCCTCCCGGCGCCCCGCGCGCACCCACCGCGCCGCCTGAACCATCAGCCGCCTGAACCATCAGCCGCCTGAACCACCATCAGGCGGCTGATCGCTATCAGCCCTCGTCGTACGACGACAGCGGCGGGCAGCTGCACACCAGGTTCCGGTCACCGTAGGCGCCATCGATCCGGCGTACCGGCGGCCAGTACTTCGCTACCCGGACCCGGTCGACCGGGTACGCCGCCTCCTCGCGCGTGTAACCGTGCTCCCACGAGCCGGCCAGCATCACCGCGGTGTGCGGGGCATTGCGCAGCGGGTTGTCCGTCCGGTCCCACTCCCCCGACGCGACCTTGGCGATCTCCGCGCGGATCCCGGCCATCGCCGCGACGAAGCGGTCCAACTCGAGCAGATCCTCGGACTCGGTCGGCTCGATCATCATCGTGCCGGCGACCGGGAAGCTCATGGTCGGCGCGTGGAAGCCGTAATCGATCAGCCGCTTGGCGACGTCCTCGACGGTCACGCCGGTCTGCGCGGTGATCGGCCGCAGGTCGACTATGCATTCGTGCGCCACCATCTCGTTGGCACCGGTGTAGAGCACCGGGTAGTGCGGCGCGAGCCTGGTGGCCAGGTAGTTCGCCGACAGGATCGCCGTCTCGGTGGCCTGCCGGAGCCCGTCCGGGCCCATCAGCCGGATGTAGGCCCACGAGATCGGCAGGATGCCGGCCGAACCCCAGGGCGCGGCGCTGACCGGGCCAGGACCGGTCTGCGGGCCGGCGGCGGGGGTGAGCGGATGATTGGGCAGGTACGGCGCGAGGTGCGCGCGTACGCCGATCGGCCCGACGCCGGGGCCGCCCCCACCGTGCGGGATACAGAACGTCTTGTGCAGGTTCAGGTGGCTGACGTCGGCCCCGAAGTGCCCGGGCTTGGCCAGGCCGACCAACGCATTGAGGTTCGCACCGTCGACGTACACCTGGCCGCCGGCCTCGTGCACGGATGCGCAGATGTCGGCGATAGTGTCCTCGTACACGCCGTGTGTCGACGGGTACGTCGCCATGATCGCCGCGAGCCGCTCGCGGTGGGTGGCGATCTTGGCGTGCAGGTCGTCGAGGTCGACGTTGCCCGCGTCATCGCAGGCGACGACGACCACCCGCAGGCCGGCCAGGACGGCGCTGGCCGCGTTAGTCCCGTGCGCGCTGGCCGGAATCAGGCACACGTCGCGCTGGCTGTCGCCGTTGGCGAGGTGGTACTCGTGGATCGCCAGCAGGCCGGCGAGTTCCCCCTGCGACCCGGCGTTGGGCTGCACGCTCACCGCGTCGTAACCGGTCAGCTCGGCCAGCCAGCGCTCCAGGTCGGTGATCAGACCGCGGTATCCGATTGTCTGGTCCGCGGGGGCGAAGGGGTGCACCGCGGCGAACTCCGGCCAGCTGATGGCAGCCATCTCGGTGGTGGCGTTGAGCTTCATCGTGCAGGACCCGAGCGGGATCATCGATCGGTCGAGGGCGACGTCCTTGTCGGCCAGCCGTCGCAGGTAGCGCAGCATGCCGGTCTCGGAGTGGTGGGTCCGGAAGACCGGGTGGGTGAGGAAGTCGGTCTCCCGCCTCACCCGGGCCGGCAGCCCGTCGGCGGTTGCCGCGTCCAATTCGTCCACGTCGGGCACAGCCACCCCGAACGCGTCCCAGACCCCGGTCAGCTCGACCCGGGTCGTGGTCTCGTCGCAGGCGATCCCGATGTGATCGTCGTCGATCTGGCGCAGGTTGATCCCGCGCTCGGCAGCCGCCGCCACGACTGCCTCGGCCCGCCCGGGTACCTCGGCCAGCACGGTGTCGAAGAAGGCCTCGTGCACGATGTGAACGCCGGCCGAACGCAACCCGGCGGCCAGGACGGCCGCGTAGCGGTGGACGCGGCTGGCGATCGTGCGCAGCCCGTCCGGGCCGTGGTACACGGCGTACATCCCGGCCATGACGGCGAGCAGGACCTGCGCGGTGCAGATGTTGCTCGTGGCCTTCTCCCGCCGGATGTGCTGCTCGCGGGTCTGCAGCGCCAGCCGGTACGCCGGGGCGCCGCCGGCGTCGACCGATACACCGACCAGCCGGCCCGGCATGGACCGGGCCAGCTTGTTCCGGACTGACATGTAGCCGGCGTGCGGCCCACCGAAGCCCAGCGGTACGCCGAAGCGCTGCGTCGTACCGATGACGACGTCCGCCCCCATCTCGCCGGGCGGCCGGAGCAGCGTGAGGGCGAGCAGGTCCGCGGCCACGGCCACCAGCGCCGAGCGCTCGTGCGCCGCCTCGATCACGCCGGTCAGATCCCGCACCACCCCGTCGGCGCCGGGGTACTGCACCAGTACGCCGAAGAACTCGCCGTCGGGCAGCCCGTCGGTCAGGTCGGCGACGGTGAGCTCGATGTCGAGCGGCCGGGCGCGGGTGCGCAGCACGGCGATCGTCTGCGGTAGGCACTGGCCGTCGACGAGGAACCCGCCGCGGACGTTCTTATTCGCCCGGAGAGCCAATGTCATCGCCTCGGCCGCGGCGCTGGCCTCGTCGAGCAGGGAGGCGTTCGCGATCGGCAGGCCGGTCAGGTCGCCGACCATTGTCTGGAAGTTCAGCAGCGCCTCCAGCCGGCCCTGGCTGATCTCGGGCTGGTACGGCGTGTAGGCGGTGTACCACGCCGGGCTCTCCAGCACATTGCGGGCGATGACCGCGGGGGTGTGGGTGCCGTAGTAACCCAGTCCGATCATTGGTGTCAGCACGGTGTTGCGGTCGGCCAGCGCACGCAGTGCCGCGATGACCTCCGGCTCGCTGCTGGCCGGTGGCACGCTGAGTTCCTCGAAGCTGCGGATGGACTTGGGTACGGCGGCGTCGATCAGGTCGGCGATGCTGGGCTGGCCGACGACGTCGAGCATCTGCCGTTGCTCGTCGGGGTCGGGGCCTATGTGCCGGGTGCGAAATGGTGCCGCCGCTTCCAGCTCGGACAGCGATGAGGTCTGCGTGACGGGCATCGGCGGTGGCCTCCTGGGACGGCTGACGGCTGCGGCGCTCGGGGATGTCCGAGCGCCCGTCCCCTCTGTCCGCTCACGTCCAGAGTTGCCTGCTCCGCGCGGTCCGTTGGCCTGAGAGGTTCCGGGGTGTTGCCCCTTCGGCGCGCACCACTGGCAGTGGCGGACTCTCCCGCGCGGCATCGTCAGCCCGGTCAGACTACACCGACATGGGTGTACGCCGTGGACCGGCGCGGGTATGAACATCGCCATGACCATTCCACCGTCGGGCGAGCAGTTCGAGATCGCCGCCGGGGAACACCGGGCCACGATCGTCGAAGTGGGCGGCGGTATCCGCGCCTACAGTGTCGGCGACCGGCCCGTCCTGCACCCGTATGAACTGGATGCGATGTGTGACGGCGCCCATGGAGCACCACTCGTACCCTGGCCGAACCGATTGGCGGACGGCCGCTATACCTTCGCCGGCACCGACTACCAGGTCGCGCTCACCGAACCGGCCAAGCACAACGCGATCCACGGCTTCCTGCTGTGGCGTCCCTGGCGGGCCGTGGCCCACAGCTCCGACCGGGTCACCATGATCACCAGGTTGCATCCACGCAAGGGGTACCCGTTCGCGCTGGACGTGCAGGTGCACTACTCACTGTCCGACGCGGGCCTGACCGTTCGGACCAGCACCACGAACATCGGCGACACCGCATGTCCGTATGGCTGCGGTCAGCATCCCTACCTGTCCCCAGGCACCGGATTGATCGATGAGTGCACGTTGGAACTACCGGCGGCCACCCGCATCGTCACCGACGCCGAGCGCCAACTCCCCACCGGCACAGCATCCGTGGCGGGTACGCCGTTTGACTTTCGCGCCGGCCGCCAGATCGCCGACCTCGAGGTCGACTCAGCCTTCGCCGATCTCGCCCGCGATGATGAGGGCCTCGCCTGGGTTCGGTTGACGGGCAGTGACGGGCGCACCGCCGAGCTCTGGGTCGACGAGCGATACCCGATCGTCGAGATCTTCACCGCCGACACGCTGGCTCCCGAGCGGCGCCGGCGTGGGCTGGGGGCCGAACCCATGACCTGTCCGCCGAACGCCTTTCAGACCGGGGAGGGCCTGCTGCGCCTCGAACCTGGCGAGTCGGTCAGCACCACCTGGGGGGCCCGGCTCCAGGTTTCATGATCATGGAAGAGGCGACCCTCAGGCCGACGTACGACGGCGTCGCCGGGCGGCCAGTTCGTCGGCAGCACCCAGATCGGCCGGGCCGTCCGCCCGCTCGGCGGGCATCTGCGCGAGTGAGCCGGTGAGTTCCTTCCACGCCCCGCCCACCGCGATCCCGAAGACGCCTTGGCCGCCCTGCAGCAGATCCACGATCTCCTCGGCCGATGTGCATTCGTAGACCGTCGTGCCATCGGAGAGCAGCGTGATCCTGGCCAGGTCCTGGCTGCCCCGTGCGCGCAGGTGCTCTACGGCGGTGCGGATGTTCTGCAGCGAGACCCCGGTGTTCAGCAGCCGCTTGACGACCTTGAGCACCAGGATGTCCCGGAAGGAGTACAGCCGCTGGCTCCCAGATCCGGCGGCGCCGCGGATGCTGGGCTCCACCAGCTTGGTCCGCGCCCAATAGTCCAGTTGACGGTAGGTGATCCCTGCGGCCGAGGAGGCGACGGTTCCGCGGTAGCCGACCCGATCGTCGTCGGGCGAAGCGGCGGAGAACAGCGCTTCCTGGGTGTGCTCCGCCACCTCGGTCGGCGCGCTGTCTGCCGTCACGTCGTCGGTCACGATTCGTCCCTCCGGAAACTCGAACCAGCGGAGGGCTCACAGCGGTCGAGTCGCCGGAGTGACACCGTGGTAATTCGACGGTAGGGATCAGGCAGCGGCAATGTCAACGGCGTGGACCGGCGTGTCGCAAACCTCAACCTCAAGTTGAGGTTCGGGGTGTTACTGCTGGCCGCTGGCAAAGTCCTCCGGCGAGATCTGATCCAGGAACTCCCGGAACTTCTCCACCTCGTTCTCGTCCTCGTCGGGGATCGTGATCCCGACCTCGTCGAGCACACTGTCCTCGACGTAGATCGGCGTACCCACCCGCAGTGCCACCGCGATGGCATCCGACGGCCGGGCGCTCACCGTGGTCGAGCCGGCGAATACCATGTCGGCGAGGTACAAGCCGTCCTTGAGCTCGGTGATGTGGACGGCCTCCAGGGTGCCTCCGAGGGCCGCTATCACGTCCCGGAGCAGGTCGTGCGTCATCGGCCGGGTCGGGTGGACGCCCTGTTGCTCGAAGGCGATCGCGGCGGCCTCGACGGCACCGATCCAGATCGGCAGGTACCGCTCGCCCTCGGTCTCCTTGAGCAACACGATGGGCTGATTGGCCGGCAGTTCCACTCGGACGCCGACTACCCGAAGTTCATGCACGTCACGGCCTCCTCAACGCTGGTGATCGGGCGGCGTGGCTGGCGGCCTCTGCGGTACCAGGAATGTGGCTGCTCCAAACGTACACGGCCGCCGCTAGCGGATGAGGGGACAAGCCCACAACGCGCCGAGTTCAGTTACCGATCTGGCTGCGCAGGCCCGCCTTGACGAGGGTCGCGTGCAGACGCACAGACAGTGCCGACAGTTCCCGGGCGGTCTCGTCGGCGCGGGCCGCAGCCTCCGGACCGCGCTGGCGGGCGATCGGGGTGATCACCTGCTCGACGAGCCCGATCTCCCGGTCCGCCGCACTGCGGAAACCGCGCAGATGCCGCGCCTCGATGCCGAAGCGGCTCATCTCCTGCACAGTCTTGGCGATGATCAGCGCCTCGGCCTCGTAGAACCCGCCGCGGGCTGTGACCAGTCCGTACTGCTCCAACTGCGCCAGCTGGTCCTCGGCCAGACCGGAGGCGGTGAGCAGTTCGCCGCGGGACAGCCTGATGTCGCTGGGCGCCCGGAGGAAGTCCTCCGGGCCCGGCAGACCGCCTGCCAGGCTCAGCCCTCGCGGCACTCGCGGCGCTGACGCGGACGAGGTGCTCGGCTCCAATCCGCGGTCGATGGCGTCCAGGTGCTCCTTGATCACCTTCAGCGGCAGGTAATGGTCACGCTGGGCGGCCAAGACGTAGCGCAGGCGGCTCACGTCGTCGCGGGAGAACTGACGGTAGCCCGAGGATGTGCGCTCCGGCTGGATCACCCCCTTCGACTCCAGGAAGCGCAGCTTGGAAATCGTCACATCCGGAAATTCCGGACGCAGCTGGCCGAGCACCTCACCGATGCTCATGAACGATCGAGCCGACATCGTCATCGGCCCGGCTCCCCCGTACGCCGTGCCGCCAGGCTCATCCCTGGGCGGCTTCCTCGGCCCCCGACCGAGCGGCGGTCAGGTAGGTGAGGCGGAACTTGCCGATCTGCACCTCGTCGCCGCCACCGAGCGAGGCGGAATCGATGGGCTCGCGGTTGACGTAGGTGCCGTTGAGGCTGCCGACATCGTGTACCGAGAAGCCGCTGCCCTCACGCCGGAACTCCACATGCCGGCGGGAGACGGTGACGTCGTCGAGGAAGATGTCGCTGTCCGGGTGCCGCCCGGCTGTGGTCACGTCCTGATCGAGCAGGAAGCGGCTGCCGGCGTTCGGGCCTCGTTTGACCACCAGTAGCGCGGAACCCGAAGGCAATGACTCGACGGCCCCGGCGTGCGCGGCGGGGCTGTCATCCGGCGCCTCCGGAATGTCTCCCGTCTCCTCCGCGCCGACCCTCGGGATGACCTTGGTGGTCTCCCCGGAGGAGCGCGGCTCTGCGGTCGGTGTCAGCGACTGACCACAGTTGGAACAGAAGTGCGCGTCAACGGGATTCTGGTGGCCACACCGGCTGCAATACACGATCGCGACACTAGCCACGCGAGACGACAAGGGTCAATCGGCACTAGAGGGTGAGCGCGCTGGCCCATCCGAATCAGGCTGAGCCGAGCCCGTCGCCGTACGCCCCGGCGTCCAACAAACCCTCGACAGCCGTGGCGTCCGCGGCCTCGATCTCCACCATCCAGCCCTCGCCGAAGGGGTCGGTGTTGACCAGTTCGGGGTTGGCGGAGAGAGCCTCGTTGCATGCGGTGACCGTCCCCGCAACCGGCGCGTAGAGGTCGGACACGCTCTTGGTGGACTCCACCTCACCGAAGCTCTGGCCGGCCTCAAGCCGCTGGCCGACCTCGGGCAGGGACACGTAGACGATGTCGCCGAGGTTCTCCTGGGCGTATTCGGTGATGCCGATCCGCAGCACGCTTCCGTTGCCGGTCGGTTGCGCCCACTCGTGCGCGGCGGTGTACCTGCGGTCGGCTGGGATCATGGTGGCCCCTTCTGTCGGCTTACTCCGCGTCGGGTCAGTCGTTCTCCGGAGCCGGCTGAGCGTATTCAGGCGGCTCGAGGACCCGCAAGGCGCTGACCGTCACCTGCTCGCGCTGCTCGATCCGCGTCTGACCACCTGCCCGGCTGACGGTGTTGACGACGCCGCCGGGAATGTTCAATGCCGTCTCCAGGGTCGGTGGATCGCCGATGACCACGATCCGGTACGGCGCCGACAGCGACGTTCCGTCGATGACGAGCGACCCCGGATTCCCGGTCACCGCCGTGGACACGCCGATCCGGACGTCGCCGATCTGGATGGCCTCAGCGCCGGCCGCCCGCAGCTCCTGGATGGCATCCAGGAGGACCTCCGGCCCCACCCCGTCGCCCGGGTCGGAAACCGTGAGCTCGATGCCCGGCCCTTGCGCCACGACGGTTCCGGCCAGGATCGCCAGCTGCTGCTGCCGCAGCCGAGCCTCCGCCAGCGCGGTGTCGGCCTGGTTGCCGCCGGTTGCCAGCCGGTCGCGGATCTCCTCCTGGCCGGCGATGTCCTGGCGCAGCCGGTCCTCCCGCGCGGACAGGTCATCGAGGATGCGCACCAGGTCCTCCTGCCGGGCCGATCCCAGTCCGCTGTCCGCCGAGGTGGTCCGCACCTGCACCGCGAGGGCGAAGCCGAGCAGGAGGCACAGGACGCCGATGAGCAGGCTGGCCCGGCGGCGACTGGTCCGGGGCGCTGTGACCTCGGGCTCCGGATCGAGTGGCTGGTCAGGCACGGAACACATGCCTTCGGATCGCAGCCGCGTTGCCGAAGATGCGGATGCCGAGGACCACGACAACCGCGGTCGACAGCTGTGCGCCGACACCGAGCTGGTCGCCGAGGAAGACGATGAGAGCGGCGACGAGAACGTTCGACACGAAGGACACGACGAACACCTTGGCCTCGAAGATGCCGTCGAGGCGGGCGCGAACTCCGCCGAAGACCGAGTCCAAGGCGGCGACGACGGCAATCGGGAGGTAGGGCTGCAGCCACAGGGGCACCGTGGGATCGAGGATGAGGCCGAGCACTATCCCGAGGGCGAGGGCGAAGGCCGGGATCACTTCGTCGGCCCGGCGGTCGGCGTCGCGGTGTTCTCGGCGTAGCGCAGGTCGTAGTCGGTGGCCGCCGCGAGCGACATCTGCTCGGCCCGGGCGAGGTCGAATCCGATGCCGTACAGCTGCCGATAGGCGTCGTAGCGGCCGGCGGTCTCCGAGCCGGCGAAGCGGGGGACGAGCAGATCCGGGTTGCCGACAGCCTCGACGACATACGGGCTGCTGACCGGCTGGAAGTCGACCAGGATCGCCTCTCCCGCGGTCCGGATCGAGCTGGTCGGTGCTAGGCGCCGCCCGTCGACCGCGATCGCCTCGGCGCCGGCCGCCCACAACGCGTTCACGACCACCTGTAGGTCGATGTCCAGCACCAAGCCGGCTTCTGGAACGACCTCGACGGGCTCACCGGAAACCGGGTCCACCGACTCCTCCGGAGGGGCATCGGACATCGTGACGACGAGCCCCGGGCCTTCGACGGCCAGTACGCCGGTTGCGGCCTCCAACCGTTGCACCAGCTCCGATTGCGCTCGACCTTCCTCGGTGACGACCAGGCCAGCGTCGACGGCGTCAGCCACCTCGGCGCGCAGCTGCTCCAGCCGCTCCTGCAATTCTGCGGTGCGCGCGGAATCACGCTGCACGTCGGCCAGTAGAGCCAGCCGCGCCCGTTCGCTGCCCGGAGCCTCGGCCCGGGTGTCTGTGTAGGCGATTCCCAGCAGGAGGCCCGCGACGAGCAGGCCACCGATCATCAGAGACAGCGTCTGCGACCGCTTCCGGTCATCTCGCTCACCTGCGTCACCGCGTCGAGCCGCTGCTTCGGCGTACGCGGGGTCGAGGGCGTCCTCCAGCAGGGACGACAGCATCCCCGACGTCGTGGAGGCGATCCTCGGCCGGTGACTGCTCATCGCCTACCCGGACCTCCTTCCCGGTCTGGTCACACCTGGCACATCGCCGCAAACGTCACCGGGACAGCGAGGCTACCCGTTTCGCGCCTCCCGCCGGGCGACCCCGACGAGCTGCCTGACCTGCAGCAGGTACAGGACTCCGGACCACAGGTACAGCCCGACCCCCCAAGCCGCGAACGCGTACCCGATCGGCTGGGCGAGCGCGGCGACCGGGCCGTCCCCGACGGCGATGAGCAGCAGCGGGAAGGCGTACAGGAGGTTGAACGTGGCAGCCTTACCCAGGTAGTGCACCTGCAGCGGCGGATAGCGGTAATGGCGGAGCACCGGCAGGCACAACCCCAGGATCACGTCGCGGCCGAGGATGAGCGCCGCCAGCCACAGGGGGATCACGTCGCGGACGACGAAGGCGACCAGCGTGCTGATGATGTACAACCGGTCGGCCAACGGGTCGAGCAGCGCACCCAACTTGCTGGTCTGCCCGAGCCGGCGCGCCAACATTCCGTCGAGGTAGTCGGTGACGCCGGCAACCACCAGGATCGCTATCGCAGCGACATCCCAGCGCGGGCCGAGCAGGAACCAGAGGAACAGCGGTACGCCGAGCAACCGGGCGAAGCTGAGCAGGTTGGGCACCGTGAGCACACGGTCGGAGAACAGCTCGCTCGGCCGCAGCCGGTCGAGCGGGTCGGCCGGAGAGGGCGGATCGGTCAGTTACTCGCCCTGATTCTCATACTTGAACGAGATCTTCAGGCGCGCGCGGTAGGCGAGAACGTGACCGTCCTCGATCTGCATGTCCAACTCGACCACCTCGGCGATGCGCAGGTCACGGATGGTCCGGCCGGCCGTGGCGACGGCGGCGCTGGCTGCCTTCTCCCACGACTCGCTGCTCGTCCCGACCAGTTCGGTGACCCGGTACACGCTCTCCGCCATGTGTTGCTCCTCCGTTTAGTGGCTGGTGCGGTCAACCTGCTCCGCGGCCGGCCGGGTGTCAACCCGGCTCAGGCAGTCCCAACGGCGGTCAGGACCAGTTCAGGCTGCTCATGGGGGAGCAGGTGCCCGGCTCCGGCAACGGTGACAACGCGCGCCGCGGGCAGCCTGGCGGCCCCCCCTGGCTCTCCTGGCGGCCAGCGGCCCCCTTGTAGATGTCGCCGGACACGACTGCAGGCTATCGGACCGGAAACTCGCTTCTCTGTCAGCTACGGCGGGCTGCTGAGCTATCCAGACCGGCCAGGAAGGCGCTGATTGCCGCACGGGCGTCCGCGTCCTTCCACAGCCGGCGCACCTCGGCGTCCTCGCGTCCCGTGCGCTCAGCGATGCGCGCCTCGGCAGGAGCGTGCAGCTGCCGCTTCGTCAGGGCGAACGTCGCAGGGGCGACCGCGGCCAGCCGGGTGGCCCGGTCCACCGCCTCGTCGAGCAGCCGTTCGGGTTCGCAGACGCCGTGGATGAGGCCCATCGCCTGCGCCTCCTGCGGGTCGTGCAACTGGGCGAAGAGCGCGAGTGGATGGGCGGTCGAACCGACGGCGTACCGGACGATCTCGATAGCGGCGGTCGGGAACGGGACGCCGACCCGCAGTTCGGTCAGCCCGATCGACCCGGCGGACATCAGCCGGACGTCCGCCGCGGCCGCCAGCACACAGCCGCCGGCGATTGCGTGACCGTTGACAGCTGCCACGACCGGACGCGGGTGCCGGAAGACCGCGAGGAGGGCGCGGCTGAGCGCGGTGAGGAACTCGTCGATGTGCTCGTCGTCGCCGGTGACTACCCGGCGCAGGTCGACGCCGGCGGAGAAGCTCGATCCGGCGCCGGTGAGGACCACGGCTGCGTCGGTGAGCCCGTCCATGGTGTCGGCGAGCAGCAGGAGCAGCTCGAGATCCTGCGCGTTGACCTTGCCATGGCGTAGCTCGACCACCGCGACGCCGGCTCGCTCCTCGACCCGCAGCATCGGCGTACCCCCGGGAATGCTCATACGGCAATTCTCACAGAGGGATGCCGGGGTGGCCGCAGCCGGGTGTCGGTCGCCGCTGCGGCGAAATCCGCATGATCGGATGCGGCTTCGGTCGGCTCGTGGCCGAAACCGCATCCAATGACGCCATATCTGCGCGAACGGTCGGCGCTGGCCAAGCCGTCCTCACGGGATGCCGTCGGGGCCGGCCGAGCCGCCCTCACGGGGATGCCGCCGTCGCCGACCAGCCGGTCCACGCCGACGGGGTGACCACGAGGACTGGCCCGTCGAGTTCGGCGGTTGCA
This sequence comes from Geodermatophilaceae bacterium, assembly GCA_013695685.1. Taxonomy (GTDB): domain Bacteria; phylum Actinomycetota; class Actinomycetes; order Mycobacteriales; family Geodermatophilaceae; genus JACCTY01. Next base: position 18,542 of record JACCZY010000201.1, on the reverse strand, counting down.
TACCTCGGGTACTTCGCCCGCAGCGCCGTCACCGCCGCGGGGAACTCCTCGCGAATCGCCGCCGCGCCGTCGATGCGGACCCACCAGAGCCGTTCCCAATCCTCGTCGTACCGGTCGACCAGGATGGCGACGCGCGGATCGCGGCGGACATCGTCCAGGCGCGCCAGCCGCGTCGACGTCTTGGGTTTGATGGTCTCGACGGCCGAGCAGACGAGCCCGTCCACCACGACGAACGTGATCGGCACCAGCCGGGGTGATCCGTCGGGACGGATCGTCGCCAACCGGCCAACACGCGCGCTGGCGACCCTCGCTGCAAGGTCGCCCGGGTCAGTCAGCCGCGGCATGCAGGAGCCGTGCAGTCACCGCGACGCGCTGCAGCGCCTCGTCTCGCGGGAGGGTCGGGAGCACGTGCAGGAGGCGGTCGACACCCATCGCAGCGAGGCGGTCCAGCGTGTCGGGCTTGGTGGACCCGCCGTACACGGTCACCGGGATGTGGTCGCGGCCGGCCGCCGCGGCCCGCTGCCGTAGCTCGACGATCCGATCGGCTATGTCCTGGAGGTTGCCGGTCTGCCGGCTGATAGGTGCCCACCCGTCGCCGTAGGCGAGCACCCGATCGATGACCTTCGGGCCGCTTCCGCCGATCAACACCGGCGGGCCGGGTCGCTGCACCGGTTTGGGCCACGACCAGATCCGCTCGAAGGTCACGTGCTTCCCGGCGTACGACGCCTCGTCCTGCGACCAGATCTCGCGCATGGCCTCGACGTGCTCACGCATCATCCGGAATCGCACGGTGGGATCGACGCCGTGGTTGCGCATCTCCTCGCGGTTCCAGCCGGCGCCGACACCGAGCAGGAACCGGCCACCGCAGAGATGGTCGAGGCTGGCGACCTGCTTGGCTAGCACGATCGGGTCGTGCTGGGCGACCAGGCAGACGCCGGTGCCGAGCTTGAGCGTGGTGGTGACCGCGGCTGCACCGGCGAGCGCGACGAACGGATCGAAGGTGTGCGAGTACTCGCGGGGCAGGTCCGCGCCACCCGGCCACGGCGTCTCACGTACCGCCGGGATGTGGGTGTGCTCGGTCACGAACAGCGACTCGAACCCCTCGTCCTCGGCGGCCCGGGCAAGCTCGGGCGGCGCGACCGAGTAGTCCGTGAGGAACGTGACGAGGCCATGCAGCATGCGGTCGATCCTCGCAGAGCCGGCGCGGCCGTCGTGACAGGATCTGCCGTATGCGCATCTTCCTGGAGACCGAGCGGCTGCTGCTGCGCGAGTTCACCGCGGATGACGTGGACAATCTGGTCGACCTCGACGGCGACCCCGAGGTCATGCAGTTCATCACCGGCGGCCTCACCACGTCGCGCGAGGCGATCGAGAACGAGACGCTGCCGGCATTCCTGTCCTACTACGACCGCTATCCCGGGTACGGATTCTGGGCTGCGATCGAGAGGTCCACCGGAGACTTCCTCGGCTGGTTCCACTTCCGCCCCGCTGACGGCCATCCCGAGGACGAACCGGAGCTGGGCTATCGACTGCGGAAGTCGTCCTGGGGTAAGGGTTACGCCGCCGAGGGAAGCCGGGCCCTGATCCGCAAAGGCTTCCTCGAGTTCGGCGTACGCCGGGTCGTCGCCGAGGCGATGGTCGTGCACACGGCGTCGCGGCGGGTGATGGAGAAGTCGGGTCTCACCCTCGCCCGGACGTTCCACCAGGACTGGCCGTACCCGATCGACGGCGATGACCAAGGCGATGTGGAATATGCACTGACGCGGGAGGACTGGGCACGAGAGCACGACCCCGGCTACAGGTCCGCGGGGGACGCGTTGCCGCCGCAGACCACCACCGCCACCCGCTCCCCCGGCTCCGGGCGGTAGACGCCGGACACCAGGCCGGCGAGGGCGGTGGCACCGCCGGGTTCGGCGGCGATCCGCAGCCGGGTCCACAGCAACCTGCGCGTACGACGGATGTCGTCGTCGCTCACCAGCACCGGTACCACGCCGGCCTGCACAGCGGCGGCGAAGCCCGGCCCACCGACCCGGCGGGCCCCCAACGAATCGGCGGCAACGCTGTCGACCTCCACGTCGACCGGCTCGCCCGCGGCAAGTGCGGCGTGCAAAGTCGGCGCGCCGTACGGTTCCACCGACACGATCCGCGCCCGGCCGGACCACCAGGCCGCGATGCCGCCGATCAACCCGCCGCCACCGGTGGCCACCAGGATCGTCTCGACGGCGGGAGCCTGCTGCTCGAGCTCACGACCGACAGTGCCCTGACCGGCCACCACCTCGGCGCAGTCGTAGGCAGGCACCATCAGCGCCCCGGACCGCTGCGCCCGTTCCAGGCTCGCGGCCAGCGCCTCGGCGTACGACGTCCCTACCAGCGTCACGTCCGCGTCGAGCAGACGGATGCCGCCGATCTTGACCGCCGGCGCGGTGGTCGGAACGAAGATCTCCGCCCGCAGCCCGAGCCGATGCGCGACGTAGGCGACGGCGAGTCCGTGGTTGCCTCCGGATGCGGCTACCAGCAGCGGCGGCGACCCGGCCGAGAGCACCCGGTTGTACGCGCCACGCACCTTGAAGGACCCGGTGTGCTGCAGCAGCTCCAGCTTGAGCACGACCGGGGCGTCGACGAGGTCGTCGGCGCCTCCGGTGTCGATGATCGGAGTGACGCGGACCCGCCCGTGGATGCGCTCGGCGGCGTGCTCGATGTCGTCTGCGATGGGCGGTTGGTCTGTCACGGTGCCGAAGCTAGCTCAGGAGCCGGTGCCATCCCCGGAAGAGGTGAGGCCTCGACGGTGGCGATCACCGCTCGCAGTCCCTAGGGTGCGTCCATCCTGGTCGAACGATCAGGGGCGTGGAGGGAGGAACTCTATGAGCGGAACGAGGCCGTGGCGCAGGGTAGTCGCCACGGCAGGTGCGCTCGGGATGGCCGTGATGATGGCCACGCCGGCGAGTGCACAGACAGCGTCGGGGTCCGTATCGGACCCCATAGTCTCAGGACTCATCGGGCCGCTTGGCCTGGCTGTGACCGACAACGGGGCCATCTACGTTGCCGAGTCGTTTGCCGGGCGGCTCACACGCGTGCTGCCGAACGGATACCGCACGGCGCTCTACCAGGCCGAGGGCAGCTCACCCAACGGTGTCGCCATCAGCTTCGCCGGACGCGTCGTCATGACGCTGTCGATCTTCCCGGAGGACCCGAACGGTCCGCCGGAGGACACCACGCTCGTCGAGGTTCGTCCCAACGGGGCCACCAACACGCTGGCCTCGCTGCAGGACCACGAGGAGGCGACCAACCCTGACGGTGGGGAGACCTACGGCTTCGAGAAATTGCCGGCCGGGTGCGAGGCGAAACTCCCGCCCGAACTCCTGCCCTACTCCGGAATCGTCGAGTCCAACCCCTACAAGGTCGCCACGCTCGGGCCGTTCAGCTTCGCCGTTGCCGACGCGGCCGGCAACAGCATCGTGCGGGTGGACCTTGGGCGGACCTCGACAGTCGCCGTGCTGCCGCCGATCCCCCAGCGGATCACCTTCGGCAACTTCCGTCAGCTCGGGTTGCCGCTGTGCACGGTGGGTAGGAACTACACCTCCGAGCCGGTTCCCACCGACGTCGAGGTCGGTCCGGACGGTCAGTGGTACGTCAGCGCGCTGCCCGGCGGACCGGAACTGCCCGGCTACGGCTCGGTGTACCGGGTCAACCCGGAGAACGGCGACGTCAGCCTGGTTACCCGGGGCTTCTCCGGTGCGGTCGACCTGGCCGTCGCCGACGACGGAACGATCTACGTCGCCGAGCTCTTCGCCAACAAGATCAGCTCGATCAGCAACGGCGTCGTCGCTCCGGTGGTCGACGTCTTCGCACCGGGTGCCGTCGAGATCACGTCAGACGGAACGATCTACGCGACCACAGGCGTCTTCGGCCCCGCCGGTGACGTGGTGATCGTGACGCCGTAGGTATCAGCACGGCCGTAAGCGCATCCGATGATGGTGTAGCGGACCGGCGACCCTCGCGCAGCCGGCGCTACGACGGCGCGAGGCGCGCTGCCCGCCGCTCGCGCTCCAGCCGCGTGACGAGGTCGGCCGCCGGTTCCTCGGTGACCGACTGCCAGCCCGTCCCGGCCCACAGGTGCACCGCATCGGCATCCCCAGCCGCTGCTGCGGCCTGCCGCAATGGCCGCGTCAGGTAGTGGACCTCCGGGTACGCCGCCGGAGCCTGCGCGGTGTGCTCCCGGGTGAACCGGTTCGCCAGCCCGCGAGCGGGGCGGCCGGTGAAGGCCCGGGTCACGACGGTCTCGGTGAACCGACGGTCGAGCAGCGCCCGGCGATGCGTGGCAGACGTTCCCGCCTCCGGGCAGCACAGGAACGCCGTCCCCAGCTGGGCGGCCACCGCTCCGGCGTCCAGTGCTTCCTGGATGCCGGCTCCGGTCATCATGCCGCCGGTGGCGATGAGCGGAAGTCTGGTGACGTCCCGTACGTCGGCGAGCAACCGGAGCAGCGGCATACTCGGTCCGCCCTCCGGTGACGTGGGGTCATCCCGCCACACGCCGCGGTGGGCACCGGCCTCGGCGCCCTGGACACACAGCGCGTCCGCGGCGACCGCGGCCACCGCCTCGGCCGCGGACGTCACGGTCGCTATCACCGAGCCACCGGTCTCCGAGCGCACCCGATCGCACACGTCCATGGGCGGGTTGGCGAACGTAAAGCTGACCGCAGCCGGCCGGTGCGCGCAGACGACGTCGAGTTTCGCCGCCCATCCGTCGTCATCCCAGCGCAGCTCCCCCAACTCCACGCCGGCCGCGGCCGCCTGCGACTCCAGCCGGTGCCGGTAGGCGGCGGCGGCAGCGAGGTCGACCGTCCGGGGCGAGGGGAGGAACACGTTCACGCCGTACGGCGAGGCGCTGCGCCGCTCCACCTCGGTCAGCCGGTGATCCAGTTCGTCCGCCGTGAGGTACCCGCCGGCCAGGAAGCCCAGTGCGCCGGCTTCGCCCACCGCAACCACCAGCTCCGGCGTCGAGGGCCCGCCGGCCATGGGCGCTGCGATGATCGGGAGCCGGCCGAACATCTCTCAGGCGAGTTCGTCGAGGTACTGCGGCAGCATCCGCCACCACGTCGGCCACTGGTGGTCCCACTGGGGACCCCAGTTGTCCACGCGGTTGGGGATCCCCTTGGCGCCGAGCGCACCCGCCATGGCCCAGGACTCCCCGACGTTCTCCCACTGACCCGCACCGGAGGCGAGCAGGGCGAACCGTTGACGGAGCAGGTCCAGCTGCCAGCCCTCGAGGCCGGGCAGGAACTGCAGCGGCGCGGAAAAGTACAGATCCTTCGTCCATGGCCGGTCGTAGAAGCGTTCGATCGTGTAGCTGCCGCTCAATCCGATCGCGGCGGCGAAGACGTCGGGGTACCGGCACAGGACGGCCACGGCGTTGAACGCGCCGATCGACGCCCCGCTGGCGATGATGCCCTGCTCCTGACCGCCGAGGTCGGCGTGGACCGCGGGGACGATCTCCCGGCGTACACACTCGTGGAACTGGTTGAGCAGCCACAGCCGGTGCTGCGGCGACCCGGGCTTGGTCATCATCGCCCGGCCGGCCACGCTGTCGACGGAGTACAGCTTCACCCGACCGTCGGCGAGCAGCTGTCCGCAGGCGTCGACCAGGCCGTGCCGCTCGATCTCCTCGGCGTCCCCGCCGGCGGTCGGGAAGACCAGCACCGGACGGCCGAACGTCCCCCAGCGCACCAGGTTGATCTCGGTCTGCAGCCGGTCGGAGTACCAGCGCTCGGATGCCTTCACGCCGTTACTCATAGAAGTACTTCTGTGGTCCGGGATAGATCCATGACAACCCTTCCTGCAGGCGGTCCCGCCAGTTCTCCCAGCTATGCCCGTCCCGGGCCTCGACGTACCGGACGGCCATTCCCGCACTCTCGAACGTGTGCACCATCGAGCGGTTGGGGATGATCAGCGGCTCGTAGACCCCGCAGCTGCTGAAGATGCGGTCGGCGACTCGACGCGCGGTGGCACGGTACCGGTTCACGAAACGCACCACCGGCTCGAAGACCGGTCCCCCGCCGTGGTCGTTGCCGATGTCGGTGAAGACGAAGGAACCCGACTGCAGGATCAGCGAGGCGCAGAACGCCGGATACCGGTACGCCGCCGACAACGCCGCAACCGCCCCGAAGCTCGACCCCATCAGGCAGCGGCCAGCCCGGGTCCCGAGAAGCGGGAAGTCCGCTTCCAGGGAGGGCACGAGCTCGGTTGTCAGGTATCGGGCGTGCGCCGCGGAGTTGGCGTACTCGACCAGGCGGTCCGCAGGGTTGACGAACGCGACGATCGTCTCGGCGACATCCAGGCGGTGAATGAGGTTGTCCAGAACCGTTCTCATCGACGCGTAGTGCAGGAAGTCACCGCCGTCATGGACGACGAGCAGCGGGTAGCGGGCAGAGCGCCGGAACCGCGCTGGAAGGTACAGCGCGACGTCGGTGTCCCGGCGCAGCGCCCGGCTCGGTACGACGAGGTCCAGCAGTTCTCCGGGCCGCGCCTCCGGATGCGGCTGGGTCCATTCCGGTATGTGGTAGCCGCGGGCATAGCACACCGACGTGCTGCCCATCGGACTGTGGGCCAGCCGCTGGTTCAGCGGGTCGTTGAAGCGATCCCGGCGCCCGTCGATGGCGACTTCCAGCTGGTACTCGAACCGGGAGCCCTCCGGCAGCTCGACCACGACGTACCAGAGGTCGGTACCCCCGATCCGCGCCATCGGGAGCTGTTCGGGCAGGCCGACGGTTCGATGGATGAGCTGAACCTCGTCGGCCTCACCGCGGTGGACGAACGTGCACCGAGATCCCTCGACGATGGGGACGTCGTGCCGGGCCAGAAAGCGGTCGATGGCTGCACCGTCGAGCGACCGGCGCTCGCGCAGCCGGTTGATGGCGAGCTTGCGGCCGAACGTCGGCCCGCTCACGCTGATGCGGCTTCCAGAACCGCGACCCGGCCGTCCTCGGCCAGCACTCGGGTGCCGACCGGACAGGAACCACCGCTGCCGGTGTCCACCCGGGTACCCGCCTCCAGCAGCACACAGCGAGCCGGTACGAACCGGCGGGCGAACACCGACATCCGGTCGGCATCCTCGAGCAGCAGGCGAGCGCTGGCGTGCGGCAGCGGTACGACGTCTCGCAGCAGGCTGAGCCCGCGCCCGTACACCTCGGGATTGCTGGGCCCGCGGACCGAGCGGTCGTGGAAGAGCACGATCCGGTCGGTCAGTGCCATCGCGCCGGCGGACCAGGCGATCACCGGCGTGCCGAGGGATGCCGACACGTTGAACAGGTGCATGGCGTTCACGAGGACACCGACGTGGCCGCCGGTGACGATCAGGGCAGCCGCGTCCTCCAGCAGCCGCGCGACCTCTGCCCGGTGATGGGCGATCACCGGGCGCTCGTGCGGCGGCCACAGCTCGTAGAACTCGTTGTGTACGTCGTTGATCCGCGCCAGGTGCTGCTCGTCGAGGGCGCGGACCGCGTCGATCGCCTCGGTCACCGCGGCGGCGTGCAGCGGACCGGGTTCCCCGCCGCGTCGGACGTCGTGCACCGCAGCGAGTCCGTGGTCGAGTCGCAGGAGGTACAGCTCCTGCACTTCGTCGAGTACGGCGCGCAGCCGGCGCTCGGCTGCGGCGAATTCCGGGTCGCGTTCCTGTACGTCGAGCCAGCGGGCGTACAGCGAAAGGTTGACACCGCGCCCGTCGAGCTGGTCGTCGAGTTCCTCGTCGTCGGGTTCACGCTCCAGCCAGCCGGCGGTGATCGTGGCGAACCGGCCGTTGAGGTCCATCGACTGCACCACCATGTCGAGTGTGGGCGTGCGTTGCGGCCCCAACAGCACGACCGGGAACGTCACGCCGCGTGCACGTGCAGGGTGCGTCCCACCGTGTCGAGCATCCCGCGCAGCGTGTCGTAGTCAGGGTGGCGCATCCGCACGTAGGCGTTGGCCATGTAGCCGGCTTCGACCGGCTGGGTCGGCGAGTTCACGCTCGGCAGGTGCGCGTCGATCACCCAGTCACTGAACTGCTGCTGCAGCTCCTCGACTCCGCTGTAGCCCTGGATCCGCCCGTCGGCCTCCGGCCGCAGCGCGACGATGCCCGTGGCGAAGCGCCGGGACGGGGCGGCGCCGACGTGCCCGTGCACTATCGCGTTGGCCCACTCGCGGTAGAGGTCGACGTCGTTGCCGGCCGAGTACAGGTCCCACGCGCCGACGCCCGGTGGCCGGCAGCCTATCTCGGAGAACTTGAGGCCCTTCGGGCCGAAGAACCACTCCATGTGGGTGGCCGACGTACCGATGCCGAGGGCGGCGATGACCCGTCGCCCCATGTCGCGCAGTTCGCCGTACTCCGGGACCGTTTCGACCCGGTTGGTGCAGACGAACTGCGGGGAGATCCACCGGGTGCGCATCGCCTCCAGGACGTTCGGGTAGTAGTGCGAGACGAAGTCCAGCGCCACCTGACCATCGACGGCGAGGGTGTCGTAGAAGCCCTCGTGGCCCTCGACGAACTCCTCCACCGCGATCGACCCGACGCCCTGCCGTCCGTAGCCCAGCAGTGCCCGGTTGAGCTGGGCGTCGTCGTCGACCCGCATCGTGTCCGCAGCGCCGGCGCCGCTGCGCGGCTTGAGGATCAGGGGGAAGCCGACCTGCTCGGCGAAGGCGTGCGCCTCCGCGGCGGTCCCGGCGGCGGTCGAGGCGGCAGTCGGTACGCCGACCTCGCGCAGCGCCTGCTTCATCGACGGCTTGTCCCGGCACAGCCACGCCGTACGCACCGACGTACCGGGGATTCCGCACGATTCGCGCACCTTGGCCGCGGCCGTCGTGTGTGCCTCCACGGTCGCCTCGAGCCGGTCCACCCACACCTTGTCCTGGATCGAGCGCACGATGTGGGTCATCGCCTCGACGTTGGTCACCGACGACACCTGCTCGTAGTGGGTGAGCCAGTCCTTAAGCTGGTCGTCGAGCCCGTACAGGGGGGTCTCGCCGACGCCGATGACGGTGCCGCCCACCTCGGCGAGTGCGCCCGCGAACTGGCGCTGGTTGGACGGGAAGAACGGCTCGACAAGTACGACGTTCATCTGACCCGCTCCGGCCGGGAGCGGGGCGGGGTCCCCACCATGCCTGGATGCTATCCAGGCAGCGCCTATCGGCTTCGCACCGGTGATCATCTCGGGGTTGTGGTTGCCGAATTGGGCCAAACCGCAACAACATCCCCGATGTGATCATTCAGTCGTCAGCAGCGGTAGAGTCCCGCGATCATGGCGGTGGTTGCGTTCGTCGCGCCGTACCTGCTCGAGACGACGAGGCGCTTCGTCGAGGCGGCCGCGCGGCTGCCGGGCGTGCAGCTCGCCCTGGTGACGTGCGAACCACTGGAGCAGGTGCCCGCCCCACTACGAAATCAGCTGATCGGTCACTGGCGGATCGACGACGGGCTCGACGCCGGTCAGATCGTCGACGCGGTCCGGGGTCTGTCCGGTCAGCTCGGGCCGGTACGCCGGGTGATCGGCGTACTCGAGCAGCTTCAGGTGCAGCTCGCCCAGGTGCGCGAGCACCTCGGCATCGACGGCATGGACGTCGGCACTGCACACAACTTCCGGGACAAGGCGCAGATGAAGTCGGTGTGGCGGGCCGCCGGGGTGCCGTGCGCCAGACATCGGCTCGCCGACTCGGCGGAGGCGGCGTACGGCTTCGCCTCCGAGGTCGGCTTCCCGATCGTGGTCAAGCCGCCGGCCGGCGCCGGCGCGAAGAGCACGTTCCGCCTCGACGACGCCGACGAACTGCGGGTCTGGCTGTCGACCGCCCCGCCTGCCCCGGATCGGGTAGCGATGATGGAGGAGTTCCTCACCGGAGACGAGGGGTCCTTCGACAGCGTCCTCGTGGACGGCGAACTCGTCTGGCACTCGATCTCCAACTACATTCCGACGCCACTTGAAGTCCTGCGCAACCCGTGGATCCAGTGGCTGGTGCTCTTTCCCCGGCACATCGACGGCCCGGAGTACGACGGCGTACGGGCCGTCGTTCCGCAGGCGTTGCGCGCCCTGGGGCTGCGGACCGGGTTCACGCACCTGGAGTGGTTCCGCCGCCCGGACGGGTCGGTCGCGATCTCCGAGGTGGCCGTCCGCCCTCCCGGCGCCCAGATCTCGTCGATGCTGAACCTCGCTCACGACTTCGATCTGTACAGCGCGTGGGCGCAGCTGCAGGTGTACGGCAGCTTCGATCCGCCGTCGCGCAGATGGGCTGTGGGTACGGCGTTCCTGCGTGGCCAGGGCAGCGGCCGGATCACCGCCGTACACGGGCTGGCCGAAGTGCAGCGCGAGATCGGGCCGCTGATCGTCGACGCCAGCCTGCCGCAGCCGGGACGGATGTCGTCCGGGATCTACGAGGGCGACGGGTTCGTGACGGTCCGCCATGCCGAGACCCCGGTCGTGACCCAGGCGCTGCGGCGGCTGATCAACGGCGTACGGGTGGAGCTGGAATGACCGCCCACACCGCGACTTTGCCTGTCGGGTGGCCCCGCAGAACGGACATTTCGAACCCGCTCGCGGCCGGCCGACAGGCAAAGTGGTGGGAGGGTCAGCGATGAACGTCCTCATGGTGTCGCCGGGGTTCCCGGCGGAGATGTCCTTCTTCACCCGCGGTCTGGCAGCGGTCGGCGCAACTGTGATCGGGCTCGGTGACCAGCCGGCCTCCGCGCTGCCCGCCACAGCCCGCGAGGCGCTGGCTCATCATGTGCACGTGGAGTCGCTGGCCGACGAGGCCGCGGTCCTGCACACGGCGCACGAGTTGAGCCGGCACGTGCGGATCGACCAGATCGAGTGCCTGTGGGAGCCGTACATGATGCTCGCGGCGCGACTGCGCGAGGAGTTCGGGCTGCCAGGCCTCAACCGGGCCCAGACTGAGCCGTTCCGGGACAAGGAGCTGATGAAGACGGTCCTGGACCGAGCCGGCCTGCGGACACCGCGGCACGAGAGCACCGGGACGGTGGCCGGGGTCTGGGCGGCAGCCGAGCGGATCGGCTTCCCGCTTATCGTGAAGCCGATCGACGGGGCGGGGTCGGCGGACACCTACCGGGTGGACTCCGTCGGTGAGTTGAACGACGTCCTGCCCATGCTGCGGCACGTACGTCGGGTCAGCGTCGAGGAGTTCATCGAGGCCGAGGAGTTCACGTATGACACGGTCTGCGCCGACGGGCAGATCCTGTTCGAGAACATCTGCTGGTACCGGCCGCGGCCGCTACAGGCGCACTCGCACGAGTGGATCAGCCCGATCACGATCGCTCTGCGCGACCTGTCCGTGCCGGACCTTGCCGGCGGCCGGGCGCTCGGAGCGGCGGTGATCGATGCTCTCGGATTCCGGGACGGCTTCACGCACATGGAGTGGTACAACAAGGCCGATGGTGAGGTGGTCTTCGGTGAGATCGGCGCCAGGCCGCCCGGCGGCCGCACCGTCGACCTGATGAACTACGTGACCGACGCCGACCTGTTCACCGGCTGGGCTGAGGCGGTCGTCGACGGGCGCATCTCGCAGAAGCTGGACCGGCGCTACAACGCGGCGAGCATCTTCAAGCGCGCCATTGGCTCCGGCTGCATCACCCGCCACGACGGGCTGGACCGGCTCCTGTCCGAATGCGGCGGCTCCGTCGCCGCACTCGATCTGCTGCCCGTGGGCGCCCACCGCCGGGACTGGCGGGCGACGCTGATCTCCGACGGCATGATAATAATCCGCGAGTACGAGCTGTCCCGGACCATCGACGTCGCCGACCGCTTCGCCTCGGAGCTGCAGCTCTACGCCGGCTGAGGCCACGGCCGCTTGGGTAACGTCCAGTCCCATGGAGTCCGTGCGCGAGTCGGTTGCCAAGGTGATGCCGTCGGTGCGAGCCGACCTGGAACGGATGGTGCGGATCCCGTCGGTCTCGGCCGACCCCGCCGCTGGTCAGCACATGGCCGCGAGCGCCGAGTTGGTCGCGACGCTGCTGCGCGCTGCGGGCCTCAGCGACGTCGAGATCCTCACTGTGGACGGCGGGCAGCCCGCCGTCGTCGGCCGTCGACCGGCGCCACCCGGAGCACCCACCGTGTTGCTGTACGCGCACCACGACGTACAACCCGTCGGCGCGAGGTCGGACTGGGCGAGCGACCCGTTCGCACCCGAGGAACGGGAGGGGCGGCTGTTCGGCCGCGGCGCCTCCGACGACAAGGCCGGGATCGCCCTGCACCTCGCCGCGTTGCGGGCTCTCGGTGACGAACTGCCGGTGGGTGTCGTCGTGCTGATCGAGGGCGAGGAGGAAATCGGCTCCCCCACCCTGCGCCAGTTCCTGACCACGTACGCGCAGCGGTTGGCCGCTGACGTCGTGATCCTCGCCGACTCGACGAACTGGACGGTCGACGTACCGGCGCTGACGACGTCGTTGCGCGGCGGCAACCACGTCACCGTCGAGGTCCGCACGCTGGATCACGCGGTCCACAGCGGGATGTACGGCGGGGCGGTCCCCGATGCGCTCACCTCGCTGTGCCGCCTGCTGGCAACGCTGCACGACGTCGAGGGCAACGTCGCCGTACGAGGGCTTGTCGCCGGTACGTCGGCCGCGCCGGAACTCACCGAGGGTCAGCTGCGTGCCGATGCCGGCGTGCTCGACGGCGTACACCTGATCGGCAGCGGCTCGCTGACCGACAGGCTGTGGTCCAGGCCGGCGGTGACGGTCATCGGCATCGACGCGCCGACCGTGGCCGACGCCTCCCCGACGCTGCTCCCGGCGGCGCGGGCCGCGATCAGCCTGCGGGTGGCCCCCGGCGACGACGTGATCCGTGCGCAGGCGGCACTGATCGCGCACCTGGAGTCGAACGCGCCGTGGGGCGCCCGGGTGACGGTCACCGCGAAAGGGACCGCATCGCCGTACACGGCAGCGACGTCGGGCCGGGCGTACGACGCGGCGCACTGGGCCTTCGAGCAGGCCTGGGGAACCGAGGCCGTCGACATCGGTGTCGGCGGGTCCATCCCTTTCATCGCCGCGTTCGCCGAGTTGCTGCCCGACGCGGAGATCCTGATCACCGGCGTCGAGGATCCGGACACCCGCGCGCACGGCCCGAACGAGAGCCTGCACCTGGGTATGTTCGGCCGCTGCTGCCTGGCCGAGAGCCTGCTGCTCGCCCGCCTGGGGGAGACCGGCACCGCCCCCGCCTAAGGAGGCTGGCACGGCCCCCGCCCCGCGATCATGAAGATCCGGACAGTTTGACGGCCGTTTGCCCGGTTTGTCTTCCCGGAACTCCATGATCGTCCGGCAAGGTGGGAGGGGTGGGGCTGGCGGGACGGGTGAGGCTGGCGGGGCTCCTGGGGCAGCTACGAGGGGTAGGCTGGAGAAGCGGTTCTGCCGAGAAGCGTTTCGAAGCGCTTCCCCAGGGCATCTTCTCTCCGGGCCGTACGACGGCCTTGGCCACAGATGCGATGTCGAGGGGCGTGTCGATGCGGGTGCTTGGGATCAACGCGATCTTTCACGACCCCGCGGCGGCGCTGGTCGTCGACGGTGAGGTCGTGGCCGCCGCGGAGGAGGAACGGTTCAGCCGGCGCAAGCATGGCAAGCGCCCGGTCCCCTTCAGCGCGTGGGAACTGCCCGAGCAGGCCGCCGCCTGGTGCCTCGCGCACGCCGGCCTGGACTCCTCCGAGTTGGACGCCGTCGCGTACTCGTTCGACCCTGCCCTCGCCCGCCCGGCAGCCGAGATGAGGCTCGACGACCCGTGGGACCACCTCAGGCTGATGTACGCCGCCAAGGCGCCCGGCTTTCTCGCCACCGCACTGCCCGGCCTGGACCCGGCCACCGTGCGCTTCGTACCGCACCACGTCGCGCACGCCGCCTCGGCCGGGCTCGCGGCGCCGTACCGCTCCTCCAGCGTGCTCGTCCTGGACGGCAGAGGTGAGGCGGTCAGCCACCTCGCCGGCCGGTACGACGACGGCGAGCTGCAGATCCTGGCCAGCCAGGAGCTGCCGCACTCCCTTGGCCTGGTCTACGAGGACGTGACCGAGCATCTCGGGTTCCTGCGCAGTTCCGACGAGTTCAAGGTCATGGCGATGGCCTCATATGGCCGTCCGACCTTCCTTCCCGAACTGCGTGAGGCCGTCTACACCACCGGAAACGGCGGGTTCCGCACCCAGCCGATCGACTGGAGCAGCCTGGTCAAGCGCCTGGGCAAGGGTGAGCAGTGGACCCAGGACCACGCCGACCTTGCCGCCAGCGTGCAGCTGCGCCTGGAGGAGGTGCTGCTCGAACTCGCGGGCTGGCTGCACGGGCAGACCGGCGACCGCGCGCTCACCCTCGCCGGCGGAGTCGCACTCAACTGCGTGGCGAACACCCGGATCGCCGTGGAGTCCCCGTTCGAGCAGGTCTGGGTGCAGCCGGCCGCCGGGGACGCCGGTACGGCGCTCGGCGGCGCGCTGCACGTCGCCGCCGCCGACGGCGACCGGATCCAGCCGATGCCCGGTGCCGACCTCGGGCGGGGCTGGACCGACGAGGAGATCGAGGCGTGGCTGACCACCGCGGCAGTCGCCTTCGAGCGTCCCCGCGACGTCGCCGACGCCGTCGCCGCCTGCCTCGCCGCGAACGGCGTGGTCGCCTGGTTCCAGGGCCGCAGCGAGTACGGTCCCCGAGCGCTCGGTCACCGGTCGCTGCTCGCACATCCCGGGTACGCCGGGAACCTGGAACGGCTCAACGACGTCAAGGGCCGCGAGCAGTTCCGGCCGGTGGCACCGATGGTTCTGGCCGAGCGCGCCAGCGAGATCTTCAGCCGCGGACCGCTGGATTCGCCGTACATGCTCTTCGTGCACGACGTCGCGCCGGAGTGGCGCGAGCGGATCCCCGCCGTCGTCCACGTCGACGGTACAGCGCGAATCCAGTCGGTCGACCGCAGCAAGGAGCCGCTGGTCGCCCGGATGCTGGAGCGCTTCGCCGACCGGACCGGCCTCCCGGTCGTGGTCAACACCAGCCTCAACACAGTCGGTCGCCCGATGGTCGACGATCCCCGCGACGCCCTCGAATGCTTCGGGTCCGCCCCGGTCGACCTGCTGGCCATCGGACCGTTCGTCGTACGCCGATGCGCGGGTCGGCACGGCGATCCGGCATGAGTTGCACGGTCGTCATCCCCACCGTCGGCAGGCCCACCTTGTCGGCTCTGCTCACCCGGCTGGACCAGGCGACCGGGCCACGCGCCGACGAGGTGATCGTCGTGGACGACCGTCCCGGCGGCTCACCCCTTGATGTGGCTGGCCACAAGGTCCGCGTGCTGCGCAGCCACGGCCGCGGGCCGGCCGCCGCGCGCAACGTCGGCTGGCGCCACGCCACCAGCGAGTGGGTCGCGTTCCTGGACGACGACGTTCTCCCGGACTTCGACTGGTGGGAGGCGCTGCGCGCGGACCTGACCGGGCTGCCGAACGACGTGGCCGGTAGCCAGGCGAGGCTGCGGGTGCCGTTGCCGACGGACCGGCGGCCCAGCGACTGGGAGCGCGGCACCGCCGGACTGGCGACGTCGCGCTGGATCACCGCCGACATGGCCTACCGCCGAGACGCGCTCGCGGCGGTAGGCGGCTTCGACGAGCGGTTCCCGCGGGCCTTCCGCGAGGACGCCGATCTCGCGCTCCGGGTGCAGCAGCACGGCCGCCTCGTCGTGGCCCGACGCCGCACCACCCACCCGGTGCGCCCCGCGGATCGGTGGGTCAGCGCGCGGCAGCAGGCGGGGAACGCCGACGACATGCTCATGCGCCGGCTGCACGGCCCGGACTGGCGGCAGCTGACCGGTGCGCCCCAGGGTCGCCGCCGGCGGCACGCGGCCATCACCGGTTCCGCACTGACCGCGCTCGTCTGCGCGGTGCTGCGGCGACCGCGGCCCGCAGCGGTGGCTGCCGCCGTCACCGCCGCAGGCATCGGCGAGCTACTCGCCGCCCGGCTGCGGCCCGGGCCGCGCACCCGCGACGAGGTCATCACGATGGCGCTGACCAGCATCGCCGTTCCGTTCGCGGCGACGTGGCACACGCTGCGAGGTGCGGTCCGGCATCGGAAGGCGCCAGCCTGGCGGGGGCTTCCGGAGCTGGTGCTCTTCGACCGGGACGGGACGCTGGTCGTCGACATCCCGTACAACGGCGACCCGGACCGGGTCGAGCTGATGCCGCACGCTCGGGAGACGTGCGACCGGCTCCGGGACGCGGGGGTACGCCTCGGCGTCGTCAGCAACCAGTCCGGCGTCGCCCGGGGGCTGCTCACCACTGACGACGTGATGGCGGTGAACGCCCGGATCAGCCACCTCCTCGGCGAGTTCGGCACCTGGGAGTTCTGCCCGCACGGGCCCGAGCACGGCTGCGCCTGCCGCAAGCCGGCGTCCGGCATGATCCATCGGGCCTGTCAGCAGCTGGACGTCCGGCCGGAGCGGTGCGTCGTCGTGGGCGACATCGGCTCCGACGTACAGGCAGCGTTGTCAGCCGGGGCCGCCGCCCTGCTGGTGCCTACCGCCCGGACCCGTGCCGAGGAAGTTGCCGCTGCCCCACGCACGGTCCGGGACCTGCGCGAAGCCGCCGACGTACTGCTTGGAGCTGGCTGGTGACGCGATCAGCCCGCCAGGGCAGCGAGGCGGCACGGTGACCCGCACCGTGCTTGTCGCCCGGCTGGACAACGCCGGAGACGTCCTGCTGGCCGGTCCCGCGGTTCGCGCGGTGGCGGCCGGCGCCGACGAAGTGGTCCTGCTGGCCGGGCCGCACGGCGCCGACGCGGCCGGTCTGTTGCCGGGCGTCACCCGGGTCCTGACCTGGCGCTGCCCGTGGATCGTCGCCGAGCCGCCGCCGGTCACCCTCGAGGACACCCGGCGGCTCGTCGACACGATCGCGGAGCAGGCCATGGACGAGGCGCTGATCCTCACCTCGTTCCACCAGTCGCCGTTGCCGCTGGCGCTGCTGCTCCGGCTGGCCGGGGTCCCCCGGATCGCCGCGATCAGTTCGGACTACCCGGGCTCGCTTCTCGACGTACGCCACCAGAGCACTGACGACCAGCCCGAGCCGGAGCGGGCGCTGTCCCTTGCCCGTGCCGCCGGGTACGACCTGCCCGATGGTGACGACGGGCGGCTCGCCGTACGCCGGCCGTTGCCGCCATCCCCGCTGGAACCCGACGGCCCCTACGTCGTGCTGCACCCAGGCGCGTCCGTCCCCGCCCGCGCCTGGCCGGCCGAACGCTGCGCCGCGGCGGTCGACGCGCTGAGCGACGCCGGTTGGCGGGTTGCCGTCACCGGTGGACCGTCGGAGCGCACCCTCACCCGGCAGGTGGCCGGTCGCCGCGGTATCGACCTCGGTGGCGCCACGACCCTGGCGAAGATGGCGGCCGTGCTGGCCGGGGCGGCCGCCGTGGTGGTCGGCAACACCGGACCGGCGCACCTCGCCGCCGCCGTCGGGACCCCGGTCGTGTCGTTGTTCGCTCCGGTCGTGCCGGCGATCCGCTGGGCGCCGTACGGCGTGGAGCATGTGCTGCTCGGCGATCAGGACGCGGCGTGCGCCGGCACGCGGGCGCGAGTGTGCCCGGTTCCGGGGCATCCCTGCCTGAGCTCGGTGACCGCCCAGGATGTCGTCGCCGCGGTCGGCAAGCTGGCCGGTGATCCGGCGTGAGGATCCTGCTGTGGCACGTGCACGGCTCGTGGACGACGTCGTTCGTCCAGGGCAGGCACCACTACGTTCTCCCGCTGACCGCCGACCGCGGTCCCGACGGACGAGGTCGGGCCGCGAGTTGGAACTGGCCGCCGAACGTGCGCGAGGTGCCGGCCGAGAACCTGCACGACGAGCCGATCGACCTGGTCGTCCTGCAGCGCCCGCACGAGGCCGACCTCGTCCGGCGTTGGCTGGGGCGCCGGCCGGGCGTGGATGTCCCGGCCGTGTACCTGGAGCACAACACACCGAAGGGCGACGTGCCGTCCACGAGGCACCCGATGGCCGATCGCAGCGACATCCCGGTCGCGCACGTCACCCACTTCAACTCCCTGTTCTGGGACAACGGACAGGCTCCGGTCCAGGTCATCGAGCACGGGATCGTCGATCCGGGCGAGCAGTGGACCGGTGAGCTGCCGCGGGCAGCCGTCGTGGTCAACGAGCCGATCCGCCGGCACCGGGTCACCGGCACCGACCTGCTCGGCGGGCTGTCCGACGCGGCACCCCTGGACGTCTTCGGGATGCGCCTCGACGGGCTGCACGAGGCGTACCACCTCGACCCGGCACGGGTCACCCTGCACGAGGATGTCAGGCAGGACCGGATGCACCGCCTGCTCGCCGCCCGCCGGGTCTACGTCCATCCGATGCGATGGACCTCGCTCGGCCTGTCACTGCTGGAGGCGATGCATCTCGGCATGCCGGTGGTCGCCCTCGCTACGACCGAGGCGGTGGACGCGGTCCCGCCGGAGGCCGGGTGCGTCTCCGTGCGGCCCGAGCGGCTGCACGCCGCCGTACGCCGGTTCATCGCCGACCCCGAGGCAGCGCGGCTGGCCGGCAAGGCGGCCCGGGTGGCCGCCGTCGAGCGGTAC
>JACCZY010000158.1 GCA_013695685.1 Geodermatophilaceae bacterium | reverse complement strand
TCGAGGGCCCCGACTATGCGATGCGAAACTCCGACGAGGACGTCGAAGGCCACCGCTACCCCGCCAACACCGACGACGACGACGTCGAAGGCCACCGCTACCCCGCCAACACCGACGACGACGACGTCGAAGGCCACGTGCGCTAGTAGGTGTCGCGGCGCGGGCCTAGGGCCCCCTCTCGAGCGGGGGCCCTAGGGCCGTTTGCTCGGACGTCGTAGGGTGCGAACCGTGGATATCGGGGAAGGTGCTATCGTCCGCCCCGCTGTTCGCCGCCGCCGGCCCAGGTGAACTGGGCACGCTGACGGCTGCTTCGTTCCCGCGGCGGTTGGGCAAGGGTCAGGTGCTCTTCGTCGAAGGTGAGCGCAGCGACCACCTGTACATCGTCGTCAGCGGACGGCTGAAAGTCCTGGTCGGGTCCCCGCACGGAGGCGAACTCCTGTTGGCGGTTTTGAGCGTGGGTGACTCGGTCGGCGAGCTGAGCATGCTCGACGGCGGTCTCCGATCGGCCACTGCCGAAGCCTTGGACGAGGTGAATCTGGTCGCGATCCCGGCTGACGCCGTGCGCGCGGTGCTCGCAACGTCCGCGGACCTGGCGCTCGCATGGGCTCAGGATCTGGCGCTCACGGTCCGGCGGCTCACCGGCTCGGCGGCCGATCTGGTGTTCCTCGACCTGCCCCGCCGGCTGGCCAAACTACTGGTTGCCGCCGGCGACAGCGAAGTCGATCTCGGGATGTCGCAGTCGGAGGTTGCTGCCCGGCTCGGGGTCACCAGGCAGTCATTGAACCGGGCGCTGTCCGGCTTCACCCCTCGAGGGTGGACCCGGGTGGACGGCTCCACCGTCCGGCTGAGCGACCGTGCAGCACTTGCGCGCTTTGCAGGCTCCTGACTCGACCATCGATCGATCCGAAAGGGGCTCTGTGGCCGGGGACCGTGCGAGTTACCGCGACGCACTGCGGCAGCGCGACTACCGGTTGCTGATCACCGCCTTTCTCATCGACAGCGTCGGCGGCTGGGCCTACAACGTCGTTCTGATCGTCTACGTCTTCGATCGGACCGGTTCGCCCACCTGGATCTCGGTGTTTCTGGCCGCCTCGTGGGTGCCCAAGATGCTGCTCGCGCCCTACGCCGGGCTGCTCGCCGACCGGCATGAGCGGACCCGCATCATGCTCGCCTCGGCCCTGAGCGCTTTGGCGGTCATGGGTGCGATTGCTGCGCTCGTGTACGTCGACGCCCCACTGCTCCTGATACTGCTCCTAGCGATCGCGCTGGCGGTCTGCGTCACGCCGTACAACCCGGCCGCCCAAGCGCTGCTGATCGACGCCGTGGGGGAGAAGGACCTGCCGGCGGCGAACGCGCTGTTCCTCACCGTGGAGAGCCTCGTCATCGTCATCGGGCCGGCGATCGGTGGCCTGCTCCTGCTGACCGGTGAGCCGGTCACCGCGATGGCCCTCAACGCGCTGACCTTCCTCGTGACCGCGCTGATTGTCATCCGCATCCAGACTCGCAGCCGCGGAGGCGCATTGGAGGAGGCTTCGGAGTCACGGGTGCGGCAGCTCACCGCCGGTCTGCGGGCGCTGCGGAGCGAACCGGTGGCGACGGTGCTGGTGCTCTACTGCCTGCTGTGCACGGCCGCGGCCGCGACGACGTCCGTGCTCTACGTGCAGCTCAGCCAGCAGTTCGGGACCGGGACCGAAGGCTATTCCTACCTACTGGCAGGTTTCGCCCTCGGCGGGGTTGCCTCCGCGTCGGTAACTAACCGGTTGGCGGCCGGCCGACTTGCTGCCCCTGTGCTCGCCGGGATGCTCTTGCTCTCCCTGCCGTTCATCGTGACGATCTGGGTGGAGGGACCCATCCTCGGCACGCTGCTGCAAGTTCTCGCCGGGGCGGGCATGGTCATCGTGGACGTGCTGGCCATCACCGCCCTGCAACGTCAGATGCCGCGGGCGGTGATGAGCCGGGTGTTCGCCCTGCTCGATGCCGGGGTCTACGCCGCCTCCATCGTCGGCAGCTTCGTCACCGCCGCCTTACTCGGGGCAACCGATGTGCGGACGACCCTGCTCGTTCTCGGGCTTGGTTTCTCCGCCCTGAGCATCGCCGGCATCCGCCCACTGGTGCTCGCCGACCGCCGCTCGGTCAACGCGGTTGCCGCCCTGCAACCCCGGATCGCTTTGCTTCAGCAGCTTGACCTCTTCGCCGTTCTGCCGCGAACTGCCCTCGAGGAACTGGCCAGATCCCTGGCGGAGGTTCAGGCCGAGCCGGGTGAGGTGCTCATCCGCGAGGGTGCCGACGCAGACGCCCTGTGGATCCTGCTTACCGGTCAGGTCGAGGTGCTGTCCCAGGGCGAGTCGCGGCATCCACAGCAGCTTCCCTCGCTCGGACCCGGCAGCTACTTCGGCGAGATCGGGCTGCTGCGCGGCGTGCCCCGGACGGCAACGGTGCGCACGACCGAGCCGAGCACCCTCTACCGGGTGGCCGCCGAGCCCTTTCTCGAGGCGGTGCAGGGCGGGCGGGCATCCAGCAGCCTGCTGGCGATCGCGAACACCCGGCTGGCGCGCAGCCACCCTCGGCTGTCCACCGAATCCATGCCAGCCGCCTAGCACCACTGCGCGCTCCCGTTCCGCCTTCCCCGTTCCGCCTTCCCCGTTCCGCCCCTCCCCGTTCCGCCCTCCCCGTTCCGCCGATCGCCATCGCCTGCTCGCCCGCGGAAACCCGTGACCACGGCTCCCAGCGGGCACGCGGAGTCCCTGATGTCGTCCTGTTCGACACCGATCAGGACGCTCAGCTGAGGATCGTCGATGTTGACGACCCCGTTGTCGGCGAACACGTCGGAGCAGATGCCCTGGATGCCGGTGATCGGCTCGGGGACCTCGTTGTCCACCCGGAAGGCCCGGATGCCGGTGAGCGATCTGGGTTCGACGCAGATCACCCGCGCAGGGACGCCGCTCGGGTCCTAGGTCCCGATCCCGGACGTTCCGACGATCTCGCCGGTGGTGGG
This sequence comes from Geodermatophilaceae bacterium, assembly GCA_013695685.1. GTDB lineage: Bacteria > Actinomycetota > Actinomycetes > Mycobacteriales > Geodermatophilaceae > JACCTY01. Next base: position 173 of record JACCZY010000158.1, on the reverse strand, counting down.
TGGCACCGGGTGGGCCGCTGCCGGAGCGTGCGGAAGGACGACGGCGATGAGCGCCGCGCTAACCGCAAGGAGGCTTGGGACGTGCGGCTGGGGGCCAGCACAGAGTCCCCCACAGCGGTGCGGTGCGCAACGGCTGACGCTGTCACTTCCCCGACACGAGCCGCTGGATGGTC
>JACCZY010000147.1 GCA_013695685.1 Geodermatophilaceae bacterium | reverse complement strand
GTGCTGGCGTTGCGTCCGCTCTTCACGACGACGCAGGTGCGTAACACACTGGTCAACCGGGCCGCCCCCAACAAGGTGACCAACCCGGGTGGCGACTCCCGAACAAGCTCCTGTACGTCGGCCGCTGACAGAACCGAGACACCGCACCCCCAGCCACCGCACTGCCCCGGCCTGGCGCCGGGGCAGTGCGCTGTTCGGGACCGAAAATGTTGGGCGGTTCTCTCCCGGGAAGGCTCCCGGTACGCATTCATGCGACTACAACCAGCATCGAACGTCAGGGCCTACATCATGGACACCGGCGCCCGGTTCACCCACACAACGTTCGGCGGCCGGGCCACGTCGGGTCGTGACACCGTCGACAACGACAACAATGCCGCTGACTGCAACGGCCACGGCACGCACGTTGCCGGTACCGTCGGCGGCTCGCAGTACGGCGTGGCCAGGGGAGTACAGATCGTCGGCGTTCGGGTGCTCAACTGCCAGGGTTCCGGGAGCAACTCCGGTGTCGTCGCCGGCGTCGACTGGGTGACCGCCAACGCAGTCAAGCCGGCCGTGGCGAACATGAGCCGCGGCGGATCGGCCGGCAGCGCGCTGGACACCGCTGTCCGCAACTCCGTCAACTCCGGGATCACCTACGGCCTGGCCGCGGGCAACAGCAACGCGAACGCCTGCAACTCCTCGCCGGCGCGGGACCACCTCAGTGGCCTACGACAGGCTCCCGTGACGGTGGGCTCGACCACCTTGGCCACCTACTCCAACCTGAACAAGAACAGCACCTACACGCAGAAGTCGTTCAATTTGGCCTCCTACGCCGGGCAGACCGTCACGCTGAAGTTCACCGGCGTGGAGGACAGTTCGTTGGCGACCTCCTTCGTCGTCGATGACACCGCTGTCACCGTGTCCTGACCACGCCACCGGGAACAACGCCACCCGCGCTGCACCCGCGCGGCATGACCGGCTAGCCGCCGGAGCTCGCGCGGCGCTCGGCCGCGGACAGCCGCCAACCCTCGCCCGTCAGCTCCACCAGGTCCTGCAGTTCCAGCGCCGGCAGTACCCGCAGCACGTCCAGCACCGCCACCCCGGCCGCCCGCGCTATCCGCTCCGGGGTCGCGGGATGGCGTACTGGCACACCGTCCAGGACCGACCGGGCGAGGGCGTCCAGGCCGTCTCGCGGAACCGGCGGCGCGCGCGGCGGTTCGGCCAGATCGTCGCCGAGCCGACCGACTTCCTCCAGCACCTGGCCGGCGGAGCAGACCAGCCGGGCGCCGCCCTCCTCACCGCCACGGAGCAGCTCGTGCGTTCCGACCGACACCGCCGAGGTCACCGGACCGGGGACGGCCATCAGCGAGTTGCCCAGCTCCCGGCAACGCCGGGCCGTCGACGCCGTCCCGCTGCGCGCCGACGCCTCGACCACGACCGTGCCGGCGGACAGCGCCGCGATCAGCCGGTTGCGGATCAGGAACCGACGACGGTAGGGGGCACAACCCGGCGGCCATTCGCTCATCAGCAGACCGCTGCCGGCGATCCGCTCGAACAAGGCCCCGTGAGCCGCCGGATAGGGGCGGTCGAGCCCGCCGGCAAGCACCGCCACCGTGATCCCGTCGGCAGCCAGTGCAGCGCGGTGCGCGGCACCATCAATTCCCAGGGCTCCGCCGGAGACCACCGTCCACCCGCGGTCGGCCAGCCCGAAGGCGATCTCGGCGGCCACATGTTCGCCGTACGCAGTCGACGCCCGTGAACCAATCACCGCCACCGCCTTGCGCACCGCCTCGTCCACCTGCAGCGGGCCGCGCACCCACAACCCCAGCGGCGGTGCGAGGTCGGGCACACCCCGCTCGATGGCCAGCAGCATGGGGTGCAGCATCTGCGCAGGCCACTCGTCGTCCTCCGGGGTCACCAGCCTGATACCGAAGCGGCGTGCTATGGACAGGTCCTGGTCGACCCGGTCCTCATCGCACCGGCTCCCGACGGCGGACAGCACGCTCGGCGGGGCCTGCCGGCTGCGGATGAGACGTACCGCCTCGACGGGTCCCACCTGCCGCACCAGCGCGTACGTCGCAGCCTGCCCGGGTTCGGCGGCCCGCGTCAGCCACGCCCTTGCCCGCCGATCTGTCAGCCGGACGGGGCCGGGCCGGGGAGGCGTCACGCCGCGATCCCACGAAGCCGCATCCCCATGGCCTCGTCCAGCTCCGCCCGGCCGGGGCTGGTGACACCGGCCATGTCGGCCAGCGTCCATGCCACCCTCAGGACCCGGTCCACACCGCGCGCGCTGAGCAGACCGCGGTCGAGGGCCGCCTCCACCCCAGTCATCGTGGACCGGGCCAACCTCCAGCGACGTCGCAGCGCCGGGCCGGGGATGTCGGCGTTGCGGCGCAGGCCGTCCACCGCCAGCCGCTCCGACGCCGCCATCCGCGCCGCACGCACCCGCAGCGCGACCTCGGCGCTGGACTCGGCCGAGGCATCCCCGAGCAGCGCCTGCCGGGTCACCGGCAGCAGGGTGATGTGCAGGTCCACACGGTCCAGCAGCGGCCCCGACAACCGGGCGAGGTAGCGCCGGCGGCTCCAGGAGGTGCAGACACAGTCCTGGTCACCGGCCGGTGATGCGCACGGGCACGGGTTGGCTGCCAGCACCAGTTGGAATGCGGCGGGGTAGTGGGCCTGCCCAGCCGAGCGATGCAGCGTCACCTGCCCGCTCTCCAGGGGTTGCCGGAGGGCATCGAGCACGCCGGCCGCGAACTCCGGAGCCTCGTCCAGGAACAGCACGCCACGATGTGCCCGTGAGATCGCACCCGGCCGGGCCACCCCACTCCCGCCGCCCACGATCGACGCGATCGACGCCGTGTGGTGTGGGCTCTCGTATGGCGGCCGGCGCACGAATGACGCCCCCTGTGGCAGCACGCCGGCCACCGAGTGGATGGCGGTGACCTCGAGCGCCTCGTCGTCGTCCAGCGGCGGCAGGATTCCGCTCAGCCGCTCTGCCAGCATCGTCTTGCCGGCGCCGGGCGGGCCCTGCAGGTACACATGGTGACCTCCGGCAGCTGCGACCTCCAGCGCGCGCCGGCCCTGCGCCTGACCGACGATCTCGCGCAGGTCCGGACCCGGCAGCGGCGGCGCCTCCTCCACGGCGGCACCGGTGAGCACCGCGCAGCTCTCACCGCGCAGATACCCGATCAGGTCAGCCAACGAGGCGACTCCCAGCACGTCCAGCTTCGGCACGAGGCACGCCTCGGCAAGGTTGTCGACCGGGACGATCACCCGGCTCCGCCCGGCGCGTTGGGCGGCCAGCACGCACGGCAGGACCCCGTGCAGCGGCCGCACACTACCGTCGAGACCGAGTTCGCCCAGAAGCACGGTGTCACGCAACGCCCGAACCGTGATCACGCCTGCCGCGGCGAGAACTGCCATCGCCAGAGCAAGGTCGAATCCGCTACCTCGCTTGGGCAAGGTGGCCGGTGAGAGGTTGACGGTGATCTTGCGCTTCGGCCACTTCTGCTCACTGTTGATGAGCGCAGCTCGGATCCTGTCGCGGGCCTCGCGGACGGAGGCATCGGGGAGCCCGATCATCGTGAAGTTCGGAATACCGGCGGACAGGTCGGCCTCGATGTCGACGACGTGCCCCTGCAAGCCGACCAGGCCGACCGAAGACGTGCGCGCAAGCGGCATCAGAAGGCGTCCTCGAGGTGGCGGACCAGCGCAGCGCCGGAGGGTTGGCGCAAAACGCTGATCACGTCGAAGCGCACGTCCGCCCAGCAGTCCTCGTTGGCTGCCAGCCAGCATGCCGCCAGCTGCCGGATCCGCCGTGCCTTACGCCAGTTGACTGCCTGGCACGGGTCACCGAACACATCGGTGGAACGTGTCTTGACCTCGCAGATCATCAGCACCGCCCCGTCGGTGGCCACGATGTCCAACTCGCCCTCCGGGCACCGCCAGTTGCGGTCGAGCACCGTCCAGCCGGCCTGCAGCAGGTGGCGCACAGCCACCCGTTCGCCGTACTGCCCGATCGCGTCCTTAGCTCTCACGTTCAGCCCGCATACCCTCGGATCTCCCGTCACTCGCCTACCGAGGAGAGTGACCGTGGGGCGAGGCGCCCGCAGCATCCTTCCCCGGCCTGTGGACGCTGCCGCGAGGCTGTGGATGGCTGACCTCTACGGTGGGCGAACCGTCGTACGCCGATGAGAAGGGGGCCCTGAGGTGGTGGCTGATGCGCCGACGATCGTGGCGACCAGCATCGGCTTTCGCTCCCGCGGACGGAACATGTTCGACTGGACCCCCGGGCCGGTCTTCGACTTCACCGTCGAGCTCGCGGGCCGCCCGGCGCGGCCCAGGATCTGCTTCCTGGGGACGGCAACCGGCGACGCCCTCACCCACGTCAGCGCGATCTACGGCGCGTTCGCGGGCAGCGATGTGCGGCTGTCCCACCTGAGCCTTTTCTCGATGCCCAACGTCGCGGACCCCCGCCAGCATCTCCTGGAGCAGGACGTCATCTGGGTCGGCGGAGGAAGCGTGGCCAACCTGCTCGCGGTCTGGCGGGTGCACGGCCTCGACGCGATCATGCGCGAATGCTGGGAGGCGGGTGTCGTCCTCGGCGGCGTCTCGGCCGGGTCCCTGTGCTGGCACGTCGGCGGTACGACGGACTCCTTCGGCCCGGATCTACGCCCGATCACGAACGGGCTGGGGCTATTGCCGTGGTCGAACGGGGTGCACTACGACAGCGAGGCGCAGCGCCGCCCGCTCTACCACCGGTTGATCGCCGACGCGACGCTGCCGGCCGGGTTCGCTACCGACGACGGCGTGGGGCTGGTCTACCGGGGAACCGACCTCGCCGAGGCGGTGGCAGACCGCCCGGACGTTGCGGCGTACCACGTCGAGCGCCGGTCGGACGGCACCGCGGTGGAGACCCGGATCGAAACCCGCCGGCTGCCCGAGTAGTCAGCTGCCGGGCAGTTCCAGGTCGGGCTTGTCCAGCTCCTCGACGTTCACGTCCTTGAACGTGACCACCCTGACGTTCTTGACGAAGCGGGCCGGGCGGTACATGTCCCACACCCAGGCGTCGCTCATCCGCAACTCGAAGTACACCTCGCCGTCGGGGTTGCGGACCTGGAGGTCGACGGAGTTCGTGAGGTAGAACCGCCGTTCGGTCTCCACCACGAAGGAGAACTGCCGGACGATGTCCTTGTACTCCCGATAGAGCTGAAGCTCCATCTCGGTCTCGTACTTCTCGAGATCCTCGCTGCTCATTCCTGCGCCTCTGTCACGAGCTCATTGTCCCCCACGGCGACCAATCTGCGGGTCCCGGACGTACGACGGGCGATGTTGATGTAGCTGAACCTGTGTTCAGCGCACGGCCCGTGGGCGTCCAGTGCCGCCGAGTGGCCGTCGGTGGCGTATCCCTTGTGTGTGGCGAAGTCGTAGACCGGGTAGGAGTCGTGCAGCCCGGTCATGATCCGGTCCCGAGTCACCTTGGCGAGCACCGACGCCGCCGCGATGCACGCCGCCACCTGATCGCCCTTCCACACCGCCAGACCCGGTACGCCGAGACCGGCTACCGGGAAGCCGTCGGTGAGCGCGTACGCCGGGGTGGGGGCCAGTGCGGCCAGCGCCCGGCGCAGTCCTTGGACGTTGCACACATGCAGGCCACGCCGGTCGATGTCCTGCGGAGGAACGATGATGACCGCCCAGGTCACCGCACGCCGCACCACCTCGGCGTACACCCGTTCCCGGGCCAGCGGGGTCAGCAGCTTAGAGTCGGCCAGTTCGGGCACCTGACCCCGCGCGCCGTCCGGAAGTACGCAAGCCGCTGTGACCAGCGGCCCCGCGCACGCCCCGCGCCCGGCCTCGTCCGCGCCGGCCACCACCGGAAAGCCCTGCCGGCGCAGGGTTCCCTCCAGCGCCCACAAGCCGGCGTCACGTCGTACGACGGCCCGCCGCCGGGTGACGATCACCCGTCAAGCCTACGTCGCAGGCGACGCGCCGTCGGTCACCGGCAGTTCGGCTGCTCGTTGATGCCGATCTGCCCGGTTCGGATGCAGCTTTGGCCACCCGCCGACCCGACTCGCATCCGATCGCGCCGAGCCTCGGTGGCCGACCACCAGCAAGGAGGGCCGTGGGTGCCAGTCTCCTCGGGGTGGGCCCTCCGGCGGGACCTGCACCTCACCTGAGACGGCGACGGCGACGGCGACGGCAGGCCACCAGGGGAACCGCGCTGACCAGTCCTACCGTGTACGGCGCCACGACGGCGACCGCACCCGGTGCCGGGGCAGCGGACAGCCCCTGGATGTCAGGCGCGCCGAGCCAGTCCCACCGGCTGATCGGCCACACGATGACCGACGCCTTGCCGATCACGTTGTCGACCGGGATCGTGCCCATGTCGCCGTCGTCCAGGTGTGAGCGGGAGTCCGCCGATCCAGCGCGGTTGTCACCCATGACCCACAGCCTCCCCTCGGGCACAGTCACCGGCCCGAACGCACGAAGTTCGATCGGTGAGTCGAAGGAGATGTACGGCTCGTCCAGCGGCTGGTCGTCGACGGTCACGCGACCCTCGCTGTCGCAGCACTCGACGGTCTGGCCGCCGGTGGCCACCACGCGTTTCACGAAGTCCTTCTCGTCCGGAGGGGCCGTACCGATGGCGCGACCGAGGCCGAGCAGCACCGATTCGACCACGTTGCCCGGCTTGCTGACCTGGAACTCAGGCGCCCAGGACTCCGGGCCGCGGAACACCACGATGTCGCCGGGCTCGGGGTCACCGAAGTAGTAGGGAACCTTGTTGACCAGCACGCGATCGCCGGGGCAGCCGGGGCAGCCGTGCAGGGTCGGCTCCATCGATCCGGAAGGGATGAAGAACGCCTGCACCAGGAATGCCTTGATCAGCAGCGCGAGCACGAACGCGACCAGGAGCAGGATCGGCAGTTCCTTGAGCAGCGAGGTCTGCTTCTTCTCCGCCGGAGGCTTGCGGTGCCAGCGGCGCCGTGCTCCGCCCGTTGCGGCATCATCGCCGGAGTCGCGGTCGTCGGCGGATTCCGCGGAATGCTCCGAGGCCTGGTCCGTGCTCATCTAGGCCAGCCTAGCCGCGGACCCCACATCGACGGCGTTACTCTCAGCGATTGACGTTCACGCGCTTTTCCTTGATCTTCGCGGCCTTGCCGCGCAGATCGCGCAGGTAGTACAGCTTCGCCCGGCGTACGTCGCCGCGGGTGACGATCTCGATCCGGTCCACCACGGGGGTGTGGACGGGAAACGTCCGCTCCACGCCGACCCCAAAGCTCACCTTGCGCACGGTGAACGTCTCGCGTACGCCGGCGCCCTGTCGCCGGATGACGACGCCTTGGAAGACCTGGATCCGTGAGCGGGTACCTTCGATGACTCGCACATGCACCTTGATGGTGTCGCCGGGCCGGAAGTCCGGGATGTCGTCGCGCAGCGACTCGTTGTCCAGAGCGTCCAGGATGTTCATCTCGGCGTCGCTTCCTTTGTGACTGTCGGTCCGGTGCGGGCGCGCGGGAGGTTCCGGCACGGCGCTGGGGGTGTCGGTCGCTCGGGGGCCGGACGCATCTCACGATCGCGCCTGGACCCGCTGGCAACCTGTCTACTGTGCCATATCCGGTGGGCCGGCGTGAAACCCGGCCTCGGCCAGCACCGCGACGTCGTCGCCGTCCAGGGCCCGCGGCGACAGCGTGGCGATCAGGTCCGGCCGGCGGCGCACGGTGCGCAGCAGCGCCTGGTCGCGGCGCCACCGGGTGATCGCGGCGTGGTTGCCCGACAGCAGCACGCCCGGGACCGCCCGCCCCCGCCACACCTCGGGGCGGGTGTACGCCGGCCCTTCCAACAGCCCGTCCCCGAAGGAATCCTCGACGACGGAAGCCGCGTTCCCGACCACTCCCGGCAGCAGCCGGGTGACCGTCTCCACGATGACCAAGACGGCGGCCTCGCCACCGGCGAGCACGTAGTCACCGAGGGACACCTCACGCACCGTCAGCCGTTGCGCCGCCTCGTCGACCACGCGCTGGTCGATGCCCTCGTACCGGCCGCAGGCGAAGACAAGATGCGGCCGGCCGGCGAAATCGGCCGCCATCGCCTGCGTGAATCGCTCACCGGCCGGCGTCGGCACGATGAGAGTGGCTCCGTCCGGGGCTACCTCGGTCAGCGCCGCATGCCAGGGCTCGGGCCGCATCACCATGCCCGGTCCCCCGCCGTACGGCGCATCGTCGACGCTGCGGTGGACATCGGTGGCCCAGCCCCGCAGGTCGTGTACGCCGAGGCGCACCAGGCCGGTGTCCACGGCCCTGCCCAGCAGGGACTGCCGCAGCGGCGCCAGGTACTCGGGAAAGATCGTGATGATGTCCAGACGCAGCGGGCTGGTCACAGTTCGAGCAGTCCCTCGGGCGGCCGCACCTCGACGTACCCGGCCTCGACGTCGACGGTCGGAACCATCTCGCGGAGGAACGGTACGAGCAGTTCACTCCCGCCGTCCCGCTCGATCGCCAGCAGGTCGCCGGCCGGGCCGTGCACGACCTCGTGTACGACGCCGACCGTCGTCCCGTCGCCCAGCCGGACCTGCAGCCCGACAAGTTGGTGGTCATAGAACTCGTCAGCGTCGGTGATGGGCGGAAGCTGGTCGGCCCCGACGAGCAGCAGGGTGTCCCTGAGCGCCTCGGCGGCGGCACGGTCGTCGACGCCCCGGAGGGCGAGCACCCAGCGGCCGCCATGTACGAACGACCGCACGATCATGACCGGTCCGCGCTCAGGCGGTTCGGTGCTGAGAACTGTGCCGGGACCGAAGCGGTCGTCCGGGTCGTCGGTACGGACCTCGACGGTCAGCTCCCCCTGGACACCGTGCGGACGCCCGATCCGAGCCACCACCAGCTGGCGCGGCTCGGCAGCAGGTGTCCCCACTGTCACGTGCCAGGCACGACCTAGGCGTCGGTGTCGACGACGTCGACCCGCAGACCACGGCCGCCAACACCGGTCATGATCTGGCGGAGTGCCTTGGCCGTACGCCCGCCCCGGCCGATCACCTTCCCGAGATCGTCCGGGTGCACGCGGACCTCGAGGGTGCGGCCACGGCGGCCGGTCACGAGGTCGACCTGGACGTCGTCGGGATTGTCGACGATGCCGCGGACGAGGTGCTCGAGTGCCGACTCGAGCACCTAGGCGTCCTTGTCGGCGGTCTGCGCAGTGTCGGCCGGCTCCGGGGTGTCGGCGGACTTCCCCGTTGCGGACTCCTTGTCGGCGGACTCCTTGTCGGCGGACTCCTCCGGGGCGGGCTCGTCGTCCTGCACCACCGAAGTCACAGCGTCGACGGCACCGATCACCGCTGCGGCACCCTTGATCACCGCTGTCGCGATAGGGCCGTCGGGCGCGTCGCCTGGCGGGTCGGCGGCGGACGGCGTCTCGCCGGACGGCGTGGCGGCGGCTGTCGGCTCTGAGGTGCTGTCCGCCTTGGCGGCCGAAGCCTTGGACGGCGCCGCCTTCTTCCTCGGCGTGGTCGCACCGTCGGCCGGCTCGCCGACGGACTCCCGCGAAGCGGCCTGGAACGCCGCCAGCTTGTCCGGCTTGGGCGCCTTGACCTTCATCGGCGGTGGCGCGGGCTCGCCCTTGAACTTCTGCCAGTCGCCGGTCACCCGGAAGATTGCGGCGACGGCCTCGGTCGGCTGCGCGCCGACGCCGAGCCAGTACTGCGCACGCTCGGAGTCGACCTCGATGAAGGACGGGTCCTCCTTGGGGTGGTACTTGCCGATCATCTCGATCGACCGGCCGTCGCGCTTGGTGCGCGCGTCGGCGACGACGATCCGGTAGTACGGCGCGCGCATCTTGCCCAGGCGCATGAGCTTGATCTTGGTTGCCACAGTGTGCGGGTACTCCCAGTCTCGCAACGGGTGAGGTCGTGGTTCCGCGTGGGGTTACGGGCGCAGACACTCGGTGGACCGGAGGTCCGCGCGGTGAGAGGCCACGCGAAGCCGGTTCGACTGACCATTGTGCCAGACCCGCGCCGGCGGAGACCCGCCCGGCGATGATCATGGGATTCTGCCGGTCCTGACCGGCGCAACTCCATGATCATCGAGGATTTGAGGGGCGGTTCCATGTAGTCGGCAGGTCGGGCAGCGGCCACGAGGGGTCGGGCTCGAACGCCGTCCAGGTGTGATCGAACGGCGCGAGCCGCTCGCGTGCCAGCGACATCAGCCGCTCGCCCTCGGCCCGGATGACCGTCGCCTCCGCGGCGGTCCAGTAGCCGGGCATCCCGGTGGTCACGTCGAACTCGTCCTCGTCCTTCCAGACCGGGGTCCGGTCCGGCGGCACCCAGACGTCCAGCACTTGGTCGGCGGTGTCGATGACCCGCAGCTCCCCGTCGCGCCAACGGCACTGGACGTCCTCGAGGTTGCCGTACCAGCCGCCAAAGGATCCGTCGGCGTTCCAGAACAACCACACCGAGTACGCCGCCGGCTCCCGCGGGACGAGCTTGAGGATGCCGGTACCGCGCCAGGGACCGATCTGGGCCGTGCGCGTGGCCAGGAACCGCTCGGCCACCGGCAGCGTGCGGAAGTCCGATCCGTCGGCGAGCCGCCCGCGGACCACCGATGTGCCGGGCGCGAGCCACAGGACGAGCCAGTCCGGGCCGTCCTCCACGACGGTCATCGGGTGGACGTTGAGGGTGACCCCGCGCCGCCAGTAGCGATAGAGGACCTGATCGCCGGGTGACCAGCGCTCAGTAGGAACGGCCGACCACCGCGATCAGGTCGGGTTCGTCCTCGGACTCCGGAACGTCGCCGTCGGCGCGGACCAGGCAGCGCACGGACACCGCCTGTGTAGCGAGCACCGTCTCCCCCTCCACACCGAGCGTCGACCAGGGGATGCGGGCCCAGCCGGTGGCCGCGGCAGCGGCCGCTTCGTCCACAGTGGACACATCGACGGTGGCCCCGTCACGACGAGCCAGCGCCTCGTCGTACAGCGCCTGCTGGTCCTCGGTCAGGGCGGCGGCGACGTCGCGCGCCACCTCGGCGAGCGTGACCGGCGTCTTGGTCCCGGGGACCCGGCGAACTACGGTGACCGTGCCCTCGGCCAGGTCGCGGGGCCCGACCTCGATCCGCACCGGAACGCCCTTCAGCTCCCAGTCGACGGCACGCCGCCCGAACGCGGTGTCGACGCGGTAGTCGACCTCGACCCGGGTACCGGAGGTGTGCAGTTCGTCGACCAGACGCTGCACCGCCTGGCCTACGCCGTCGCCGTCCTTGACGACGGTGATGACCACCTGGACGGAGGCCAGGGCGGGTGGTACCCGCAGGCCGGCGTCGTCACCGTGGCACATGATCAGGCCGCCGACCATCCGGGTGGAGACCCCCCAGGAGGTCTGCCACACGTGTTCCTGCTGGCCGGCCGAGGAGAGGTACTGCACGTCGAAGACCCGGGCGAAATTCTGCCCGAGGTCGTGGCTGGTGCCCATCTGCAGCGCCTTGCCGTCGCGCATCATCGCCTCGCAGGACAGCGAGTTGACGGCGCCGGCGAAGCGCTCCCTGGCCGTCTTGAGACCCCTGACCACCGGGATGGCGAGAACGCTTTCCATGAAGTCGGCGTAGACGTCGTCGAGGATCCGGCGTACGTAGGCCTGGGCGTCGGCTGCCGTCGCGTGACAGGTGTGTCCCTCCTGCCACAGGAACTCCGTCGTACGCAGGAAGATCCGGGGCCGCAGCTCCCACCGCACGACGTTCGACCAGTTGTTCACCAGCAGCGGCAGATCGCGATAGGACTGCACCCACTTGCTGAAGAAGCTGTTGATGATCGTCTCCGACGTGGGCCGGACCACGACGGGCTCCTCCAGCTCCTTGCCGCCGGCGTGGGTGACCACGGCCAGCTCGGGGCTGAAGCCCTCGACGTGGTCGGCCTCCCGCTGCAGGTAGCTCTGCGGGATGAAGAGCGGGAAGTACGCGTTCTGCGCTCCGGCGGCCTTGATGCGGTCGTCCACCTCGCGCTGCATGCGCTCCCACAGCGCGTATCCCCACGGCCGGATCACCATGGTCCCGCGCACCGGGCCGTTGTCGGCCAGCTCCGCCTTGGCGACGACGTCCTGGTACCAGCGGGGAAAGTCCTGCGCCTGCGGCGTCAGAACGGGAGCCTTGGCCATGTCGGCGATGCTACGGGGCGGTACGTCACCACCGCCGGTAGCTTGATGGCCGGTTGGACGGAGGGTCGGATCGAGAGAACTCGGCGAGGATCGCGGCGCCAGCCGGGCGACGTCGCCAGAGCTAGGCGACGACGCGGCCGCGCAGCACGATCCGCGCCGGCTCGGCCAGCACCGACAGGTCGACGCGCGGATCGGCGGCGTAGACGCACAGGTCAGCGGGCGCGCCCTCGTCGACACCGGAGTGGCCGAGCCAGTCGCGGGCGCGCCACGAGGCCGCCCCGAGGGCGTCCTCGGCGGGGAGCCCGGCGTCGTGCAGCGCGAGGATCTCCCGCGCGATCTGGCCGTGCGTGATGCCACCCCCCGCATCCGTCCCGGCGTAGATGGCGACACCGGCCTCGTACGCCGCCCGCACCCGCGCCCGGGCGGTGTCGTGCAGGCGGAGCATCGTCGAGCTGTACGCCGGGAACTTCGTCGCCGCTGCCGCGGCGAAGTGAGGGAACTGGTCCACGTTGATCAGGGTGGGTACCAGCGCAGTGCCGTGCACGGCCATCTGCGCAACAAGATCCTCGGTCAGCCCGGTCCCGTGCTCGATGCAGTCGATGCCGGCGTTGATGAGCGCCGGCAGGGCGTCCTCCCCGAACGTGTGGGCGGTCACCCGGGCGCCGGCCTCGTGCGCCGCGGCGATCGCCATCGTCACGGCGTCCGCCGGCCAGGCCGGGGTGAGATCCCCGACCGCGCGGTCGATCCAGTCGCCGACCAGCTTGACCCAGCCGTCCGAGCGCCGCGCCTGTGCGGCAGCGGCCGCGGGCAGCTGCGACGGTTCGAGCTCCAGCGCGATGCCGGGGATGTATCTCCTGGGTGGGGCCAGGTGCCGGCCGGCGCGGATGAGCCGGGGAAGATCCTCGTGGGAGTCAAGTTCCCGGGTGTCCACGGGCGAGCCGCAGTCCCGGATGAGCAGGGCTCCGGCGTCCCGGTCGGTCAGCGCCTGCTCGCGCCAGCCCTCCACAGTGGACAGAGCGCCGTCCGGTCCCAGCCCGACGTGGCAGTGCGCGTCGACCAGTCCTGGTACGAGCCACCCGCCGCAGAACACCGTCTCCGCGCCGGGCACCGGCTCGAACGTGAACCTGCCGTCAACCACCCAGAGGTCGGTGTCCTCGCCGGCGGGCAGCAGGACACCGCGGAAGTGGAGCGCCACAGGTCAGCTCTTCGGGAACTTCAGCTTGGACAGATCCGGCATCTGTGTCCCCGGCGGCAACCCGCCGGGCATTCCGCCGCCGGGCATTCCGGGCGGCAGCCCGGCCGGAGTGCCGCCGGGGATCCGGGGTGGGTTCGGTCCCCCGCTGCGCCGGCCCTTCTTGCCTTTGCCCTTCTTGCCGGTGGACTTGCGGGAGGAGTTCCGGCGTACGCCGGGCATCCCGGGCATCCCCATCCCGCCGGCCATTTGCGCCATCATCTTGCGCGCCTCGAAGAAGCGCTCGACGAGTGAGTTGACCTCGGCGACGGTGACCCCCGACCCGTTGGCGATCCGCGCCCGCCGCGAGCCCTTGATGATCGTGGGATCCTGCCGTTCCCCCGGCGTCATGGACCGGATGATGGCCGCCGTACGGTCCAGGTCGGTGTCCTTCACCTGCGAGAGCTGATCCTTCATCGCCGCGCCGCCGGGCAACATGCCGAGCAGGCTGGTCAGCGAGCCCATCTTCTTGATCGCCATCATCTGCTCGAGGAAGTCCTCGAGGGTGAACTTCGTGCCGCTGGCCAGTTTGCCGGCCATCTCCTCGGCCTGGTCGGCGTCGAAGGCGTCCTGAGCCTGCTCGATCAGGGTGAGCATGTCGCCCATGCCGAGGATGCGTGAAGCCATCCGTTCGGGATGGAAGACATCGAAGTCGCCCAGCTTCTCCCCGGTGGAGGCGAAGAGGATCGGCTCGCCGGTGACATGCCGCACGGACAGTGCGGCGCCACCTCGGGCATCACCGTCCAGTTTGGACAGCACCACGCCGGTGAAGCCGACGCCGTCGCGGAACGCCTCGGCCGTCGTGACGGCGTCCTGTCCGATCATCGCGTCGACGACGAAGAGGATCTCGTCCGGCTCGACGGCATCACGGATCGCCGCAGCCTGCGCCATCATGTCCGCATCGATGCCGAGCCGGCCGGCGGTGTCGACGATGACGATGTCGTGCATAGACCGGCGGGCCTGCTCGACGCCGGCTCGGGCCACGGCTACCGGGTCACCGACGCCGTTGCCGGGCTCCGGCGCGAAAACCTCGGCACCGGCCTGCCGGCCCACTATCTGCAGTTGGGTCACCGCGTTCGGCCGCTGCAGGTCGCAGGCTACGAGCAGCGGGGTGTGACTCTGCGCCGTCAGCCACTTCGCGAGCTTGCCGGCCAACGTCGTCTTGCCGGAGCCCTGCAGGCCGGCGAGCAGGATCACCGTGGGCGCGGTCTTGGCGAAGCGCAGTCGCCGGGTCTCCCCGCCGAGGATGGCGATGAGCTCCTCGTTCACGATCTTGATGACCTGCTGGGCCGGATTGAGCGCCTTGGACACCTCCTCGCCCAAGGCGCGCTGCTTCACCGCGGCGATGAACGCGCGCACGACGACGAGCGCGACGTCGGCCTCCAGCAGGGCGATGCGGATCTCCCGGCAGGTGGCGTCGAT
>JACCZY010000257.1 GCA_013695685.1 Geodermatophilaceae bacterium | reverse complement strand
GCGCTGGCCACCGTCGCCGAGCACGCCGCCGGGTTCTTGCAGCCACCGCTCGCCGAGGCCGCCCGGACCGCGGCCTTGGGCGGTGACACCGCGGCGGTCCTGCGGGAGGCGGACTCAGGCACCGGTGAGCTTCGCCGGCTGGCGGCGGCCTGGCAACTGAGCGTGTCCAGCGGCTGCTCGCTGGCTGGCGTCCTGGATGCGGTCGACGCGGATCTGCGCGCGCGCAGGCAACTTCGTCGCCTGCTGTCGGGCCTGCTGAGCGGTCCACGGGCGACGGCTGGGCTGCTCGCCGTACTGCCCGTCCTCGGGCTGGCGATGGGTGCGGGACTCGGCGCCGACCCGCTGCACGTCCTGATTACGACAGGTCCGGGGCAGCTCGCCCTGGTGGCGGGCGTGGGCCTGGACGTTGCCGGCGTGCTCTGGACGGCCCGGCTCGTCCGGAGCGCGGGGGAATAGCGCGGCGGGATGAGGTTGCTCGGCCTGCTGCTCGTCGCGGCCGCGGTTGTCGTGTGGCCGCCCCTGCCGGCGGGTACGGCGCGGCGGCGCCTGCTTGGACTGCGAGCGGCTGCGCACCTGGGCACGGCTGCGCCTGGGGCGGTTGCGGCTGGGGCGGTTGCGGCCGGGAGTAGGAGGGGACGAGCCAGTCGATGGCTCGTGTGTGCGGCCGCCGGTGTGTGCGTCGCGGTCGCGTCGGGTGGCGTTGGTGGGGCGGTCGCGGGCCTCGTGGTCGTATTGGGCGGCCTCCGGCTGCTGGGACGAGCCGACGCCGCCGACGAGCGTCGCCGGCGGGACCGACGCTCTGAGGACCTGCCGGCCGCGCTGGACCTGGTCTGCGTGTGTCTGCGCGCCGGCCTTCCGGTCAACGTGGCGCTGGCCCAGGTGGCCGGTGTGCTCGACGGGCCGCTGCGTGACGATCTGGCCATGGTCTGCGCGCTATCCGAGCTCGGAGCCGACGCGCGCACTGCCTGGTCGGAACTGCGCTCGGATCCGGTACTGGCTCCGGTGGCGCGGGCGCTGGCTCGCGCCGGGTCGAGCGGAAGCGCTGTGGCCAGCGCGTTAGCCGGTGTGGCCGAGCAGTGTCGGGGATCCCTGCAGGAGCGGACGGAGGTGGCGGGGCGACGGGTCGGCGTGTTCGTGCTGGCTCCCCTCGGCTTGTGCTTCCTCCCCGCGTTCATCTGCCTCGGTGTCGTCCCGACGATCCTCGGCGTCGCCGGCGCGGTGCTCGGCTGAGGCCCTCGCGTGCGGTGGGTTGCGGGCGCTCGGTTGAGGTGCCTGGTTGAGGTGCGTGGTTCCGTTGCCCAGCCGTACCGATTGGACGACATTGGATGCGTTATGGGCCACTGGATGGGCCAGGACGCATCCGATCATGCCGGATCGACGCGTACCCGAACCCGCTAGGCCCGAGGGTCAACAGCCCCGTGCTTCCCCCTCGCACCCGGGAGCCGCTCGGGAGCCGTTCGGGAGCCGTTCGGGAGCCGTTCGGGAGCCGTTGTCCACAGCCAGACCGCCCTGTCCACAGATCCACCCAGACCTCGGTTTCCGTCGTACCGGCGACGCACCGTGATCCGGACCGGCTGAGCAGCCGGCAACCAGAGCGAAACGGAGAGGCTTGTGCGCAGGTGGATGACGCAACGTTGGCAGGGTGTGCGGTGCCGGATGGGCCGAGTTCGGGGCGAGGACGGCATGACGACCGCCGAGTACGCCGTGGGGACGGTCGCAGCATGTGCGTTCGCGGCAGTTCTGTACCAGGTGGTGACCGGCGACTCGGTGCTGTCCGGGCTGACTGACCTGGTCGACTCGGCGTTAGCGACGCTGTCCTGAGCGGGCGGGCGCGATGACGGCGGCGATAATTCCACGGTCACTGAGCGGGCGGGCGCGATGACGGCCAAACCGGTCCTACGGTCACCGAGGCGGCGACTGGCGGGCCGGGGACGTCTGCGTGAGCGGGGGAGCGTGACCGCGGAGGCGGCGCTCGTCCTGCCGGTCCTGGTGGTCCTGCTGACGGTGGCCGTCGGCACCATGTCGGCGGTGACGGCGCAGCTGCGGTGCGTGGACGCCGCTCGCGAGGCCGCGCGGGCAGCGGCACGGGGTGAGTCGACGCAGGCCGCCGTGGAGCTGGCCGTTCTGGCCGCGCCCGTCGGGGCGCGGGTCGCCGTGGACGGAGGCGCCGAGCGGATAGTGGTGACGGTCACCGCAGAAGTCCAGATCGGCGGGGGGCTGCTGCCCGCGGTGACTGTGCGCGGGGAGGCGGTCGCCCGGCCCGAGCCGACCGGCCCGGACACCGTTCCTACGGGTGCTTCCCCGTGATGATCCGGCGAAGGGATCGCGGGAGTGCGGGCGTCTGGCTGCTCGGGCTGTGTTCGGTGCTCGTCCTGGCAGCCACTGCCGCGGTGCTCGTGGGGTCGGCTCTGGTGACGCGGCACAAGGCGATCGCCGCGGCCGACCTCAGTGCGCTCGCCGCAGCCGGGGCTGCGCTGGAGGGTGAGGAGTCCGCGTGCGCCGCGGCCGCGGACATCGCCACGTCCATGGGCGCACGACTGCTCAGCTGCTCGCTCGGCGGGGTGATAGCGGACGTGACCGTGTCGGTGTCCGCCGAACTCGGCGTCGTCGGCCTGGCTACGGCGCGAGCGTCTGCCCGCGCCGGGCCGGTGGACTACGCCGACGCATTCTTGGGGTCCTCGGTGCGTGCGGCGTACGCCGATGGACTGGAAGGCGCTCCGGGACCGCGAGAAGTGGCGAGTCGTGGTCCACCGCTGCGGCAACCACGGTGCTCCCGGGCGTCCGAGCGGGAGCGGCAATCCGATCACCGCGGGTACCCCTTCAGGTGACACGCCTACCCGGCGCGACGCGACCGGTGTCTGCCCTTTAGACTCCCGGCGCAGCGAGCGCTGTTCGTGCGCTCTTCAATGCTGTCCTCGCCGACGCACTGATCGGGTTCGTCCGGGTCTGCGGCGCGATGGCAACATTCGGTCGCCCACGCGCCCGTCTACAGGAGGATTAATGCCCGCCAGCATTGCCGGTGGTGACTACGCGCTCGTCGTCATCATCTTGTTGATCGCCCTGGGAGCGCTTGCGTTCGCGGCCTACCTCGTCAAGGAGGTCACAGCCGCGGACCAGGGGACTGCCGGGATGCAAGAGATCGCCAAGGCGGTGCAGGAGGGTGCTCGGGCTTACCTGCAACGCCAATTCAAGACCTTGGCGATCTTCGCCGTCATCGTCTTCGTCCTGCTCTTCCTGCTGCCTGTCACCGACGGTGGCCTCGAGACCCGTGCCGGGCGGGCGGTCTTCTTCCTGATCGGTGCGACGTTCTCCGCGCTCGTTGGTTTCATCGGGATGACGCTGGCCACCCGGGGCAACGTCCGCGTCGCCGCCGCGGCCCGGTTCGAGGGCGGGGCGAAGGTCGCGTTCCGCATCGCGTTCCGCACCGGTGGCGTCTGCGGGATGATCACGATCGGCCTCGGACTGCTCGGGGCGTCCCTCGCGCTGCTCATCTTCAACGAGACCGCCCCCATCGTGCTCGAAGGCTTCGGGTTCGGAGGTGCGTTGCTGGCGATGTTCATGCGTGTCGGCGGTGGCATCTTCACCAAGGCCGCCGACGTGGGCGCGGACCTGGTGGGCAAGGTCGAGCAGTCCATCCCCGAGGATGACCCCCGCAACGCCGCGACGATCGCCGACAACGTGGGCGACAACGTCGGCGACTGCGCCGGCATGGCCGCGGACCTGTTCGAGTCCTACGCCGTCACGCTGGTCGCCGCACTGATCCTCGGACAGGTCTTCTACGGCGCCGACGGCATGGTGTTCCCGCTTGTAGTCGCCGCAATCGGCGTACTTGCCTCGGTGATCGGCATCCTGGTCTCGAACCTCAAGGACTCCGACAAGCACGGGTTGGCCGCGATCAACCGCGGCTTCTTCATCTCCGCGGCGTTCTCTCTCGTCCTGGTCGCGGCGGCCTCCTTCATCCTGCTCCCGAGCTCCTTCGCGGACTTCGAGGACGTCGCCGACACCGGCTTCGAGGGCAACCCGGCCCTGATCGCGTTCGTGTCCGTCTTCATCGGCATCGTGCTGGCCGCCACGATCCAGCTGCTCACCGGCTACTTCACCGAGACAAGCCGAAAGCCGGTCCAGGACATCGGCAAATCCTCGCTCACCGGTGCCGCGACGGTCATCCTGTCCGGCATCTCCGTCGGCCTGGAGTCGGCCGTCTACTCGGCGCTGCTGATCGGTGGAGCGGTGTACGGCGCGTTTCTGGTGGGTGGCTCGGTCGCCCTGTACGCCGTCGCCCTGGCCGGCTGCGGTCTGCTGACCACCGCCGGCGTCATCGTGTCCATGGACACCTTCGGACCGGTCAGCGACAACGCGCAGGGCATAGCGGAGATGTCCGGTGACATCGACGCCGCCGGCGCACGCATTCTCACCGACCTCGACGCGGTCGGGAACACCACTAAGGCGATCACCAAGGGCATCGCGATCGCGACCGCAGTGCTGGCCGCCACCGCCTTGTTCGGCTCGTACTTCGCCACCGTGACCGACTCGGTGGAGCTGGCGCTCGGTGAGGGCGGCGACGCGGACGGCACGATCCTCAACTCGCTGCAGCTGATCAACCCGCAGAACATCGTCGGGGCGGTGATCGGCGCCGCCGTGGTCTTCTTCTTCAGCGGCCTGGCGATCAGCGCGGTGTCACGTGCCGCCGGTCGGGTCGTGTTCGAGGTGCGCGAGCAGTTCCGACTGCACCCGGGGATCATGGACTACAGCGAGCGCCCGGACTACAGCCGCGTCGTCGACATCTGCACCAAGGACAGTTTGCGTGAGCTGGCTACACCGGGCCTGTTGGCAGTGCTGGCCCCGGTCGCCGTCGGTTTCGGCCTCGGCTTCGGGCCGCTGGCGGCGTACCTCGTCGGCGCGATCGCGGCCGGTACCCTCATGGCCGTCTTCCTCGCCAACTCCGGCGGTGCCTGGGACAACGCCAAGAAGATGGTCGAGGACGGTGCGTACGGCGGCAAGGGCAGCGAGGCGCACGCGGCCACCGTCATTGGTGACACGGTCGGGGACCCGTTCAAGGACACCGCGGGTCCCGCGATCAACCCGCTGCTCAAGGTCATGAACCTGGTGGCGCTGCTGATCGCGCCGGCCGTGGTGGCCTTGTCCCTGGGTGAGGACGCCAACGACGGGCTGCGGATCGGCATCGCGCTTGCGGCGGTAGCGATCATCGTCGGGGCGGTCCTGGTCTCCAAGCGCCGGTCCATCGTGGTCGGGGAGGAAGCCGGCGAGGTCAGCACCAACTCCGTCGCCTGAGCAGTCGGGCACGCACTACCCTGCGGTCGTGTCCGGCCAGCTGTCGCTGTTCAGCGTCGAGGACGACGCACCCGCCGTCGCCGACGTGGAAGGACTGCTGCTCGGAGGCGGCGCGCTGGTTCGCCGTACCGAGGCGGTGCGAATCAGCGCCGTGGTCGACTGCGGCTGGCGGGCGGAATCGCTGCGCGTCGCCTTGGGTGACCGCGGCCTCGGTGGTGAGCTAGGTACGCCGGTCGACGGCCGCTGCAGCGTCCGCAGCGCGTTCGATCCGCGGCTTCTCGACACGGCCCGACGCTGGACGTCGGGCGCTGTCGTCCGGGTGCCGGCGGGCTTTCGGCTGAGCCCTGCCCGGCTGCGCCTGTGGGCGATGGCCGGGGGGTACGCCGATCACGCCGGCTACCAGCTCCGGCTGGGCGCTACCGACGAGCAGCTGTGGGAGGCGGCAGGGGCGGCGCTGGCCGCGGTCGGCATCCCCGGCGCCTTTCTCGGGGCTAGAGCCGGCGGTCCGGCGTACCGGATCGTGGGTGCTCGTCGACTGGCCCGGCTGCGAGAGCTGGTCGGCCGCCCACCGCAGGACTTCAACGACGGCGACTGGCCGTCCTGAGGTTTCGTTGAAGCCAGCGCGGACCTGGCGCCTGGATGCACGAGCTGCAACCCCGCGCCGGGATCTGGGGAACGCAGGCGGTCCTGTGGACGACGGCCGCCTTCCGTCCGATGGGCTTCGTAGCCTCGCGGTTGGAGGGGTACATCCGGTGCCCGGGGAGCCGAGCGGAGCCGCCATGACGACGCTGACCATGCAGATCGCGGTCCTGGATGCAGCCGCCGAGTCGCTGGCCGCCGTTGTTGACACGGTGACGCTTGCGGGCGTGGAGGCACTGGCCGCGATCACGACGATGGCCGGTGCCGTTCCCGGCTCGGCCGTGCAGACGAGGTTGCCAGCCGTTCCGATGGAGCAGCTGGCGGCGGTGGTGTCCACGCAGTGCCGGCAGATCGCGCAACGGGTGGCCGGCGGGGCGCAGGCCTACCGCGACATGGAGGCTGCCCTCCGCGACGGCATGCTCGCCGCCCGCGCCACCGTGCCGGTGCCGCGATGAGGTCGATCCCACCGGTCGCCGTCCAGTCCGCTCGGGTTGTGTCCTCCCGGACGGATGGGGGCGGGATACCTGCCGCCGGCGTAGCGCAGGGGAGACCCTCATGACACCGCAGGAGTTGGCAGGTTGGGACATCGATACCCTCCGGCGGGGCAGCACGCAGTTCCTCGCCGTCGCCGAGACGACCCGCGCCTGGGTGACGCGCGCGGACGCGGTGGGCCAGGCGCTGGCCGCCCCGGCTGCGTGGGACGGTCCGGCCAGCGAGGCGGCCCAGTCGACCCTGCGCGCTTGGCTCGCCGTTACCGCTCGCCTCAACCCGGCGCTGGAGGCACTGGCGGCCGGCGTCGCCGAGGCCGTCGGCTGGTATGCCCAGGCGCAGGATGCTGCGGCCGCGGCCTTACGCGCGGCGGGCACCCATGGCATCACTGTCGGCGCTGACGGCGTCGTCAGCGCCCCGCCGGGATACACGACCCGGATGGAAGCCGATCAGGCCGCCGCCGCAGCCGAGCGGGCGGCCGCCGCGGCGGCGGTGCAGGCGCAGGTGGAGGAGGCGTTCCGGCTCGCGGCTCGGGGCGATGCGTTGGTCGCCTCCGATGTCGGTGTCTTCACCGGCCTCGGGATCCCTGGCTTCACGGCAGGGTCGGACTTCGTCGATCTGATGGCTGCTCTGCATGTGACGGTCACGTCAGCCGGGCGGCTGCCCACGGTCCCGCCCGGTGCCGATCCGCAGGCAGTTGCCACCTGGTGGTCCGGCTTGTCGCTGGACGAGCAGTTTCGGCTGGCCCGGGAGCGTCCCGACCTGATCGGCGGCCTGGACGGCGTACCGGCGTGGGCTCGCGACACGGCCAACCGGATCCTGCTCGACGACGCGCTACGGGAGCTGCTGAGCCGGCCGTTCGACTCCGCACCCGGCGCCGTACTGACCTCCGCCGCCCACAATCAGGATCTGGAGCTTGTACTCGCGGTGCAGGCTGCGTTGATCCAGGCGGAGGCGAGCGGTCAACCGGCCCAGCTCTACCTCTTCGACATTGACGCCGGTCTGGCCGCCATCTCCATCGGTGACCTCGACACCGCCGACAACGTCGCGGTGATCGTGCCCGGAACCGCAGTGAACGTGACCGGCGACATGGGGATCCAGGTCAGCCGGGCACAGCAACTGTGGTCGGCCACCCAGGAGGCAGACGGCTCGGAGGACGTCGCCGTGCTGGCCTGGATCGGCTACGACACCCCCAACTATGCGCAGGCGCCGAGTCCCTGGAACGCGCTGACAGGGGCACCGCTGCTGGCAGCAACGGTGGGCGGCCTGACCGCTCGGCCGGGCAACCCGCCGCGAACGACGGTGGTCGCCCACAGCTACGGCACGGTCACGACCGCCGCGGCCGGCCGGCAACCGGGTGAGTTCGACGCCGACGCGGTTGTCCTGCTCGGCAGCCCTGGCACCGGCGGTACGGCTGCTGACTTCGAGAATCCCGACGACCGCGTCTTCGTCGGGGAAGCCGAGGATGACTGGATCGCCGACACCTGGGCGCATGGCATCGATCCCAGCTGGGAGTGGTGGTACGGCGGAACCTGCATCGCCGCCGACATGCCCGATGAGGACGACAGCGACCACTACCACTACTTCGACCCCGACTCCGAAGCGCTGCACAACATGGCGCTGATCGTCCAGGGGCGGTACCGCTCGGTGGTCGGCTGTGACGACTGATCGAGACGGGGACGACGTGTCACGCTGTTGTCTCGACTGCGCCCCGACCGCCCTCCGGAGGCTCTCTGGAGGGTTTGGGTAACACTTCGGCCGCTGGTGGCGTTTGACAGAGTGGCAGGGCTGTCGCGCACACTGCGTTGCCGCTGTGACCACTCTGGAGATCCGTGCCCCCGAAGACGACAGCCCCATCCGCCGCGCGCAAGCCGCAGGCCGCCTCCCGCCGTACGGCGTCGGGCCGACCGGGCGCGCCCGGACAACGCCTGGTCATCGTCGAGTCGCCGGCCAAGGCCAAGACGATCGCCGGGTTCCTCGGGCCCGGTTACGTCGTGGAATCCAGCATCGGTCACATCCGGGACCTGCCGCGCAACGCCGCGGACGTGCCGGCGGCGTACAAGGGCACCGCCTGGGCTCGGCTGGGCGTCGATGTGGACAACGGCTTCGAGCCGCTGTACGTCGTCAGCCCGGAGCGCAAGCAGCAGGTCACCAAGCTGCGGGCGCTGCTCAAGGACGCCAGCGAGCTGTACCTCGCCACGGATGAGGATCGCGAGGGCGAGGCCATCGCCTGGCACCTCATCGAGACCCTCAAGCCGACGATTCCGGTACGACGGATGGTTTTCCACGAGATCACCGCGGCCGCTATCGCCGCCGCGGTAGCCAACCCCCGTGAGCTGGACTCCTCGCTGGTCGATGCGCAGGAGACCCGGCGCATCCTGGACCGGCTCTACGGCTACGAGGTCTCACCGGTGCTATGGAAGAAGGTCATGCCGAAGCTGTCGGCGGGCCGGGTGCAGTCGGTGGCGACCCGGATCGTCGTCGAGCGTGAACGCGACCGGATGCGCTTTCGGGCCGCCGATTACTGGGGCATCGACGGCGTGTTCACGACCGTGGCAGCCGGGCCCTCCGACCCCGGTGAGCCGACCAGCCTGGCCGCCTCGCTCGTAGCCCTCGACGACAGTCGGGTGGCGACGGGCCGTGACTTCGATCCCGACACCGGCCGGGCCAGCAGTGCCGTCGTCCACCTGGACGAGGCCGGGGCGCGAGGCCTGGCCGCCCGGCTGGAGGGCGCCGAGTTCGTCGTCGCCCGGACCGAGGAAAAGCCCTACCGGCGGCGGCCCTACCCGCCGTTCATGACCTCGACGCTGCAGCAGGAGGGCGGTCGCAAGCTGCGGCTGTCCAGCCAGCAGGTGATGCGGGTCGCCCAGCGGCTGTACGAGAACGGCTACATCACCTACATGCGCACCGACTCTACGAACCTGTCCGAGACCGCGCTGGCCGCCGCCCGAGCGCAGGCGCGGGAGCTGTACGGCGACGCCTATGTCCCCGCCGAAGCCCGCCGCTACGTCCGCAAGGTGAAGAACGCCCAGGAGGCGCACGAGGCGATCCGCCCGGCCGGGGACAGCTTCCGGACGCCGGGGGAGGTCGCCGGAGAGTTGTCCAGCGAGGAGTTCCGCTTGTACGAGCTGATCTGGAAGCGGACCATCGCCAGCCAGATGGCCGACGCGGTCGGTCAGACCGTATCGATCCGACTGCGCGGTGATTCGGCCAGCGGGGAGGTCGCGGAGTTCGCCGCGTCGGGCATGACCATCACATTCCCCGGCTTCCTGCGCGCCTACGTGGAGAGCCGCGACGACGAGGCTGTGACCGAGGGCAGCGAGGGCGAGGAGGAGCGGCGGCTACCCCGGGTGCAGCGCGGACAGGAACTCGTCGCGGAGTCGCTCGAGCCGGGCGGGCACACCACCTCACCGCCCGCCCGCTACACCGAGGCCAGCCTGGTCAGGCGGCTGGAGGAGCTCGGCATCGGCCGTCCGTCGACGTACGCCTCGATCATGCAGACCATCCAGGACCGCGGGTACGTGTGGAAGAAGGGCACCGCGCTGGTGCCGTCGTTCGTCGCCTTCGCGGTCGTCGCGTTGTTGGAGCAGCACTTCGCTCGGCTGGTCGACTACGGTTTCACCGCCTCGGTGGAAGGTGACCTGGACGCGATTGCGACCGGCGAGGGCAGCCGGGTCGCCTGGTTGACGCGGTTCTACTTCGGCGGTACAGACGGTCACGAGGGCGGCATGGCCTCCGCAGGCGGCTTGAAGAACGTCGTGAACAAGCAACTCGGTGACATCGACGCCCGCGGCATCAACTCGATCCCGCTGTACGACGACGTCGTGGTGCGCGTCGGTCGCTACGGCCCTTACCTGCAGCGCGGCGGCGACGATGGGGAGCGGGCCTCGATTCCGGAGGAGGTCGCGCCGGACGAACTCACCCCGGAGCGGGTGGAGGAACTGCTCAGCGCACCGTCCGGGGACCGGGAGCTCGGCGTCGACCCCGAATCGGGCCATCAGGTTCTCGCCCGGGCCGGCCGATACGGCCCCTACGTCACCACGGTGATTCAGGACGGGGACAAGGGCGCCCCGCGAACCTCGAGCCTGTTCGCGTCCATGTCCCTGGACACGATCACGCTCGAGGAGGCGCTCCGACTGCTCACCCTGCCGCGCACGCTCGGTATCGACCCGGACGGGCAGGAGGTACAGGCGCTGAACGGGCGCTACGGCCCCTACGTCAAGCGCGGGTCTGAGTCGCGGTCATTGGAGAGTGAGGAGCAACTGTTCACAGTCGGATTGGAGGAGGCCTTGGCGCTGCTTGCCCAGCCGAAGAGCCGCGGCCGCAAGGCAGCCGCCGCGCCGCTGAGGGAGCTCGGCGACGACGCGGTCTCCGGCAAGCAGATCGTGGTTCGGGAGGGCCGGTTCGGCCCCTATGTCACCGACGGCGAGATCAACGCGAGCCTGCGCAAGGACGACGCGGTCGAGTCGATCACCACCGAGCGGGCCGCTGAGTTGCTCGCCGACCGGCGTGCCCGCGGCCCGGTCCAGAAACGCACCACGACCAGGAGTCCAGCCAAGAAGGCGACCGCGCGCAAGTCCACGCCCAAGAAAGCAGCCGCCCGGCCGCCCACCAACACGTAGCGGCTATAGCCCGTTCGGTCAGGAAACGGGCATTCGGCGCCTCCCGCCGGGGCGACGCGCTCGCTGCGCGGCACTCGTTCCCCTTGGATGTGAGCGGGAAGACCGTCCCGTTCGACCTCCCCATGCGCGAATCTTCACCGGACAGGTCTTACGGGACCGTGTCTACTGCCCGGCCCTTGTGGCTGCGGCGCTCCCTTTGAGGGTTCGTCATGCGGGACGACGGCACCCGCCCGCTTCGCGGCCTGTCCGAACGCCTGAGCCTGTGCGGTCGGCCTGCGAGGATGACTGTGTGAAGTCAGATCTGGAGCGACTCTCGGACGAATACGAGAACGCCGAGGCCGAGTTCCTCTCGGGTCTTGAGGACGCCTGGATGCCGCTGGATGACCTGACCGAGCGCTTGCAGCCGGCGTGATTGGCGGCTTCCAAAGGCGAGTCGATGGGACGTGTTGCGCGACGCGCAGCTGACTGGGCCTGCCTGCCTGTTGACAGGCAGCACGCGCTGGATCATTCTCGGACCGTGGTCACGGTGACGGCGTTTCGACTTGCCGCACGCAGCGTGCTGGTGCGGCGTCTGCACGTCGATCTGATGCGCAGCTCCACAGCCCTCTGTCGGCTCTGACGCCCTCCAGCGCCGATTCCTCCTGACGCGCGTGCGTCACCAGCGTGCGGGCACCCGAGTGCCTTCAGGGCATCGACCCGCGTCGTCCTCCCACCAATACGGAAGAGGCTCCACCATGTCGGTCACCGACGAGCTCGTCACCAACGCACAGAACTACGCCGCGTCCTTCGACAAGGGCACCCTGCCCCTGCCTCCGGCCAAGCACGTCGCCGTCGTTGCCTGCATGGACGCTCGCCTGAACGTTTACGGCCTGCTTGGCCTGTCGGAGGGCGATGCGCATGTCATCCGTAACGCCGGCGGCATCGTCACCCAAGACGAGCTGCGTTCCCTCGCCATCAGCCAGCGCCTGCTCGGCACGACAGAGATCGTCCTTATCCACCACACCGACTGCGGGATGCTCACCTTCCAGGACGACGCTTTCCGTCAGTCGATCGCCTCAGAGACGGGGGTGAAGCCGACATGGGCCGCCGAGGCCTTCACGGACCTGGATACAGACGTCCGGCAGAACATCGCGCGCATCCACGCCGAAACCTCGATCCCTCACAAGGCGTCCGTACGTGGCTTCGTGTACGACGTCGCCACGGGCGCGCTACGCGAGGTCGCCTGAACAGAACACAACCAGCAGAACGATCGGCGGCCTTGATCGCCCAACGACGCCTGTCGTGTGGTCCGCGCACACGGCGGCAGATGAGGACGCCGAGCAGAGTGGCGCTTCTGCTCGGGTGCGGTGACAGCCGGGGTGGCGCCGTCCCGCGCCCAGCCCGGTACGCGCTCCGGCCGTAGCGTCGTCTCGGCCGCGGAAGAACG
>JACCZY010000101.1 GCA_013695685.1 Geodermatophilaceae bacterium | reverse complement strand
GCGATCTGCCGGACCAGCGTCTTGCGGTAGGCCTCCGGCATCCAGTCCCGCGGCTCGATCCGCTTGTCGTGTTCGATAGTGGCGTCGAAGTACTGCTGCAGCTCGTCCTCGGGCGTAACGGTGCTGGCGGTCATGCAAGCCTCCATGCTGCCGAGTAACTGACCGTTCGGTCAGTTAAGTGTCCCGCACCGACGCAGGCAGCGCAAGGCCCGTGCCCGCTGCGCCCTGCCGGCGGAGGGATACGGCCGACAGACCGACATCACCGACCGTTCGGTCAGTTAGAGTGCGCGCCGAGATGGTCCCACCGCGCGCAGACCGGTCGAAAGGGAGCCAACGTGAGCAACACGACGACACGACGGCTGGGGCAGGCTGCACCGGAGGGGCTGCTCGATCCCGAGGAACGGATGTCCGTCGACGAGCTGCGTGCCCTACAGCTTGACCGCCTGCAATGGACGCTCCAGCACGCCTACGACAATGTCTCGCTCTACCGCCGAAAGTTCGATGCGGCCGGCGTACACCCGTCTGACTGCCGCGAGCTCGCCGACCTCGCCACGTTCCCGTACACCACGAAGGCCGACCTCCGCGAGGGCTATCCCTTCGGGATGTTCGCCGTCCCCCGCGAGGACGTCAGAAGGATCCACGCCTCCAGCGGCACGACCGGAAAGCCGACGGTGGTCGGCTATACCGCCCGGGACATCGAATCCTGGTCCACCGTCATGGCCCGCTCTATCCGTGCCTCGGGCGGCCGTCCGGGTCATCGGGTGCACGTCGCCTACGGCTACGGCCTTTTCACCGGCGGCCTCGGCGCCCACTACGGCGCCGAGCGGCTCGGCTGCACGGTCATCCCGCTGTCCGGCGGGATGACCCCGCGCCAGGTCCAACTGATCGTGGACTTCGAACCCGAGGTCATCATGATCACCCCGTCGTACTTCCTGACCGTCCTGGATGAATTCGAGCGGCAGGGCGTCGACCCTCGTACGACGTCGCTCAAGGTGGGCATCTTCGGTGCCGAGCCCTGGACCGAGCAGATGCGGTCCGAGATCGAGGAACGCGCGGACATCGACGCGGTGGACATCTACGGCCTGTCCGAGGTGATGGGCCCGGGCGTCGCCAACGAGTGCGTCGAGACCAAGGACGGCCTGCACATCTGGGAGGACCACTTCCTGCCGGAGGTGATCGACCCCAACGAGGAGACCGTCCTGCCCGACGGCGACAAGGGCGAACTGCTCTTCACATCGCTGACGAAGCAGGCGCTGCCGATCATCCGCTACCGCACCCGCGACCTGACCCGGCTCATGCCGGGCAGTGCCCGGCCGTCAATGCGGCGGATGGAGAAGGTCACCGGCCGCAGCGACGATCTGATCATCCTGCGTGGAGTCAACGTCTTCCCCACCCAGATCGAGGAGATCGTGTTGCGGATCCCGGGGATGGCGCCGCACTTCCAGCTAGAGCTGTCCCGACGCGGACGGATGGACCACCTGACGGTCCGGGTCGAGGCCCGACCGGACTGCCCGCCGGAGCGCCGCGGCCCCGCCTCCGCCGAGTTGGTCGGCGCCGTTAAGGACAACGTCGGTGTCAGTGTCGACTGCGAGGTAGTCGATCCCGAGACACTGGAGCGCTCGCAGGGCAAGCTTCAGCGGCTGATCGACAGCCGCTGATGACATCGGCAACGGGCCGACCGTGACGACCGCCGTACGCCGGGGCCGGCCCGGGTACGACTTGGATTCGCTGCTGCGGGTTGCGGTCGCGGTGTTCAACGAGCGCGGGTACGACGGCACCAGCATGGAGGACCTCGCCGCCCGCCTCGGCATCAGCAAATCGGCCATCTACCACCACGTCAGCAGCAAGACCGAGCTGTTGCGGCTGGCGGTGGACCGGGCGTTGGATGCCCTCGTCGCGGTGGTCAGCCAACCGCAGGGCGACACCGCTGTGGACCGGCTGGAGTCGGTGCTCCGCGGCAGTGTCCGGGTCCTGGTCGCTGAGCTGCCGTTCGTGACGCTGCTGCTACGGGTGCGTGGCAACACCGATGCGGAGCGCCGCGCGCTGACCCGCCGCCGCGAACTGGACCTCATGCTCACCGCACTGGTGCAGGATGCCGTCGCGGAAGGCAGCCTGCGTCCGGACATCGATCCAGCGCTGACCGCCCGGCTGCTCTTCGGCACCGTCAACTCGCTGATCGACTGGTATCGCCCGGCCCGCGCACCCAGACCGGGTGATCTCGCCGACGCGCTGGTCGACTTCGCGCTGCAAGGGCTACGTCTTACGCCACTTGATGCCGCAGTAGGAGGCACCCCATGAAGTGGATGCTCGAAGTGGTGGTTGTCCCGGTCTCAGACGTGGACCGCGCCAGGGCCTTTTACGCCGATCAACTCGGTTTCGCCGTGGACCACGACACGACCGTCAGCAACGAGATGCGCGTCGTTCAGCT
>JACCZY010000073.1 GCA_013695685.1 Geodermatophilaceae bacterium | reverse complement strand
GTAGTGGGTGAAGTCCGACTGCCAGGTCTCGTTGGGCATCTGGGCTTGGAAGCGGATGTAGGAGGACTTCGGTCGCTTCTTCGGGCTCGGTGTGACCAGGCCAGCCTTGGCCAGGTGCCGGCTGATGGTGGACCTGGACGCCTCGATCTTGTGCTGCTGGGCGAGGTGCCACCCGATCGTGTCGGGGCCGGCGTCCAGGCCGGCGGTGGTGAGCTTCTCGCGCAGTTCGAGGATCAGCTCGACGGTCGCGGAGGGCAGGGCGGTCGGCGATGTCCTCGGTCGCCGGGAACGGGCTTCGAACGCCTCCTCACCCTCGGCGTGGTAGCGAGCGACGAGCTTGCTGACCCAGCTTGGCGAGACGCCGTAGGCGGCTGCTACCTCGGCCTGGGTGCGGCCTTCGACGACGACGGCGGTGATGACGAGTCGGGCTTTGGACATGCCCGACACGCTGGCGGTCAGGTGTTTCCTATGTCTTGAGACATGCCTTTCCTATGTCCTGAACCAGCACACTGCCGGGCGCGCCGTATCGCCGCTTCGTGACGCTCCGGCGCCACCGCCAGGGGCTACGCGGCGACGTTGACGATGATTGTTTGGCGGCAGTACGGTCGGCTGGCGTGCCGCGAGTAGACAACCTCGTCCCGAGCGACAGGTTTCGGTAAACGCCGTGTACGGCGCGGCCCAGTTCGGCAGCATTCGAGTGTGTTGGGCTGAGCGACCGCTCGGTCATCCACATCCACGAGAGGTGGCAGCATGAGTTTTGACCCGAGAGCGGTTACTGGGATTCCGACCGAGCCGGTCGGGTCCATGCCCAGGCCGTCCAAGCTGCAGGAGGCCTACGCCCAGTACGACGCCGGGGACATCGGCAAGGAGGACCTAGAGACACTGCAGGAGGCCGCTGTCAAGGACACGATCGAGCGGTCCGAGGCCACCGGCGCACCGATCATCTCCGACGGCGAGCAGCGCTGGTCGTCGTTTGCGACGTACCCGATCGCCGACACGCTGGCCGGCACCGGGCTGGCGCCGGGTCTCGCTCCGGGTGGGCAGTTCTTCGCGATCTTCGCCGACGGGCACGGCCGGCAACTGCCCAAGCTGGTCAACGGCCCGTTCAAGTACAACCAGTACGCGGCGGATGCGCTGCGCAAGTCGCTCCCGCTCGCCAGCAAGCCGATGAAGCAGGCGGTCATCGCCCCGTCGATGCTTGCCCTGCTCTACCCCCTCAAGGACCCGGTGGAGGGATACAGCCGCGAGGAGTTCGAGGCCACCCTGATCGACGAGTGCGAGAAGGACATCCGGGAGGCGTTCGCCGCCGGCGCGGTGCGGGTCTCGGTGGACTTCACCGAGGGTCGGCTGGCCACTCGCGAGGACCCCCGCAACCCGTGGACCGGGGCCGGGCTGCTGCCGCACTTCATCGAGCTGAACAACCGGGTGATGGCCCGGTTCAGCGCCGAGGAGCGGGTCAACATCGGCATCCACACCTGTCCGGGCGGTGACCGGGACTCGGTGCACTCCGCCGATGTGCCCTACAACAACCTGCTGCCGGAGATGTTCAAAATCAACGCCGGGTACTTCCTGATCCAGCTCGCCAGTGAGCGCGAGAAGGACCCGGTGTACGAGAACATCGGAAAAAACCTGCGCTCCGACGCCGATGGGGTCACGCAGATGGCCTACGTCGGCGTGATCAACCCGGGCAACCCGCGAGTGGAGTCGGCGCAGGAGGTCTGCGACAGGCTCGTCCGCGCGGCCGACTTCATCCCCAAGGAGCAACTTGGCTCCACCGACGACTGTGGTTTCTCCCCGTTCAGCATCGACGAGAAGCCGAACCACGGCTCGCCCGACTACGCCCGCGATGTCGCGTTCCAGAAGATCACCAACCGGGTCGAGGGCACCCGGATGGCCGCGGAGAAGCTCGGCGTCTCCTAGCGCCGGAGCAGTAAGCAGAGATCCCGGTTCATCGCGTCGGAGTGGGCGATGAACCGGGATCTGCCCGTTCGGCCGGTCCTCGATGACGAGCGGCCGGCCATCCTGTCGGTCATCCACCAGGCCTACGCAGAATTCGAGTCCGCCCTGGCCGCGCAGGAGTGGCTGCGGTTGTCGGCCAATCTGGCCGGAATCGTCGCCCCGGGTGCTCCCGGCGTCCTCATCGCCGCCTTCGACGGCCCTGAGGCAATCGGCACTGCCACCTACCTGCCACCCGGGCCGCGGGAGTACAACCGGGTGCCCGAGGAGTGGGCAGTCGTCCGCGGCATGGCCGTCCTACCGGCCTGGCGCGGTCGCGGCGTGGCGCGGGCCCTGCTGACCGACTGCCTGGGAAGGGCCCGGTCGGACGGGGCACTATGGGTCGGGTTGCACACCGCCGCGCTGATGCACGCCGCGCGACGGCTCTACGAAGGTGTCGGCTTCGTCCAGCAGGGCGGGTTCTTGCACCTGGGACTGCCGTTCTGCATCTACGCCCTGCACCTCGAAGCACCGCACCTCGAAGCACCGCACCTCGAAGCACCGCACCCCGAGCACGGCCGCTGAGTCAGTCCGCGGCCGCGGAATCGCCGGCCGCGACGAGGTCCTCCGACGTACCGAGAAGTCGGTGGCGTACGACGGCCGCGCCCTCGACCATCGCACGTAGCTTGGCCCGGGCGACGGGGGGCGTGACGTGCCGCAGGCCGCAGTCGGGGTTGATGATCAGCTTGTCGGCGTCGATGACCTCCAGTGCCCGACTGATCCGCTTTGCCACCCGCTCGCTGGTTTCCACGTCCTCGGTCTTGACGTCCAGTACGCCGAGGCCGAGCGCCCGATCCCAGCCGAGGTCGGCGATGGCCGGCAGGTCCTCGTCGCCCTTGCGAGCGAACTCCAGGATCAGCTGGTCCACGCGGGCATCGAGGACAGTGGGGAACAGGAACGTGTAGTGCCCCTCCCAGGAGGGTCGGGCGTAGCGGTTGCCGTAGCAGACGTGCAGGCCCCAGGTCGCCTCGACGCCGGCGGTCACGATGTTGATCGCCTCGACCGCCAGGGCGACCTGCTCCGGATAGCCGGCGAGGAACGGCTCGTCGATCTGCAACATCGTGGCACCGGCGCGGACCAAGTCATGCGCCTCGGCGTTGAGGGCACGGGCGAGCGCCCGTACGAGTTCCGCGCGGTCGCCGTACGCCTCGTCCCTGATCCGGCGGGACAGCGAGAACGGCCCGGTGAAGGAGAACTTGATCGGCTTGTCGGTCTGCTCGCGGGTGAATCGGAAGTCCTCGGCCAGGCCGACCGGCTGCTCGGTCAGCGGTGTGGTGAGGGCGAGGTCGTAGTAGTCGAAGTAGTAGGACTTGACAGTTGTCGTCGGCCGTACGCCGGGCATCCGCGCGAGCAAGTAGTCCACGTCGTTGTCCCGGCGCAGCTCCCCGTCGGAGACGATGTCGATGCCGGCCCGCTCCTGGTCTTTGATAGCCGCCTTGATCGCCACGTCCTCGATGTCGGACAGGTGGGCGGCGCTGAGCCGCTTGCGGTAGAAGTCGGTCTTGAGCCGCTCCAGCCACTCGGGCACGGAGTACGACCCGACCACCGTCGTCGGCAGCAACATGTGCACCGTCAGCCCCTGACTATTCGCATCGTCAGCCCCTGACTATTCGCATCGTCAGTCCCTGACCAATCGCATCGTCAGTCCCTGACCTGCGCGGTCATCGTCACGATGCTCGTGCCCTTCCGATGGGCGAACGGCGCGTACCGTACGTCGATGCCCTTGCGCGACCCGATGTGTGCCAGCAGCGGGCCGTTCACCCAGTTGACCACGGACCCGTCGTACTTGCCCGGCCCACGAAAGCCGGTCCGGCACTGCTCCACGTCGGTGATGAACAGGTCGTGACACACCAGCCGACCGTACGGGTGCAGGAGCGGCAGGGTGTCGACGAAGCTCGCCACCGCGCCGTTGTTGACGTTGATCCGCAGGTCCCCCCGGGCGTCGAGGAGCGGCCGCAGCATCTCCCCCGACAGGCCGGGGGTGATCTGGTAGGAGTCCAGTCCCCGCATG
Organism: Geodermatophilaceae bacterium; assembly: GCA_013695685.1. Lineage (GTDB taxonomy): Bacteria > Actinomycetota > Actinomycetes > Mycobacteriales > Geodermatophilaceae > JACCTY01. The sequence goes on along the minus strand of JACCZY010000073.1, from coordinate 9,240 downwards.
GGGACGAACCGCTCAGCGCGCCGCAGCGACTGCCAGCAGTCGCGCCAGAACGTCACAGCCGCGTCCGCGTCGGCGAACTGCGTCGGCATCGCCTCCGCGAGCAGTTCGGGTCCGATCTGCAACAGCTTGTGGATCAGCGCGGGCAACGCGGGCGTCTCGATCGAGCAGGAGGCGGCGATCGTCGCGGCGGCGGACGCGGGCAGGAACGCTCGCGTCTCGACAGCGAAGGCCTCCCCGCCGATGCTCACCACCTCGTCGCACGGAAGGTTGTCGTAGACGTTGGAGACGTAGACGAGGAAGACCTTGTAGCGCAGGAAGCCGAGGACCGTCGTCGGTGTGGTGGCGTCGAGCACCAGCGAGCTGACATGGTCCCCGTGCTCCGCGACGGTCTTGCGGGCGATGTCCAGGACGTGCGGGGAGTAGTCGCACATCAGGTAGTGCAGCCGGCGGTAGTAGTCGCGGCCGTGTTCGCGGTCCATCACCACGAACTCGTCGAGCCAGGCCTTGGCCTGGTTGCCGTTGCCGACGCCGAGTTCGACGACGTACAGCTCATCGGGCAACGCCCGGCGGTCGGACAGGTCGTCCCAGATCCGGAAGAGGTCGCTGATCAGTTCGCGGATCGCCGCTTCGTTGCGGGCATCGCTTGCGCCGCCCGGCAACGCGGACTCGTACCCCCGCCCGGTGGCCCGCTCCCACAGGTGCAGCGCCTGCCAGTACAGCCGGTTGAACAACCAGATGCAGCCCTGGCTGCCTGGCAGCCACTGCTCGAGCCAGATCCGATCCGGGGCCTCCGGACTGCCGTTGTGCGCCATCAGCCGCCGTGTCAGGTCGGCGAGGTCGGCTGCCGCCGCCCGCCGCAGATCTATCGCGACCTCGAGTTCCTGGTCCGGAGTACCGGGGCCGATCTGCCGGACGTCCACGACGTCTCGGAAGTTCTCCTTGTACTGGATCCAGTCACAGACCACCCGCACACGGGACAGGTCGACGGTGCCGTCCCGCAACACCTCGAGGACGGTGGTCAGCGGGGTCGAGACGTCCAGCGGGGTCTTCCCGCGGAGCCGCGCGACGGGTCGGATCTCGACGAGCAAGGACGCTCCAAACGGACGGCTGCATCGAACCGGATCGGACCCCCGCCGACCACGCGGGATCGGAGACAGCCGCGCCAGCATCTGCGCGCACGGCGATGCTATACCGGGCGATGTCGCCTCGATCACAGAGTCGAGAGGGCGGCGGCGGCCTCAGAGGCCGTACTCCTCCAGCAGCCTCAACCAGATCTCGCTGATCGTCGGGTACGACGGAACCGCGTGCCACAGCCGATCCAGCGGTACCTCACCAACGACGGCGACTGTCGCCGAGTGGAGCAGCTCACCGATGCCGGGGCCGACGAAGGTGGCACCGACGATCACCTGGCGGTCCTCGTCCACAACGATCTTCGCCCGCCCGGTGTAGGAGTCCGAGTAGAGCGCCGAGCCGGCCAGCGCCGCCAGGTCGCACTCGACCACCCGCACCCGCATACCGTCCTCGCGGGCACCCTTCTCGGTCAGCCCTACCGAGGCCACCGGCGGTTCGGTGAACACGACGCCCGGAACTGCCGCGTGGTCGGCAGTGGCGGCGTACCGCGACCACGCCTCGCCGGTGACCTGCTCGCCACCGGAACGCGCCACGATGGCCGCGCCGCAGGCCCGGGCCTGGTACTTGCCCATATGCGTCAGGAGCGCGCGGTGGTTCACGTCGCCGACTGCATACAGCCAGCCACCCTCGACCGCGGTGACCCGGCAGGTGTCATCGACTTCGAGCCAGGAGCCGACCTCGAGCCCGATCGCATCCAGACCCACATCGTCGGTGCCGGCCCGCCGCCCGGCGGCGACGAGCAGGACCTCTGCTGTGATCTCGCCGTCGTCGGTGACAACCGTCGTCGGCCCGTCACCGTCACGGCGCACCTCGGAGATGCTGGCTCCGGTTCGGACGTCGACGCCGGAGTCCCGGAGCGCGGCGGCGACGAGTTCACCGGCGAAGGGTTCGTTGCCTGCGAGCAGTCCCTCGGCAACCTCCAGCACCGTCACCTCCGCGCCGAGGGCGCGCCAGGCGGTGGCAAGTTCGCAGCCCACGACGCCGCCGCCGATGATGACCAGACTGCCCGGCACCCGCTGCGCGCTGGTCGCCTCCCGCGGCGTCCACGGCCGCGCGTCGGCCAACCCGGGAATCGGCGGCAGGCTGGCAACGCTGCCCGTGCAGACCGCCACCGCGTGCGTCGCGGTCAGCTCGGAGACCGTGCCGTCGCTGCCGGTGACCCGCACGGTCCGCTCACCGGTGATCCGCCCGCTGCCGCGCAACACGTCGATCGAATTCGAGGTGGCCCACTGTACCTGCGACTCGTCGTTCCAGTCGCTGGTGAACTTGGTCCGCCGAGCCAGCGTGGCCGCGGCGTCGACATCGCCGCTGACCGCCTGCGCCGCGCCGTCGACCGCTCTGGCCGCGGCCACGGCCTCGGGTCCGCGCAGCAGCGCCTTGCTCGGCATGCAGGCCCAGTAGGAGCATTCGCCGCCGACCAACTCCGACTCGACGAGGACCGCGGTGAGCCCGCCGCCGACCACCCGGTCGGCGACGTTCTCACCGGTCGATCCGGCTCCGAGCACGATGACGTCGTACGTCTGCACATGACCTCCATCGCCGCGGGAAACCCTGAGTGCGACTGTAGGGGTGAACTGGGGTTTACCGTGGCTCGGGTTCGAACCGAAAGCCGACGGTGAGCAAGGGACGATAGCGCGATGACAGCAGTCTCGGTGGAGCAGTACAAGGCCGCCCTCGGCCGGTTCGCCAGCGGCGTCACGGTGCTCTCGGTCCGCGACGAACTGGACGACCACGGGATCACTGTCACCGCGTTCGCCTCGGTCTCGCTCGACCCGCCATTGGTACTGGCCAGCGTCGCGCGGGCGTCGTACCTGCATGAGGTCCTCCTGCGCCGGGACCTCTGGGCGGTGTCGGTGCTCGCCGCCGGCCAACGCTCGATCGCCACCCGCTTCAGCGAGATCGGCAGGCCCAGCGCCCGGCTCCTGCTCGCCGACCTACCGCATCGCCGGGGGCCGAGCACCGACGCGTTGATCATCGAGGACGGGATGGCGGCCTTGGAGTGCCGCACCGAGCAGCGGGTCGATGCAGGCGACCACACCCTGCTGATCGGCCGGGTGCTGGACGTCGCCTATGTCGCCGACCGCGGTGCTCCGCTGCTGCACGTCACCGGCGCGTACACGACGTCAGCGACTACGCCGAAGGCGGCGTCTCGAACGAGCACCGGGGACCCCTGGCTCGACTGAGCCGGCGATCCAGCGTGACCAGTGGCGCCGCCAGCGACTCCGCGAGTGCGACGTACCACGCGTCGTAGGCCGACACGGTGTTCCGCAGCTCGACTACTGCAGGTAGCCCTCCACCTCGTCTGCGGGACGCCGGCGCGCCCGGTCGGGATCGGCACCGGCCTGGCGCAGCGCGTCACGCTGCCGGAGCTGGTCCCACAGCTGGTCCAGCCCCACTTCCAGGCCCTCGAGCCGGGTCCGGTCCTCGGGGCTCAACCCATCAGGGTTCTCGCGGAGCCGGTGCTCCTCCTCCACAAGGGAAGTGATCCGGGCTCTGATCTCACTGTCGTCCATGCCTCGATCCTCGCTGACTGAGCGGATCACCGCCACATCGGCTCCGGTCGGAATTTCCATGTACGTTCCGGTCGTGAGCATGTGGGAAGCGGAGCTGGACAAGATCGCCGCGCAGACCCATTTCTCCGGCGTCGTGCGCGTCGACTGCGACGACACCATCCAGCTGGTCAGGGCGTTCGGGCTGGCTCATCGCGGCTACGACATGGCGAACACGGTCGACACCCAGTTCGGGATCGCCAGCGGCGGCAAGGCTTTCACGGCGCTGGCGGTGGTCAGCCTGATCGAGGACGGCGTGCTCAGCATGAGCACGACGGCGCGGTCGGTACTCGGAGACGACCTGCCGCTGATCGGCCCCGAGGTGACCGTCGAGCACCTGCTCACACACCGGTCCGGCATCGGTGACTACTTCGACGAGGATGCCGGCGGTGACACCAACGACTACGTGTTGACTTCTCCGGTGCACGAACTCGCCCACACCGAGGCGTTCCTACGCGAACTCGACGGCTTTCCACCCAAGTTCGTACCCGACGAGCGGTTCTCCTACTGCAACAGCGGATACGTGGTGCTCGCCCTGATCGCCGAGCGAGGCAGTGGCGTTCCTTACCACCAGCTCGTGCGGCAACGGGTGTGTGACCCAGGCGGTTTACAAGACACCGGGTTCCTGCGCTCCGACGAGTTCGGCGGTCGCGTCGCCCGCGGCTACCTCACCGTCGACGGGCCGCGCACCAACATCTTCCACCTACCGGTTCTCGGCAACGGAGATGGCGGCATCTACTCCACCGCAGCCGACATCCACTCGTTGTGGGCGGCGCTGATCGGCGGACGCATCGTCCCGCCGCACTGGGTGACGGAGATGGTGCGGCCGCGCAGCGACGTACCGGAGGAGTCAGCGCGTTACGGCATCGGGTTCTGGCTGGACGAAACGGGTCCTGCGGTGATGTTGGTGGGCGGTGATGCCGGGGTGTCCTTCCGCTCAGTCCACGATCCGGTCGCTCGCTACACCCACACCGTGCTCTCCAACACCTCCGACGGCGCCTGGCCGATCACCCGCCGCCTCGACGAACTGCTGACCGCCTGACCCAGCGCTGCCCGCTCGCCACCGTCCGCCGCCTCCACGCAACGATGATCGTGAGGCCAGATTGTGCGGTTTCCGCTTAATCCAGCCTCACGATCATGAAACCACCGCGCTAGAGGCCGAGCTCGCGTGCGATGAGCATCCGCTGGACCTCCGACGTACCCTCCCCGATCTCCAGGATCTTCGAGTCGCGCCACATCCGGGCCACCGGGAACTCGTTCATGAAGCCGTACCCGCCGTGCACCTGGGTGGCCTCGCGGGCGTTCGTCACCGCGATCTCGGAGGAGTAGAGCTTGGCGATCGCCGCCTCCCGTTTGAACGGCTCGCCGCGCAGCATCTTCTCCGCCGCCCGGTAGTACGCCAGCCGGGCGGTCGAGGCGCGCATATCCATGTCGGCGATCTTGAAGGCGATTGCCTGGTTCTGCCCGATCGGTCGACCGAAGGCCTCCCGGTCCTTGGCGTAGCGCACGCTCTCGTCGACACACCCCTGCGCCAGCCCGACGGACAGCGCGGCGATGGCGATCCGCCCCTCGTCGAGGATGGACAGGAACTGCGCGTACCCACGGCCCTGCGACCCGACCAGGTTCGCCGCAGGCACCCGGCAGTCGTCGAAGGACAGCTCCCGGGTGTCCGAGGCGTTCCAGCCGACCTTGGAGTACTTCTTGCTCACGGTGAACCCGGGCGTACCGGACGGGACCAGGATCGCAGAGATCTCCTTGCGCCCCTCCTGGCGGCCGCTCTGGGACCCGCCAGCGCGCCCGTCGGGCTGCTCGCCGGTGACGGCGGTGACGGTGACGAAGCCGGTGATGTCGGTGCCGGAGTTGGTGATGAACGCCTTGGTGCCGTTGAGCACCCACTCGTCGCCGTCCAGGCGAGCCGTGGTCCGGGTGGCGCCGGCGTCCGAACCACCACCGGGTTCGGTCAGCCCGAACGCGCCCAGCATCTCCCCGCTGCACAACCGAGGCAGCCACTCGCGCTTCTGCTCCTCGGTGCCGAATCGGAAAATCGGCATGGCGCCGAGCGACACCCCTGCTTCCAGCGTGATCGCGACCGAGGAGTCGACCCGGGCGAGTTCCTCCAGGGCGACGCACAGGGCGAAGTAGTCGCCGCCCATCCCGCCGTACTCCTCGGGGAAGGGCAGGCCGAACAGGCCCATCTTGCCCATCTGGCCGACGATCTCGTACGGGAACTCGTTGCGCTCGTAGTAGTCGCCGATCACCGGCGCCACCACCTCCACGGCAAACTCACGCACCGTCTGCCGCAGGGCTACCAGTTCCTCGTCGAGCCGGTAATCCAACATCGTCAATCTCCTTTGCCGATTGCCTGTACCACCCGTGAGGGACTTGCCCGTCCGAGGACTTCCGCCATCCAGATGCTGGTCCGCACGAGCGCTGCGAGGTCGACGCCGGTGTCGATCCCCAGTCCGTGCAGCTGCCAGACGAGGTCCTCGGTGGCCAGGTTCCCCGTCGCGCTCTCGGCGTACGGACAGCCACCAAGCCCGCCAGCCGAGGCGTCCACCGTCGTGACGCCGAGCTGCAATGCGGCCAGGGTGTTCGCCAGCGCCTGGCCGTAGGTGTCGTGGAAATGCACGGCGAGCTCCCCGATCGGCGTTCCGGCGTCGACGAACGAGCGCAGGACAGCGTGCACCTGCCCCGGCGTACCGACGCCGATCGTGTCGCCGAGGGACAGCTCCGTGCAACCGAGGTCGAGCAGCTGCCGGCCGACCCGGGTGACCTGCTCGACCGGAACCTCGCCCTCCCAGGGGTCACCGAAGCACATCGACAGGTAGCCGCGCACCGTCAGGCCGGCCTCCCGCGCCCGGCGTACGACCGGCTCGAACATCAGGATCTGCGAGTCGAGGGTGCGGTTCAGGTTCTTCTGCGCGAACGCCTCCGTCGCGCTGGCGAAGACCGCGATGTCCGTGATGCCGAGGTCGAGCGCGCGGTCCAGCCCGCGCTCGTTGGGCACCAGAACCGGATACCGTACGCCGTCCGCGCGGTGCAGATCACGGATCAGTACGTCGGCGTCCGCGAGCTGCGGCACCCACTTCGGGTGCACGAAGCTGGTCGCCTCGATGGTGCGCAGCCCGGCGGCAGCCAGCCGGTCGATGAACTGCGCCTTGACCTCGGTCGGGATCGTGGCCTGCTCGTTCTGCAGGCCGTCACGCGGGCCCACCTCGTAGATCGTGACGTGCTCGGGGAGTCCTCGCAGTGGGGTTGGCATTGGACCAATCATTCCGCAGCCGGCGTGACAACGGCGATTGCAGCGTTCATGGCGACCTGCTGTCCACTGTGGACGAACAGCTCGCTGACCGTACCGTCGGTGGGCGCGACCACCGAGTGTTCCATCTTCATCGCCTCGACGACCACCAGCGACTGACCGGCCGCCACCTCGTCCCCGACGGCCACCCGGACCACGGTGACCGTCCCCGGCATCGGCGCGGTGAGCGGTCCCCCGGTCGCGGTGGTGTCATGGCGGGCAGCGGCCAGCCGCTCCTGCTCGCGAACCTCCCAGGTCCGACCGTCCCGCCCGAGCCACACCACATCGCCGTCCTCGGCGTAGGCGTAGCTGTGGGTGCGGCCGGCGTACGACGTCCGGAGGGCTGAGCCGGTGCGTTCCACACTCGCCGAGACCGGCTCGCCCGAGCCGACCGCAACCTCGGCTGCAGCCGCACGGCCGCGGACCCGAACCTCGACGGCATCGTGTCCCGGGACCTGCATCAGCCAGCTCGCCCATGACGGCTCGCCGACCCGCCAGCCGCCGGGCAGGTCGAACGGGTCGGTGACGGGGCCGCGTGGTTCCAGATCGTTCAGCCGCTCCAACGCGGCCGCGGCCAGGACGTCGTCCGGGACGTCATCTCGGATCAGGGCAGCCACCCGGCGGGCGACCAGCCCGGTGTCCAGGTTCCCGGCCACCACGTCAGGATCGGAGCACAGCGCGCGGAGGAAGGCGATGTTGGTGCGTACGCCGAGAACTGCGGTCTCGGCGAGTGCGCTGTCCAGGCGACCCAGGGCGGTGGCGCGGTCCGGTGCCCAGGCGATCACCTTCGCCAGCATGGGGTCGTAGTCGCTGCCGACCGCCACGCCCTCGCGCAGGCCGGAGTCGACCCGGATGTGCGGCTGATCCGGCTCGCGGAGGGCCAGCACCGTGCCCCCGGTCGGGAGGAACCCGCGGGCGGGATCCTCGGCATAGATGCGGGCCTCGACCGCATGGCCGATCAGCTCGACGTCGTCCTGGACAAACCGCAGTGGTTCGCCGGCAGCTACCCGGATCTGCTGCTCGACCAGATCCAGACCGGCGCCGCCCCGAGCTGCGCCCCGGCGGCGCAGCGATACGACCAGCTCGGTGACCGGGTGCTCGACCTGCAGCCGGGTGTTCATCTCCATGAAGAAGAACTCCGCCGGCCGGTCGGCCGAGACGATGAACTCCACGGTCCCGGCACCGGTGTACCCGACCGCCCGGGCGGCCTCGACTGCCGCGTTCCCCATCCGGTCCCGGGTGGCTTCGTCGAGCAGGACCGACGGAGCCTCCTCGATGATCTTCTGGTGCCGACGCTGCAAACTGCATTCGCGTTCGCCCAGATGGACGACTGTTCCGTGCTGGTCGGCAAGCAGCTGGATCTCGATGTGCCGCGGGCGCTGGACGAGCCGCTCGATCAGCAGGGTGTCGTCGCCAAAGGCGTTACTCGCTTCCCGCCGGGCACCCGCGATCGCCTCGGCCAACGCGGTCTGGTCGGTCACCTCCCGCATGCCCTTGCCGCCGCCGCCGGCCGACGGTTTGAGCAGGACCGGGTAGCCGATCTCCCCCGCCGCAGCTACGAGGTCGGAGTTGGTGAGTCCGGGCGTGTGCCGACCGGGTACGACGGGGACCCCTGCCGCCTCCACGGTCTGCTTGGCCCGGATCTTGTCGCCCATCGCCTCGATAGCGGCTGCCGGCGGGCCGATGAACACCAGCCCGGCGTCGGTGCAGGCGCGGACGAAGTCGGCGTTCTCGGCCAGGAATCCATAGCCGGGATGGATCGCCAGCGCGCCGCTGGACGTCGCCGCCTCGATCATCCGTGGGATCGAGAGGTAGCTCTCGGCCGCCGCGGCTGGTCCGATGCGTACGGCGATGTCGGCGTCGCGGACGTGCCGGGCGTCCCGGTCCGCGTCGGAGTAGACCCCGACTGAGCGGATCCCCATCGCGCGCAACGTTCGGATGATGCGCACGGCGATCTCACCGCGGTTGGCGATCAGAACGGTGTGGAACACGCGAGTCCTTGGCGGTCGAGGGGACACGGGGCGGAGCACTCAGGAGCATTCACATCCGGAAGACGCCGTAGCCGACCGGCTCCAGAGGTGCGTTGGCACAGGCGGACAGGGCCACGCCCAGTGCCATCCGGGTTCGCAACGGGTCGATGACGCCGTCGTCCCAGAGTCGCGCCGTCGCGTAGTAGGGATGGCCCTGGCTCTCGTACTGCTCGCGGATCGGTGCCTTGAACTCTTCTTCGTCCACTGTGGACCATTCCTGCCCGCGGGCCTC
>JACCZY010000066.1 GCA_013695685.1 Geodermatophilaceae bacterium | reverse complement strand
CGCAGGAGCTGCGCGTGTTCGATGCGGCCCGAGCCGGCGACATGCTCGAAGGCGTCGAGGGCGATGCCGTTGGCGGTATCTCCGATCGCATGGACCGCTGCCTCGATCCCGCCCTTCGCGGCCTGTTCCATGGTGTCGACGAGTTCGGCGTACCCCATGGCCGCGTGTCCGGATCCCGCGTCGGCAGCCGCGAGAGCCCCGGGGTGTGACGGCGGATAGGGCTCGTCGCAGAGGGCGGTTCGGGTGTTGAGCGAGCCGTCCGTGAACAGCTTGACCGGCCCGACCTCGAGGTCACCCTCAGCGCCGGGCACGGGCCGGCCGGTGCGCAGCCTGAGGTCCAGCGCCTGGGGTAGCAGTTCGCGGGCGATCGAGCAGGTGACGTGCAGCGGCAGACGGCCGCGGGCGGCCCGCCGGCTCCAGTCCGCGACGGTATCGGCGTACTCGAAGTCCAGGATCCCGGTGACGCCGCGGGCCGCGGCCGCGGCGGCTGCCTCCAGTACCCACTGGTCGAGCAGGTCCGGCTCGACGCCAACGAACGCGGCCATGGCGTCAAAGCATTCCTGTTCGCGGAGGATCCCGGTGGGGTGCTCGGGTCGTCCGAGCAGGCGCAGCGCGGCCGGGCTGAGCCAGGCGGTGTGCAGGTCCGCACTCTGCAGCGCTACGGCGATTCCCGGGGCTGCCCGCTCGAGCAGCCACGCGTGCGGAGCGTCTGGCCACAGGGCGTCGCGGTAGCCGTAGCCGACGACGACCTCACCGGCGTGCGGCGGGGTCTGCCGGGCCCGCAGGGCGTTGGCGAGCATGTCTGCGGCGTGGGTAGCCGAGCGGGCCGCTGCCAGATCGATCCGCCGACGGGCGGTGGCCCACTGCACCATGTGGACGTGTGCGTCCCACAACCCGGGCAGCACCATCTTGCCGGAGGCATCCACCCGTCTCCCCGAAGTTCCGGCATGGGCTCCGGGGATGATCTCCGCGACCCGGCCGTCGGCGACGTGGACGTCGACGGTGGGGCCGGTCGGGCCGAGGATGGCTCCGCAGATGGTGATGTCGTCGCCGGGGCGCCGACGGCCCGCGGTGCTGCTCACCTGGTCCGCCGTACGGCGACGCAACGTGCGGGGGCGCCGGGGCCGATCACACCTGCTCGCGAGCAAGCCGCGCGCTGAAGCCCACGAGCGCGATTCCGGTCCCGGCGTCCAGTCCGCGCCTCACCGGCCGGCGGGTCAGCAGGCGTCGAGCCCGATGCAACCCGGAGACGAGCAACAGCAGGTACGCCAGGCCCAGCAACGCGTGCGTCAGCGCGAGCAGCAACATCTGCCACACCGCAGCGTCTCGTGGCAGGAACTGCGGGAGGACCGCAAGGTAGAAGACCAGCACCTTCGGATTGGTGATGTTGGACAGGAAGCCTTGCCGCCAGCCGTGGATCGCGGCCCGACCTTCGCCCACCGTCGTGGTGGCCTGAGTCGCCGGATAGCGACCACGCCAGGCCGACCGCAACGCCTGCACACCCAGGAAGCCGAGGTAGGCCACTCCCACCCACTTGATGGCGGTAAAAAGCGGCTGGGAGGCGACGATCAGCGCTCCCAGCCCGACGACGGCAACGATTCCCTGGACCGCGTTCGATGTCGCGACGCCGACGCTCGCCCACGCGCCGCTACGGCGGCCCGACGACAGCGAGTTCTTGGTGACGACGGCGAAGTCCGGCCCCGGCACCACGATGAGGATCGCGGCGAAGACGAGGAACGATCCGTACGATTGCCACCACGTCACACCGAGACCCTAGACGGACCCGCCGTGCTCCTGGTCGGGCGAGCACCTTCAAACCGAGGTTAGTCACCGCGCCGTCGAAGCAGCTCGGTGCGAGCGAGAAGCCGGGCATGCGCGGGTTACAGCGGGCGTACGAGCAGCGCTAACTCCGCAAACCACGCCTACGCCGAGCCTTGGGCCCTCGCATCAGGACGCATCAGAGCGACGCCGTGCGTAGGGATCCGCACCGGGGCGTGCCCGACCGGCAGTGAGGAATCTGTCTGACGAATCGTCGTCGGAGCGTGTTCGGTCGCCTCCCTTGGCTCGGTACATCGCAGCATCGGCCTCGTTCAAGAGTTCTTGAGGCAGCGAGCCGGCTGAGCTGACGGCGATGCCGATGCTGGCGCGGACAGGCATGTTCCGATTGCCCACGGGTACCCCGGCGGCCAGGGCGGCCTCGAGCCGGCCGGCCACCAGCGCGCCGTCCGACGCATGGCTGAGGTCCTCGCAGACGACGACGAACTCGTCGCCGCCGACCCGCGCGCAGGTGTCGGTGTCGCGCAGGCTCTCTTGCAGCCGCCTGGCGACGCCGATGAGCAGCTCGTCGCCGATGGCGTGACCGAAGGTGTCGTTCACTGCCTTGAAATAGTCGAGATCCAGAAACAGCACAGCGACTGTTGTCCCGGCTCGGCTGGCGCGTGCGAGCGCCTGCGTGAGGCGGTCGACCAGGAGGCGCCGGTTCACCAAGCCCGTCAGGTCGTCGTGCAGGATTTCGTGGGTCAGCCGGGCCTCCGTGCGCCGCGCCTCCGCGGCGGATGCGGCCGCCGCGGAAGCCACTGCCGCATTGGCGTCGACGGCCGCCGCGACGGCTTGGACGGCGGCGGCTGCTGTCTCGGCAACGGTGCGGGCGGCGGCCGTTACGGCAGCTTGGGTCTCGATTACCGCCCGGGCGGCGAGCTCGGCCTCGGCTACAGCCGCCACGGCCACGGACTCCTCCGGTGACTGCTCAGGTGCCCTCTCGTGGTTCATGTGCTCCCATCGAGAGCCGTCCGAGCCGCTCCGCGCGGGCTTGAGGACCCGCCTGTCACGCAGCGCTTCATGACCCGAGTTGCGGGCCGCTACGGTGCCCGAATGGCGCGCCATGCGCTCCTCCGAGCCGGATAGTTGTGTGAGATTGTGACATTACGTGTCTGACAGTGACGAACTGGGCCGTGAATGTACCACAGGGGTACCTGATCGGTGCAACAGGGGAGGCGCACCGTGCCCCGGCTACTGTTTGTGAGCAATCCTTCCCGTTGAGCGGCTCTGCTAGGCCAGGCTCCCTCCCGCCTGGCAACGGCTCCGTCGGCCCGGTCAGGCGTGTTCCCTGCGTCGGTCGTCCGTGCGTGGTGGCGCACCAGGCAACGTCACGGAGGACTCCGGTGTCTTGATTCATTCCAGAAAGTGAGCCAGACTCCGGGTATGATAGGCGGCTCAGAGCTCGAGCGTCTGCTGCGCGGGGCGGCTCTGCGGGTGACGCGCCCTCGGGTGGCGGTGCTGGCCGCGGTCCGCGACCATCCGCACATCGACACCGAGTCGATCATCGGTGTGGTGCGGGAGCGGGTCGGCGCTGTGTCTCATCAGGCCGTCTACGACGTGCTGCGCGTGCTGACCACCGCCGGTCTGGTGCGGCGCATCCAGCCGGCCGGCTCCGTGGCGCGCTACGAGGCGAGGGTCGGGGACAACCACCACCACGTCGTGTGCCGGTCGTGTGGTGCCATCGCCGATGTCGACTGCGCGGTCGGCTTCGCCCCTTGCCTGACAGCCGCGGACGACGCCGGCTACACGATCGATGAAGCGGAGGTCGTCTACTGGGGCCAATGCACCGACTGCGCCCGGCAAGGGCGGACCGGTCCGGCGGCTGAGCAGCGCACGGTCCACTCACACGAGCAGCCGACCTGACCAGACACCAGCCGTGTCCCACCGGAGCGGCGAGACCGGAGGAGCAACCGACGTGACCGAAAAGATCGACGTGACCGACAAGGCCGAGACCGACAGCGTCAGCGAGAGTGAGAACCCGGCGATCCCCAGTCCGAAAGTCAAGGGAACTCGGCCCAGGACGAATCGTGATTGGTGGCCCAACCAGCCGGACCTGCAGGTTCTCAACCGGCCCGATCCTCGGTCCAATCCCCTGGGCGCGGACTTCGTCTACGCGGAGGCGTTCGCGGCCCTGGATGTCGAGGCGCTCAAGCAGGACCTCTTGGACGTGATGACGGCGTCGCAGGAGTGGTGGCCGGCCGACTACGGCCACTACGGGCCGCTATTCATCCGGATGTCGTGGCACGCCGCAGGCACGTACCGCATCGCCGACGGCCGGGGCGGCGGCGGGAGCGGTGCGCAGCGCTTCGCCCCGCTCAACAGTTGGCCGGACAACGCGAACCTGGACAAGGCCCGCCGGCTGCTCTGGCCGATCAAGCAGAAGTACGGGCGGGCGCTGTCCTGGGCTGACCTGCTGGTCCTCGCCGGCAACGTCGCGATGGAGTCGATGGGCTTCACGACGTTCGGCTTCGGCTTCGGTCGTGAGGACACCTGGCAGCCTGAGGAGATCTTCTGGGGGTCGGAGGACACCTGGCTCGGCGACGAGCGCTACAGCGGCGACAGGGAGCTGTCCGGTCCCCTCGGAGCGGTCCAGATGGGCCTGATCTACGTGAACCCGGAGGGGCCCAACGGCCAGCCGGACCCGATGGGGTCGGCCAGGGACATCCGCGACACCTTCGCTCGGATGGCGATGAACGACGAGGAGACCGTCGCGCTCATCGCCGGTGGGCACACGTTCGGCAAGACCCACGGCGCGGGCGACCCCAGCCTGGTCGGGACGGAACCTGAGGGTTGCCCGGTCCAGCACCAGGGCCTGGGTTGGAAGAACGAGTTCGGCAGCGGCA
>JACCZY010000057.1 GCA_013695685.1 Geodermatophilaceae bacterium | reverse complement strand
TCGGCGACGCCATCGACGAGTCGTTGCGACACCCGAGCTGGCGGTCGGGGCGAGCCCTACGCGGCATAGAGACACACGCTGATCTCGACGCTCATCAAGGGCAGCCCCGCCCGTCGTCGAATCAACCTGATCACACGCTGCCGGGACCAACCCCATTCAGCTATGCAGGGACCGACGACGGACAGGGCACCGACCACCAGCTTGACCAAAACGACTCACGCTGATGAGCGGACGATGTGCACCTCCCGTCGCGACATTGCGGACGAACTGTCGGGGGCGTCTTTCGCCACTGCGCCCTGCCCGTCCAGAAGCGAGCCGTCGGCGGCATCTATGCGTCGCCCCGCCCATGGGAATGTGTCGAGCCAAGACGGTCCCGCAACTCAGCCGTTGCTACGCCAACTGCGGGTCGGCGACGGCGAGAAGGGAACGAACGCTGTAGCGGACGTCCTGACTAAGCCGCTCGCGCGTCGCATCCGTGTGCTCGCTCGGTCCCATCATTGCGATTTCGCGAGCCAGTGCGCGACGGACCCGCGGGTCCGGGTCTGACGCCAATGCCTGTCCCACGTGCGCCGGAGCGGCGCTCGATCTGGCCCAGTGCATGGCCGCGACCGACCGCACTGCCCATCCGAGCCTGGCCAAGTAGGGCAGGGAGTCGTCGAGGTCGGTGTCCAGCTGCTGGAGGGCGTGGGCGACTCGGTAGTCGGCGCCGTCGTCGGTGCCGACAAGCGCAAGGGCGGCATCGCGGGCGGCGCGCTGCTCCTCCGGCGTTCGGGCAAGTCGCGCAGCAAGCAGGGCCGCGGCGGGTCGGCTGTCTTGCTTGTCGTTGATGCGAACGGCGCCGAAGGGGTGGCTGAACTGGGCGGTCAAGTCGTCGGCCAAGGACGGTGCGGGATCCGTCGCCTCGCGCAGGGCTGCCTCGAACAGCGCCCTGGTTGGCGTCTCTGGCAGATGTTCGGTGAGGTTGGAGGCGGCGAGCAGGTACTCGGACCTATTGCCCGTGCTTTCGTGCGGCAGCCGAGCACGGTCCAGCTGGGCCTGGACGAGATTCACGCGACGGTCGGGCGGCAGGAAGCGCGCGAGGACGGATTGTCGGACCGCGCCGGTCCCTCTGCTGTAGAAGCCTGGGCCGCTGTCGGGCGGCGCCAGGAGACCGGCGGCCGCGGCTTCGGCGGCCGTGAGGTCCGCGGGAGTCGCGACGTTGGGCTTGGTCGCCGCAGCCAGCATCTCGGCCGCTGCGTGGTTTCCTTCGGCGGCCAGGGCGGCCAGCCGCTGCCGGACTTCGAACCGGTCGAGGTTGTCCAGCA
The DNA here is from genome assembly GCA_013695685.1 of Geodermatophilaceae bacterium. Classification (GTDB taxonomy): domain Bacteria; phylum Actinomycetota; class Actinomycetes; order Mycobacteriales; family Geodermatophilaceae; genus JACCTY01. The sequence goes on along the minus strand of JACCZY010000057.1, from coordinate 16,815 downwards.
GGAAGTCGGAGCCGTACCGCTCCGCGGCGTGCGTCTGGCCCTTGAGCATGTCCAGCAGCTGGCCGACGGCCCTGCCGATCAGGTCGGGCTGTGTCCGCCCGATCTGCACGAGCGCCTTGGCGTGGTCGTCGTCCGTACGGTGGTACCTGTTCGGGTCACGTGGCGCTCGGTCCTCCACGAGCGCGAGGTATCTGGCGGCCTGTTCCTTGGTGGCGCGGCTCATGAGGCCGGCGAGCAGCTCGTGGGCGGCGAGGTACTTGGAAGGACCGAACAGCGGGGTATCGACGAGCGTGCCGGCGGCGCCTTCGTCGAGGACGGCGAGGCCCTGTTCGATGAGCCCGGTGACCTCCTGGTCGGCGACGAGGTCGGCCTGTGCCGCGAGCGCGCTCAACGCGCTGGCCTGCACCCAGTAGAGACGACACGATAGGTACGGCTGGACAGGCAGCAGCACATCGCCGACCGCCTTCGCGAGCTCGACGAGGCGCTCCTTCTGGCCCGCAAGTACAAGCTGCTCCGCAGCCAGGACGTGCTCGCCGCTACTCGCGTAGCAGTCGGCCAGGAGCTCGCGGGCGTCATGCTCCTCCTGCCAGCTGCCGCTCACTACGGCGTCGACGAGGTACCTGCGTAGCCGCGCGACCGCCGTCCGGGGCTTGGCGTGGTGGAGCGCGTCGAGGGCCCGCTCGCGGGTCCGGCGGCCACCGGCGACGAGACGCGGCTTGTCGGGTCGGCTGTTCAGCGCGCTGGCCAGGGGGTGGTAGACGTCGTCGACGAAGACCCGGTAGCGCATAGCGAGAGTTCTGCGGCTGTAAAGCCAGGCTGCCGCGTCCTCGTGCCGACGGATCAGACAAGCCTGCTCGATGGCCTCTGCCCAGTTCGCGTCGGCGTCACTGAAGTCGCCGTCAAGTGCTCGGTGGCGGGCGTAGCGCGCGAGGATGAGTGCGGACAAGTCCCGTCCATGCACGCGCGTACGGGCCTCATGCAGGAGTTCTTGCCAATTGCCGTCGCGGGCGTCCGCGGCGACGAGACGTAGCCGTATGGCGAGTTCTCGGTTGTGCGACGACACCTGGTCCGCGGCTGCGATAAACGGCTGCGGTGCCAGCGCTGAGATCCGCGCGCTCGCGAGCGCTGACTCCCCCTCCAAGAGCATGAGGCGTGCCCGGTCGACCGGTACCCCCGGTCGGGGTTGTCGATGGCGTCCGCGTCGGTCCTGCCGAACGGATCGCCGTAGACCGCGAGGGCCCGCCTGCCGGTCCTGATGGCGGCTGGGACGAAGGGGTCCGGAGCCGGGCCGTCGCCCGACTCGGTCACGTCCGCTTCTGGCGGCCCGTCGAGCCCCTCGAGCGTCCGAAGGGTTATGGCGGCGTCGTCCGACTGATCGGCTGCGAGCCGGCTCCACAGACGGTCCAGCAGCAAGCGGGCGGCGTCAGTTCTGCGCCCCAAACGCAGGAGAAGTCCGACGACGCGCTCGTCCAACACCTGAGCGTGCGCAGGAAACCCTGCCTCGTCAAGGGCCGCCTGCGCTGCTCGCACCAGTGCGAGCGACGCCTCGAGATTCTGGGGCTCTGCCTCGTCCGCGGCCGCTAACTTCTCCCGGGCACCGGTCGCCGACGCGGGCCCTCCGAGAACTGCGCTGGCCAGGCTTACTGCGTCGGGCGCCGGAACGACGACGGGCTCCATGACGTGGGGGACACAGAAACTGGCAGCCGTTCCCGCTCCGAAGAACTCCCGGACGATCTCCGGCCGGTCCCGGAGCATCTCGGACAGCCGCCCGATGTCCCAGATCTCCACCTCGAGGTCGTCACGGTCCTGGTTGATCTCCATGAGTCGAGCCACGACCTTGGCCTCGTGTCCGGAGCAGGCCACCCCGATGACGAGCCTTGGAACCGAGAAGGGGAGCGATCCCTCGTCGAACTTGATGACGGCAGCGTCGAGGTCCGCCTTCGTGAACCTGACATACTTCTTGCTTTGTATGCCCTCCGCCTGACCCGCCCCGTCAAGGCCGATGACGTCCAGACCCTCCTGCTTCTGGCCGCTGTTACCTAGGAGGGACACCGACCGCAGCCCCCGAACTTCTCTGGCGACTCGCAAGAGGAGCCGTTCGAACTGCGTCCAATGCATCAGGCCCGTCGGCAGAACCTCTAGCTGTGGATCGACGGGAGCCGCCGTCGTCTCGTCGCAACGCTGCAGGCGGCCGTCGTCCTCCGAGAGTTCGGCGAATCCTGCCGCGAGCAGGTCCTCCGGGTGAAGCATGGGCCTCCTTGTCGCGACCACGTTTTGCGGCAACCGGAGCTACGTCATGCTGGGCCGCGCGTCCAGGCTAACCGCGGAAGCAGTCCGCCTGGGTGATCAAGACAGGCCATGCGACGCGGTCGCGAGCATGCGCGCGATGCCGAATAGGTGACACAGCGCGGCGACAACAGGCTCGTGGACCCGACACCAGCACGGGGACCTGTACCGCCCGCCACCAGGGCCCGGGCTCGTTCGAGCCGATCGTGGCGGCGCCCGCACATCGGCAGATCCGGTCGTCCAGCCGGAAGGACTCCGGTGCGCCCCTGCCGCTGCGCGAATGGGCCCAGAACCAGATCTGGCGGAGCCAATGCTGTTGGACGCCGAGCTGAGCGCCTGGACCTAACGCTGGCCTTCACCGGACAACCGGCGCTCCGCTGGAACCGAAACGGCTGCGGCTACGGCTGCTCTGGCCGCCGGACGGCTCATCCGCACCGGCCGAAAAGTTCTCCTCCACCTACCCCGAGACTGGCCCGGGACCCGCTTCATGGCCACCGGCCGCGCCCGACGCTCAGCCCTACCCTGAACCTCACTCACGACCCGACGACAAGCAGACAGACGACCAGCGGCACGAGCGCTGGCCAACTGCCAAACCATCGCCCTGCCGAGGACAGCCGCCGCCCGACAGCAAGATCACGACAAATCGAGGTCGATAAGAGGTTCGTCTGTTACCCAGGTGGATGGCCCGCTGCGAACAGCGCGTCCTCGATGCGCGCAGAGGCGTCGCGTTGCAGGCGTTCGACGCGGTGGGTGTATAGATCCATGGTCGTTGACCAGGAGGCGTGGCCGAGTAGCTGCTGAACCACCTTGGGGTGGATACCCGCAGCCAAGGCGAGGGTGGCACAGGAGTGGCGGGCGTCGTGCAGGCGGATCGGCGGCAGGCCCGCCTGCGTGGTCGACCGCTGAAACGTGTCGGACAGGCGTGCGGGGTGGTACGGGCAACCGTCCTCCTGCACAAAGACAAGCCCGTTGTCGGTGTACGCCGACCCCCAGTGCTGCCGCTCGCTCAGCGACTGCTGTCGATGCCGGTGTAGGGCGGCGACGGCGGCACCGCCGAGGTCGATGGTGCGCCGGCTAGTTCCCTTGGGTGCCTTAGTGATCACGTTCCAATCAGCGTCGGTGGTGCGCTGAGAGACGACACCGATGGTCCGCTGATCAAGGTCCACGTCGGCCCAGCGGAGGCCAGCAAGCTCACCGCGGCGCAGCCCGCACACCAGCGCAAGGACCCATGCGGCGTACAGCCGATGCTCGGCCGTCGCTGTGAGGAAGGCGGCCGCCTGCGCCGCGTTCCAGGTTTGCATCTCGACCCTGTGCCGGGCGGGCACCTTGGCGCGTTGTGCGGGATTCACTGCGAGTATGCGAGCCTCCACGGCGTCGTTGAGGGCTTTCGTGAGCACTCGATGCACCAGGCGGACGGTGGTGGGTGACAGACTGCGGCCTTTCTGGCCACCGTGGTCGAGCAAGTCGGCGTAAAGCGCAGTGAGCGCGGGCCCTGTGATCGCGGTCAGTCGCAGCTGCCCGATCCGCGGGGTCACGTAGAGATTCAGGACGCTGCGGTAGTTGGTCCAGGCGGCGACGGCGAGGGTGAGCCGCATGCCGGTCAGCCACTCGGCCAGGTAGTCCGCGAGCCGCCGGGTGTCCAAGCTGGCTGGCTCCCCCCGGCCGCCGCTGGACAGGTAGTCCGCCAGGGCGGCCTCAGCGGCCTTGCGAGTCGGGAAGCCTCCCTTCATCACCTGACGACGCGCGCCCGCCCCGTCTTCGGGTCCGTCGGCCTTGAAGGACCAAGAGCCATGTGACTTGGAGCAGGTGATCCGCCGGCCGGAAATGTCGCGCCGGACGGGGCACGGACACCGCTTGAGCGTCGACCCCTTCACCCCGTCCCCCGTCACTCCGGTAGCAGCCGAGACGACGGTAGCGGAAGGCTGGAGGACTTCGGTAGCAATCCGGTAGCAGTATCGGTGCCGAAGGTGGACTCGGACCTGCCCTACAGGGCTCTGACCTGGCCTTTCTCTGTCGGGACGACAGGATTTGAACCTGCGACCCCTTGACCCCCAGTCAAGTGCGCTACCAAGCTGCGCCACGTCCCGGTCGGCGGTCAGCCTACCGCAGGCCCGTCCTCGTGCATGGACCGCGCCGGACCGGCCAGGCGCTTCGCCGCACGATTGCAGGCCGGCAGGCCGGTAGGCCGGCCGGCAGGGTTGACACCGGCCTCACGTCACGGCGTAACGGCAGAGATAGCGTGCCAATGCTGTCACCCTGTGGCTGCCGTTAGCGCGTGCGGCACCCGACGTACGCGACTACCGGTTACGGGACCGCTTCTCGCGAACGCGCACGCTGACCTCGATCGGCGTACCGGCGAAGCCGAAGTCCTCGCGCAGCCGCCGTTCGAGGAACCGCCGGTAGCCGGCTTCGAGGAACCCGGTGGAGAACACCACGAACCGCGGTGGCCGGGTGTCGGCCTGGGTGGCGAAGAGCACCCGCGGTGCCCGACCACCACGCGGCGGCGGCGGGGTTCCCTGCACCACCTCGGTCAGCCAGGCGTTCAGCCGGCCCGTCGGGATCCGCTGCTCCCAGGACTCCAGCGCCGACCGCAGCGCCGGTGCCAGCCGCTGAACTCCCCGGCCGGTCAGCGCCGACACGTTCAGGCGCGCCGCCCACTGGACGCGGGCCAGATCCCGGTCGATCTCCCGAGCCAGGATCAGCCGCCGGTCCTCATCCACCAGGTCCCACTTGTTCATCGCGAGCACCAGCGCGCGCCCGGCCTCCACCACCGCGGAGATCACCCGCTGGTCCTGCTCGCTGATCGGCTCGCTCGCGTCGATCAGCACGATCGCCACCTCGGCCGCGTCGATCGCCCCCGCCGTACGCAGGCTGGCGTAGTACTCCGCCCCTGACGCATGCGAGACCCGGCGCCGCAGACCGGCGGTGTCGACGAACCGCCAGACCTCCTCGTCCAACGTCAGCAGGCTGTCCACGGGGTCGACCGTCGTACCGGCGACAGCATCCACGACGGCACGCTCCTCGCCGACCAGCCGATTGAGCAACGAGGACTTGCCCACGTTCGGCTTGCCGACCAGCGCCACCCGTCGCGGTCCGCCGATGACGTCGACCTCGCGGGGCGCGGACGGCAGGGCGTCGAGGATCGCGTCGAGCAGGTCGCCGCTGCCCCGCCCGTGCAGCGCACTGACCGCGTACGGCTCACCCAGCCCGAGCCGCCACAACGCAGTCGCCTCGGCCTCGGTCCGCTCGTCGTCCACCTTGTTCGCCGCCAGGATCACCGGCCGGTCACCGCGGCGCAGCACCCGCGCCACCGCGTCATCCACCTCGGTGGCCCCGACCGAGGCGTCCACCACCAGCAGCACCGCATCGGCCATGGCGATCGCCCGTTCGGCCTGCTCGGCCACCCGCGCTCGCATGCCCGTTGCGTCCGGCTCCCAGCCGCCGGTGTCCACCAGCGTGAACTGCCTGCCCCGCCACAGCGCGTCGTAGGCCACCCGGTCCCGCGTCACCCCGGGCACGTCCTGCACGACCGCCTCGCGGCGCCCGAGCATCCGGTTCACCAGTGTCGACTTGCCGACATTCGGCCGCCCGACGACGGCGAGGATCGGGTTGGCGACCGGAGCTTCTGACTCGTCCGGCGTCTCGTTCATGAGACGACTAGCCGGGCGAGGGAGACGATGTGCTCCACCACCTCGCTTTGACTCATCGCCGACGTATCCACCACGACAGCATGCAACGCGGGACGCAACGGGCTCGCTTCCCGGCTGCTGTCGAACCCGTCCCGCCGCCGTAGCGCGTTCGCCACCTCGGCCACCTCGGCCGCCTGAGCGCCGACCTCCCGCGCCCGGCGTGCCGCCCGTACGTCGGCGTCCGCGGTCAGGTAGATCTTCAACCGAGCATCCGGTACGACGACGGTAGCGATGTCGCGCCCTTCCACGACGATCTGCCCGTCCCCGATCAACGAGCGCTGCGCCTCGACCAGCAGCGACCGCACCTGCGGCACCGCCGACACCGCCGACACCGCGGCGGTCACCTCCGGCGACCGGATCTCGGCCTCCACATGCTCGCCGTCCACCGCGATGTCTTCCGCGGAAGAATCGGTGCCGATCGAGACTGAGATCCGCCGAGCCACCTCCGCCGCCTCGGAGACCGGCGCCTGCGCCCGCAGCACCGCCCAGGTCAGCGCCCGGTACATCGCACCGGTGTCCAGATACCGCCAGCCCAACTCCCGAGCGACCGCCCGAGCGACCGAGGACTTACCGGTGCCGGACGGCCCGTCGATCGCGATGACGTCAACCGGTCCGAAGTGGGTCACTGGGGCAGATCCGTCCGCAGCGCCGCCGCCCCGCCGAGGTACACGTGCCGCAGGTCCGCCCGCGTGAGATCCGTCGACACGTGCGCCAGCAGCCGCAGCACCCGAGGCATGGCCTGCGGTACGTCAATCTCCACCGCACACAGCAGCGGTACGTCGGTCAGCCCCAACTGGCGGGCGGCGTAGGCCGGAAACTCCGCGGTCAGGTCGGGTGTCGCGGTGAACACGATGCTGATGATGTCCTCGGACCGGAGGTTGTTGCGCTCGAGCAGGGCCTGGACGAGCGTGCTCGTCCCGTCGAGTATCGCCTGCCGTTCGTTACCCGAGATCTGGATGGCGCCACGCAGCGCACGCACGGCCACGCGGGCCCCCTTCAGTCGGAACCAGGGTACGTCGAGCCCTTCCATGAACGGCTCGGGCCGCCACCCCGGTTCGGGCGTCTTCGATGAGCGTCACAAGCCGGTGAGCTGGTAGAGCTGGCCGAGTTCCTTGCTCGTCAGCGGCCGGAGCGAACCCGGACGCTGCACGCCCAGGTCCACCGGCCCCAGCGCCGTACGCACCAATCGGACGACCGGTCGGTCCACCGCTTCGAGCATCCGCCGTACGACGTGCTTGCGCCCCTCGTGCAACACGACCTCGACCTGCGCGCGGCCCCCGGCCTGACCGAGCACCCGGAAGGAGTCCGCCTTGGCGGGCCCGTCGTCCAGATCGACCCCGGCGCGCAGCCGCTTGCCGACGTCGCGCGGGACCGGCGCGGCGATCTCGGCGAGATAGGTCTTCGGCACCTCGTAGGACGGGTGCGCCAGCCGGTGCGCCAGCGGCCCGTCGTTGGTCAGCAGCAACAGCCCCTCGCTGTCGGCATCCAGCCGGCCGACGTGGAAGAGGCCGGGCTGTCTCACGTAGTCGCCCACACATGGCCGGCCCTGCTCGTCGGACATCGTGGACACCACGCCGCGCGGCTTGTTGAACAGCAGGTGCGTCAGGTCGGCGCGGACGATCAGCCGCTCCCCGTCAACGACGACCACCGCGGACGACGGATCGACCCGGACGCCCTGCGTGCGCACCACCGTGCCGTCGACGGACACCCGCCCGGCTGCGATCAGCTCCTCACAGGCGCGGCGCGAGCCCACGCCCGCAGCGGCCATCACCTTCTGCAGCCGGACGCCCTCAGTCATCCATGGACTCCAGTTCCGGCAACAGCGGGGCCAGCGACGGCAACTGGCCCAGGGACTGCAGGCCCAGCTTCTCCAGGAACAGCCCCGTAGTGCAGTACTGCCCTCCACCGGTCTCCGGGTCCGTCCCGCACTCCTCGATCAGGCCGCGGCCCAGCAGTGTGCGGATCACGCCGTCGACGCCGACCCCACGGATCCCGGAGATCCGCGCCCGCGTCACCGGCTGCCGATAGGCCACCACCGCCAACGTCTCCAGCGCCGCCTGGGTCAGCCGTGACCGCTGTCCTTCGAGCAGCAACCGCTCGACGGATCCGGCGTACTCCTCGCGGGTGTACAGCCGCCACCCCCCGGCCACCTCGCGAAGCTGGATCCCGCGCTCGGCCTCGTCGTACTCTGCGGCCAATCGCTGCAGCGCCTCCGCGACGGCCCCGACCGGCTGCTCGACCGCCACCGCCAGGTCGGCCGCGCCGACCGGCGTGTCGACGACCAGCAGCACCGCCTCCAGCGCGTGGGGCAGCCGGTCAGCCACGCGGTCTGACCCGCCGAAAGAAGGAGAGCAGGTTGCCGTCCACGTCGGTGGTCGCGAACTCCCGCGTCCCGAAGTCGGTGTCCATGGGAACTCCACGATCGGCGTAGTGCAGTACGCCGGCCGCCGCGAGCTCGTCGTACAGGGCGTCGACCTCATCGACCTCGATGCGGCAGCTCGCCGTACCGGCGATGAACGATTCCGCACCCGAGCGGACCGGGCGCTTCAGCGAGTCGCGCTGCTGCCAGCTGGTGTCGCTGGACTCCCACAGGTGGATCTCGGCGTCGTCCCGCATCAGCACCGCGAAGCCGCCGTCGTGATGTCCGACGCTGAACCCGAACCGGTCTCGGTAGCAGGCCACGGCGGCAGTCATATCGTTGACCGGGAGGGCGGGGATGGTCGGACCGAGATGCACTCGGGCAGTCTCCCACTCATTCAGCGGAGCCGGTCCAGCGCACATGCAACTCCCCGAGGGCGCTCACCTGGTCGAAGGAGACCGCGTGCTCGCGGTACAGGTCCAGCAGGGCAAGGAACCGGGCCACGACCTCCAGAGTGTGCTGGCAGTCGGCGGTCAGGGAACGGAACGTCGCGGCCCCGGAGCGGGTCAGCCGCTCGCGCAGGATGGCGGCGTGCTCGGCGACACTGACCCGCGGCGTGTGCAGGTGCTCGACCGCGACCACCGGAGCGGGCCGCGGCCGCAGCACGTCGGCGGCGATGCGGGCGAACCGCTCGGGATCGACACCGAGGAGCACTTCTGGCAGCAGCGCGGCGAAATGCGGTTCCAGCGACACCGACCGCGGATGCCGCAGTGCCGTCACCCGCTCCAGCTCGCCGAAGTGCGCGGCGGCGAGCTTGTACGCGCGGTACTGCATCAGCCGGGCGAAGAGCAGGTCCCGGGCCTCCAGCAGCGCCAGGTCCTCCTCATCCTCGACCTCCGCGGTCGGGAGCAGCCGTGCCGTCTTGAGGTCGAGCAGCGTCGCAGCGACCACGAGAAACTCGGTGGCCTGCCCCAGATCCCAGTCCGGTCCGGCCGCGCGGATGTGCTCGATGAACTCGTCCGTCACCTGCGACAGCGCGACCTCGGTGACGTCAAGGCGATGCTTGGAGATGAGGCTGAGCAGCAGGTCGAACGGTCCCTCGAAGTTGTCCAGCCGGACCTGAAAGCTCGGCTGCTCGGACATCCGGTGACCGTAGCGCGGGTGGCGATGGCGAAAAGCGTCGGAATGCGGGGAAGTGGACGCTGGCAGCGATCCGCAGCGCGCTGGCGGGCATGAGATGTGGGGAAGTGGACCTATCCATCGAGCGGGATACGTCCACTTCTCCACATGTCGTCGGGCCGCGAGTTCTCCAGGTCGGCCTGGATGCCCACGGCCAACTGCAGCATGTCCGTGCCGCGCTCGGTCAGTCTCAGCAGGTTGGCCCGGCCATCGGTCGGGTCAGGCACCGCAATGAGGTAGTCGCAGGTCGGGGTGCCGGACCGGTTCCCGTCCCCTGGACCCACTGACGCCTCAGGAGCGGGCGAGGACCTCGCGGGCCAGGTCCCGGTACGCCGTCGCTCCGGGGCTCTGCGGCGCCCAGGACGTGATCGGCTCGCCGGCGACGGTGGTCTCCGGGAAGCGCACGGTGCGGGCGATGATGGTCTGGAACACCTTGTCGCCGAAGGCGTCCACGACCCGGCTGAACACCTCGCGGGCGTGCAGGGTCCGGGCGTCGTACATCGTGGCCAGGATGCCCTCGACCCGGAGCTCGGGGTTGAGGCGCTCCTGGACCTTCTCGATCGTGTCCAGCAGCAGCGCGACGCCCCGCAGGCTGAAGAACTCGCACTCCAGGGGGACGATCACACCGTGCGCGGCGGTCAGCGCGTTGATGGTGAGCAGGCCGAGTGAGGGCTGGCAGTCGATCAGGACGTAGTCGTAGCGCGGCAGCAGCGGCCCGAGTACGCGCGCGAGCGCCTGCTCCCGGGCGACCTCACCGACGAGTTGCACCTCGGCGGCGGACAGGTCGATGTTGCTCGGCAGCAGGTCCATGCCCGCGACGCCGGTCTTGAGCAGGACGTCCTCGCCGGTCGTACGGCGTTCCATCAGCGCGTTGTAGATGGTCATGTCCAGCTGGTGCGGGTAGACGCCCAGCCCCACCGACAGCGCACCCTGCGGGTCGAAGTCCACGAGCAGCACCCGGCGGCCGAACTCCGCCAGCGCCGCGCCCAGGTTGATCGTCGACGTGGTCTTCCCGACGCCGCCCTTCTGGTTGCACAGGGCCAGAACCCGCGCCGGGCCGTGGCTGTGCAGCGTCACCGGATCGGGGATCGGCCGGACCCGCTCCCTGGCCGGGTCGGTGGACACCGCCCGGGCACGAGGCTCGGCGGGACCGGCGTCCTTGCGGGATCGGCGCCGCTTGGCCGGCCCCTCCATGCCCTCGAACGGCAGCCTGTCGGCGTCTCGGGGATCAGTTGGCATGAGACGACGAACCGGTCCCTCTCCATCCGCTGGCATTCGGCGATCGCGGCGACTCTAGTCCGCTGCCCGGGGCGGGCCAAACAGGTGTCAGCCGAGGGCGCGGGGGTGAGCGGTCGCGTACACCTCCCGTAACCGGTCCACGGTGACCATCGTGTAGAGCTGGGTGGTCGCCACGGAGGCGTGCCCGAGCAGTTCCTGCACCACCCGGACGTCTGCCCCGCCGTCGAGCAGGTGGGTGGCGAAGGAGTGCCGCAGGGTGTGCGGGCTGATCGTCTCCGGCAGCCCCGCCCGAGCGGCCACCGTCCGGAGGATCGCCCACGCGCTCTGCCGGGTCAGCGGCCCGCCCCGCGCGTTGAGCAACAGCATGTGGCTGCCGCGACCGGCTGCGACGAGCGACGGCCTGGCGCGCACGAGGTACTGCTCGACCGCCCGTACGGCGTACGAACCCACGGGGACGATCCGCTGCTTGCCGCCCTTGCCGCGCAGCAGGGCTGTCCCGGCGGACCGGTCCAGATCATCGACAGCCAGCCCCACCGCCTCGGAGATCCGGGCACCGGTGCCGTAGAGCAGCTCCAGCAGGACGCGGTCCCGCAGCGCCAGCGGGGTCTCCTCGCGCACCGCCGCGTCGAGCAGCCGCTCGACGTCCTCCAGCGGGATCGACTTGGGCAGTCGCTTCGCCGCGGCCGGCGGGTGCACGTTGCGGGACACGTCGTCGGACACGAGCCCCTCCCGTACGGCGAAGCGGTGCATGCCCCGGACCGCGACGACCGCTCGGGCGGCCGAGGATGCCGACAGCGGCGGGTGTTCCTCGCTGCCCTCGCGCAGCGCCGCGAGGAACGCCGAGACGTTCCCCTCCCCCACGTCGGCCACGGTCTGCACCCCGACCCCGGCGAGGTGTTCGGCGTAACGGCGAAGATCGCGCCGGTAGGACAGCAGGGTGTTCGCCGCCAGCCCCCGCTCGACGGTGAGATGGTCGAGGTACGTCGACACCAGCCGGTCGATCCGGGTCGGGTCGGCACGCACGGTGCAGACGGCGAATCAGGCCAACGCGTCGGCGAGCGGGGTGTACGACAGGCCGTGCGCCTCGGCCACGTGGTCGTAGACGACCTGCCCCCCGATCACGTTCACGCCCTTGGCCAGCGCGGCATCGGTGCGCGTCGCCTCCCGCAGTCCCTTGTCCGCGAGCGACAACACGTACGGCATCGTCACGTTGGTCAGCGCGTACGTCGACGTGTTGGGCACCGCGCCGGGCATGTTCGCCACGCAGTAGAAGACCGACTGGTGCACGACGTACGTCGGATCGGCGTGTGTTGTCGGGCGGGTGTCCTCGAAACAGCCGCCCTGGTCCACGGAGATGTCGACGAGCACCGAGCCGGGCTTCATCCGTGCCACCAGCTCGTTGCTGATCAGCCGGGGCGCCTTGGCCCCGGGGATCAGAACGGCGCCGATCACGAGGTCGGCGTCGATGACTGCCTGCTCGACCTCGTAGGAGTTGGACATGACGGTCTGCATGTGGCCCTGGTAGATCCGGTCCACCTCGCGCAGCCGCTGGATGTTCACGTCGAGCAGCAGCACCTCGGCCTGCATGCCGAGGGCGATGGCGGCGGCGTTGAGCCCGGACACGCCGGCGCCCAGCACGACGACCTTGGCGGCGTAGACGCCGGAGACACCGCCCATCAGTACGCCGCGGCCGCCCTGCGCGCGTTCCAGACAGTGCGCGCCGACCTGCGGGGCCATCCGCCCCGCCACCTCCGACATCGGTGCGAGCAGCGGCAGCGACCCGTCGGGCAGCTGCACGGTCTCATACGACACCGCGTCGATGCCGGAGTCCATCAGCGCCTTGGTGCAGTCCAGACTGGCGGCGAGATGCAGGTAGGTGAACAGCGTCTGCCCGGACCGCATCCGGTGGTACTCCTCGGCGATCGGCTCCTTCACCTTCAGCACGAGGTCGGACTCACCCCACAGGTCGTCCGCGGTCGGTGCGATCCGCGCGCCGCTGGCGACGAAGGCGTCGTCCGGGATCAGGGAGCCCTCGCCGGCGTTGCGCTCTATCAGCACGTCATGGCCGGCGCGGACCAGCTCGGTGACCCCGGCCGGAGTGATCGCTATGCGGTACTCGTGGTTCTTGACCTCTTTGGGTACGCCGACCTTCATCTGCACGCCTTCTCATCGCTCGTGCGGTCCGGCCGGCTCCGTTGCCTGGGCCGGTCCCGCCGGGACCGGCTGTGTTGCCTCGGCCGGTCCCGCCGTGCGTCTGCACCGGCGCCGAGTCTAGGGATCGGCCCATCCGGACATAACCCCACCGATCGGCGGGTGCGTCTCAGGAGCGGCAGACCTCTCCCGCACAGTCCTTCAGCCGCGCGAGTTCGGCCGCGAAGTAGTTCAGGACCTTTAGGTACTTCGGGTTCGCGTGCTGGCTGCGGATCTCGTACGGATCCGTGCGGAGGTCGTACAGCTCGATCTCGCCAGTGCCCCACTCGACGTACTTGATCCGGTCGTGGCGCACGCCCCTCCAGTACATCGGCCCGTCGACGGTCCGCGGGCCGGCCTCGATGACGATCAGCCGACTTGTCCGCACGGCCGTGACACCCGCCTGCGGCAGCAGCGACACACCGTCCAGGACCAGCCCCGCCTCGGCCTGCGCGGCGTCTACGAATGTTGCCGCAAGATCGATTGTGGCCACCATCTCCGGGCGCACCACCCCCTGCGGAATGCCCGGGCCACGCATGATCAGCGGCACTCTGATCGACTCCTCGTAGGGCAGCCCCTTGCCGGCGGGGACGCGGTGCTGCCCGAGCAGGAATCCGTTGTCGGAGGTGAAGACGATGAGTGTGTTGTCCGTCTCGCCGGTGGCCTCGATGGCCGCCACGATGTCGCGCACCGCCTCGTCCAAGGCCAGCACCGCCTCCAGGCGCTGCTGGTTGAGCACGGTGATGTAGTCGATGTCAGCCTGGGTGAGCGACGGCTTCTCCCTCATCTCCTGCGGCTTGTCGCTGACGTCGGCCTCGTTGAAGCTGGGATCCATCGGCAGCGGCTCGTCGGCGAAGAGGCCGACATGGCGCGCCGCCCGCGCCGGCGTCGTCCCGAACGGCGGGTCGTCGGACTCGACCGGCCCGGCGTTGTGCGGACCCTTGAACGACGTCCAGAGGAACAGCGGCGCGTCATCCTGGAGCCGGTCGGTGATGATCTGCTGCGCCATTCCCGACCACAGGTCAGTGGAGTAGATGTCCTTGTACTCGTTCACCACCCCGGTTGGGAACTGTGGCGACTTCTCGAACATTCTGGACACGAAGTAGTCGCCGCCGACCACTGCATGCCACTCGGTCCAGCCAGGTGGTACTTCGCGAGGAACCACCTGGTTGTACCCGACCATGAACTTTCCGATGAAAGCGGTCTGGTAGCCCGCGTCCTGGAGCCACAGCGGGAGAGTGTTCGACCCATCCAGCAGGTCGTAGCCGCCGACCGGCCACAGGCCGCCACCGTTGCCCAGTACGCCGTGGTTGTGCGCGTACTGCCCGGTCAGAATGGTGGCAAGGGCGGGGCAGCACAGGGGGAAGGGCGCGAAGCTGTTGCTGAACGTGGTCCCCTGCTCGGTCAGCAGCCTGTTGACGTTGGCCATCACGGCCAGGTCGCTGACCGTCTGGTCGTCGGTGGACAGCAGGATGATGTTCGGTTGGTGATCCGCCGCCTGCGCCTCCGGAGCGGGTGTGACGACGGCGGCGACCACGAGAGCGCTCGCGATACAGGCTGCGGACAGGTGCCGGCGAACTGACATGGTGGGGACCCCCGAAAATCGATGGCGTGCGCGGATCGTAGCCGTACCTGCGCACTCTGCGACACCACCCGGTCCGTAGGGCCGCCGACCTACCTCAGGACGCGTGGCCCGGCTTGGCCGGCCACGGTGCGTCCGCCGCCCGGAGGCCCGAAAACCCGCTCACCCGGGCGGCCAGCGCGGCGAGCACGCCCGCGGCGGCGGCGGCGTTCTCAATCCTCCCGGCGAGCACCCACCGCACCGCCTCGTCGAGGTCCACTCGCTCGATGGTCAGGTCACTCTCTTCGTGTTCCCCGACGAACCGGTCCGCCGCATCGATGTCGGTGAGATCGCGGGCGAGGTAGACGCGGACCGCCTCGTCGCTGAACCCGGGCGAGCTGCGCAGGTCGAGCAGGGTGTCCCACCGTGCCGCAGTGAGGCCGGCCTCCTCGGCGAGCTCACGGGCTGCGCTATCCAGCGCCGGCTCGCCCTCCACGTCGAGCAGGCCGGCTGGGAGCTCCCACAGGTAGCCCCGGACCGGATGGCGGTACTGCCGGATCAGCACGACACACTCATGCTCGTCCAGCGCGACGACGACCGCCGCGCCCGGGTGGACGACGATTTCGCGGACGGCGATCTGCCCGTCCGGCATCCGCACGGTGTCCTTGCGCAGGCTGAAGACCCGCCCGCCGTAGATCTCCGCGGAGTCCTCGACGGCGTAATCGCTCACGATGGGTCGATGGGCAGCCGGGCCGCCTCGGAGTAGTCGATGGCTGCCCGGATGAACCCGGAGAACAGCGGGTTGGGCCGGGTCGGGCGCGAGGTGAACTCCGGATGTGCCTGCGTGCCGACGAAGAACGGGTGCAGCTCGGTGGGCAGTTCGACGAACTCGACGAGGTGCCCGTCCGGCGACGTACCGGAGACGACCACGCCGGCGGCCTCGAGCGCCGGCCGGTAGGCGTTGTTGACCTCGTAGCGGTGCCGGTGCCGTTCCTCGACCTTCGTCTCGCCGTACGCCGTCGCGACGATCGAGCCCCGGTTCAAGGCGGCGGCGTACGCACCCAGCCGCATCGTGCCGCCCATGTCCCGCTCTCCCGCTACCACGTCCAGCTGGTCGGCCATCGTGGCGATGACCGGATGCGGGGTCTCGGGATCGAATTCGGTGGAGTTCGCGCGGTCCAACCCGGCAAGGCTGCGGGCGACCTCGATGACCATGCACTGCAGGCCCAGGCACAACCCGAGCACCGGGATGCCGTTGATCCGCGCATACCGGATCGCCGCGACCTTGCCTTCGATGCCGCGGACGCCGAAGCCGCCGGGGATGACGACACCGTCCACATCGGACAGTGCCTGCCGACACCCTGCGCTGGTGTCACAGTCGTCGGAGGGAACCCACCGGATGTCCACTTTGGACTTGTGCGCGAAGCCGCCGGCGCGCACCGCCTCGATCACCGACAGGTAGGCGTCGGGCAGGTCGACGTACTTGCCGACCAGCGCAATCGTCACGGTCTGCTTGGGCAGGTGGACCCGGTCCAACAGGTCACCCCACACCGTCCAGTCGACGTCGCGGAACGGCAGTCCGAGCCGGCGTACGACGTAGGCGTCCAGACCCTCGCCGTGCAGCACCTTCGGGATGTCGTAGATGGACGGCGCATCGACGGCGGAGACGACCGCTTCAGGGTCCACGTCGCACATCAGGGAGATCTTGCGCTTCAACCCGGTCGGAAGGACCCGGTCGGAGCGGCACACGATGGCGTCGGGCTGGATGCCGATGCTGCGCAGCGCCGCCACCGAGTGCTGGGTCGGCTTCGTCTTGAGTTCTCCGCTGGGCGCGAGGTAGGGAACCAGCGAGACGTGCAGGAAGAAACAGTTGTCCCTCCCGACGTCGTGCCGGACCTGGCGGATCGCCTCGAGGAAAGGCAGCGACTCGATGTCACCGACGGTGCCGCCGACCTCGGTGATGACGACGTCCACCCCCGTCGGGTTGCCGTTGTCGCCGGCCGACATCCCGATGATGCGGTCCTTGATCTCGTTGGTGATGTGCGGGATCACCTGGACGGTGTCGCCGAGGTACTCACCGCGGCGCTCCTTGGCGATGACCGTCGAATACACCTGACCGGTCGTGACGTTGGCCGACCCGGCGAGTTCGGTGTCCAGGAACCGCTCGTAGTGCCCCACGTCGAGGTCGGTCTCGGCCCCGTCGCGGGTCACGAACACCTCACCGTGCTGGAACGGGTTCATCGTCCCGGGGTCCACGTTGAGGTACGGGTCCAGCTTCTGCATCGTGACCCGCAGGCCGCGTGCCTTGAGCA
>JACCZY010000018.1 GCA_013695685.1 Geodermatophilaceae bacterium | reverse complement strand
GCCTAGTGTCGTGCTATCGAAGTGGCTTGACTCTTCGTTGTGTGCGGGATGATCTGGTCGGCTGTCTTGGTCCAGACGAACGGGGTGCAGCGTTCGTTCCAGCCGTCGATGAAGACCTGGATAGCGGTGATGAGGTCCTTCACCGAGGTGAAGGTGCCGCGTCGGATCGCTTGGCGGGTGATGATGCCGAAGAAGATTTTGACCATGTTCAGCCGGGACCCCGATGTCGGGGTGAAGTGCAGGGTGATCCGCGGGTGCTTGCCCAGCCACGCCTTCGCGGCGGGGTGCTTGTGGGTGGCGTAGTTGTCGCAGACGATGTGCAGCCGCCGCCGCGGATAGGCCTTAGCGACCTGCTGCAAGAAGCGCAGGAACTCCTGCCGCGGCGCGGTGCTCATTGATCCTGCGCGGTCAGGTCCAGGAACACGCTTTCCAGGTCCCGGGCGATGGGCGGGAGCTCGCTGAGGTACTGGCCCTGCGCGGCCAGGGCTTGGGTCAGCGCGCTGGGGTCGGCAACGCCGTGCACCCGCCACGCGTCGGGCAGCGCCGTGAGCGTGAAGCCGGCGGTCGTCAGGACGTCGTACGCCGCCTGCGGGTCGGGGGCCCGCAACCGGACGTCCCCGGTCGATCCCGTCGCCAGCACCGCCGAGACGGCACCGGTGGCCACGGGCCGGCCGCGGGCGATGATGGTGACGTCGTCACAGACTTGCTGCACCTCGCTGAGCAGGTCGGAGGAAAGCAGGACGGTGGTCCGACCGTCCTGCCCCAACCGTCGGATGAGTTCTCGGACCTCGCGGATCCCGGCCGGGTCCAGGCCGTTGCTGGGCTCGTCGAGGACCAGTAGCGCCGGGGACTTGAGCAGCCCGACCGCGATCCCTAGCCGCTGCTTCATGCCCAGCGAGTAGCCCTTGAACCGGTCGTCCCCGCGGTCGCGCAGCCCGACGATGTCCAGGCACTCCTCGACGCGGGTGCGCGGCACTCCCGCCACGCCCGCGAGCAGCCGAAGGTTGATGCGTCCGCTGACGTTCGGGAAGAACAATGGCGACTCCACCAGGGCACCCACGGTGTGGCTGATTCAGGGCAGCTGCTCGGCACCGGTCGGTCGAGCAGCCGCAGGCTGCCGGAGTCCACCCGGACCAGGCCGAGCAGGGCCCGGATCGTCGTTGTCTTGGCGGAACCCGTTCGGGCGAGGAAGCCGTGCACCCGGTGCTCGGCGACGGACAGGTCGAGCCCGTCCAGCGCCTTCTCCGGCGGCTTGAAGCGGCGGCCGTAGGACTTGTGCGCGCCCGCGACCTCGACGACCGCCACCGGACCTCCTGCGCTGAGCGGGTCGGCCACTGTCTCACAGCCGCGGTGGCGTGCGGTGACGCCCCCAGCACGCCCCGACGCCGAGTCGTCCCACCCGCGTCGTTCGGGCAGGGTGGTAGGACTACCCATCCGACTATCGGAATCGGGCCGGTCGCGATGGGACGGAGCTGGCGTGAGTCGAGACGAACGGATCCTCCGCCCGGGCGAGACCTGCTGGCGGATCGAGCCGGCGGACCGACTCGCGTGCATCGTGGACGCCGCGGACTACTTCCGGCACGCCAAGGCCGCGATGCTCGGTGCCCGGCGACGGATCATGCTGATCGGCTGGGACTTCGACGTCCGCATCCGGCTGGAGCCGGTCGAGAAGACGCTGGAGGGGCCGAACCGGCTCGGCCGGTTCCTGTCCTGGCTGGTGAAGCGAAGCCCGGAACTGGAGATCTACCTGCTCAAGTGGGACGCCGGCGTGCTGACGTCGATGGGCCGCGGGATGATGCCGGTCGCGCTGCTGGACTACATGACCAGCGATCGGCTGCACCTGCAGCTCGACGCCGCCCACCCCATGGGTGCGGCCCACCACCAGAAGATCGTGGTCATCGACGACGCCCTGGTCTTCTGCGGCGGCATCGACATGACGGTCGACCGGTGGGACACCTCGGGGCACCGCGACGACGACCGTCGTACGACGCCGAACGGCAACCGGTATGGCCCCTGGCACGACGCGACCACGGCGGTGGACGGCGCCGCCGCCCGCGCCGTCGGCGAGGTGGCCAGGAGGAGATGGCGGGCGGCCACCGGGGAGGAGTTGCCGCCGATCGACAGCTCGTCTCCGGCGCCCTGGCCGGACGACCTCGAGCCGTCGATGCGCGATGTCGACGTGGCCATCGCGCGCACCCTGCCCGAGCAGGTGGACCAGCCGGAGGTCCGCGAGATCGAGGCCCTCTACCTGGCCGCCATCGCGCAGGCCCGGCAGCTGCTGTACCTGGAGAGCCAGTTCCTGGCCTCCCGCACGCTGGCCGAGGCGCTGGCTGATCGGCTCCAGGACCCGGACGGCCCGGAGGTGGTGCTGGTGCTGCCGTTGAGCGCGGAGAGCTGGCTGCAGCAACAGACCATGGACGGCGCCCGACGTACGCTGCTGCACCTGCTCTGGGGGGCCGACCGGTACGGGCGACTCGGCGTCTACTACCCGGTGACCGCGCAGGGTGAGCCGATCTACGTGCACGCCAAGGTGCTCGTGCTGGACGACCGGCTGCTGCGGGTCGGCTCGTCGAACCTCAACAACCGGTCGATGGGCTTCGACAGCGAGTGCGACCTGGCCGTCGAGGTCACCACCGGCACGCCGAACGGGGCGCAGCTGCGCGAGGCGATCGTCTCGATCCGGCGACGGCTGGTGTCCGAGCACCTTGACGTGGCCCCCGGCGACCTCCAGGATGCCGTGGACCGGGGATCGTCGTTGCTCGCGGCCATCGAGGCGTTGCGCGGCGAGGGGAAGTCCCTGCGCCTGTTCGAGCCCGAGACCGTGGCCGACGACGACAGCCCGCTGGCCGACACGGCCCTCATGGACCCGGAGGGGACAACCCCCCGGGTGTGGGACCGGCTACGCGCCGGCTGACCGGGACCTGAGCGCCGGATCGGGGCGCGCGGGAAAACGCCCGCCCTCACGCGTCCCAGCTCCAGCCGTCGCTCGCGACGAAGGCCAGTAGCAGCGCCCGCCGGTCGCTCAGGTTAGCGGTCGTGCGCTCGTACTCGCCGGGTCAACCGCGGGGATCCCTTGGCCGTGCAGGACATCGAGGGGCGGAATCGGCGGAGCGTGCTCCGCGGTGGTGATGTGCGCGGCCTACAGCGCCTGCAAGAGGACGTCGACAGCGCTCACCGAGGTGGCCATCGTCACCCGATCCAGTCGATGCTCAGGAGCGGCGCCATGGTCCAGCAGGACGAGAGCGTCGTCCAGGACGGCGATCGCCGGAGCCAATGCGGTCGACCGGTCGGGTGCGTGGAAGTAGTGCAGCACCGGGTACACCTGATGCTCCTGGGCCAGCGCCATCAACTCCGGCACCAGATTGGCCAGATGGGTGGTCAGGGCGGAGAACCCGCGGCCGTCCCAGCCGTTCGCGAGAATCTCGGCCGGCGTCGCGCCGAGACCGGTGATCCACCTGCCACCTGCCACCTGCCGCTTGTGGGCGACGGCGCCCAGCACGGGCATGACGAACGTGATCGCCAACGTGATCAGGACCAGTCCGCTGAAGGCCGCCGTGACGGTAAACGCCTGCCAGAGCGGGCCACCGGGACGGAGTTCCCCGTTGCCCAGCGTGGTCACGACCTACCCGGTGAAGTACAGCCGCTGCGGCCACCCGACCGGCTCCCCGGTCGTGGCGTTGACCACCGCCTCCGGGCGACCCAGGAACACCAGCGTCCAGCCGACGTAGAGCAGCAGGGTCCACGTCAGGAGGATCACCGGCAGCATCAGCGCGCCGTAGCGCTCGAGTACGCGGTGCCCGATCCGGCCGCTGCGCGCCGCTGGCCCCCAGAGTCGGGCGACGAGTCGTCCGGACAGCGGGCCACCCCCGTGCAGCGACAGCGTGGTCACGTACTCGTCGACGATCGCCAGCGCGACGAGCACCAGGCCGGCGATGGTGACGATCACGTGCGGTCCGCTCCGGACACGCCAGTGAGGAGCCTGTCCTCCACCCCGGCGGTGGGCTGAGCGTGATGCAGCACCGTGAGACTCCCGGTCTTCTCCAGAACGATGGCGTCGACGTCGTGGTAGCGGTGCACGTTCGCGGCTCGCAGCGCCGAATGCAGGTCGATCTCGGTCAGACCGACGGCCCGCAGGCCCTCGTCCAGCACCTTGCCGTCGCGCATCAGCAACCTGGGCCGGTCGTCGATGGCCCGTTGCAGGCGGGTCCGGGTGCGCAGCAAGCTGAGCACCAAAAGTTGACGGCGTGCCGATCCCACAGACAAGGCAGCCGCGACGTCTACCGGTAAGAGCAGATCCAGGCCCTAGGAGGAGGCGACTAACGATGGGGACGCCCCGTCGTTCGACGAAGGCGACGTCCGATTCTCGCCAGCGCGGGCGCAGGCGGCGTGCGACGATCGAAGACGTGAACACCGTGACCCACTTGCTCATTCAGGCCATCGACCCCGCTCACCTCGACAAGGTTCGCAG
>JACCZY010000001.1 GCA_013695685.1 Geodermatophilaceae bacterium | reverse complement strand
CGACGTACGACGGCCGCCGCGGCCACCCCGTCCTGCTCGGCCGCGAGCACTGGCCCGAGGTGATCCGATCGGCGGTGGGCGACACCGGGGCGCGGCCATTCCTGCGCGCCCGCGCGGACCTGGTCGTAGAGGTGCCGTGTGACGACATCGCCAGCCCGGAGGACATCGACACG
Source organism: Geodermatophilaceae bacterium (assembly GCA_013695685.1). Lineage (GTDB taxonomy): Bacteria > Actinomycetota > Actinomycetes > Mycobacteriales > Geodermatophilaceae > JACCTY01. The sequence goes on along the minus strand of JACCZY010000001.1, from coordinate 5,487 downwards.
CCGGGCGACCTGTCGCGCTGATTGTCCACAGGGTGCATGGGATCTGCCGGCGCGCGGCTCTCCGCGCTACCGTTGGGGTGCGGGCACAGCGCCGTACATCAGCACCGCGGGATGACCCGCCCGCACCGCGGGGCTGACCGCCGCTCGCCGGTTGACGCGTGGCACGGCGACTGACCCGCTCGGCGCGGCGACTACCGTTGATGCTCATGCAGGTCCAGCGCGCCGTCGTCGTCGATTCCGCCCTGTCCGTTGCCGAGCACGAGGCGTTGGTCGCGCATCCGGGAGCCGGGGCGGTGGTGAGCTTCGGCGGCGTCGTACGTGACCATGACGGTGGCCGCGGCGTCGAGGCCCTGGAGTACGTCGGACATCCCACCGCCGAGAGGATCATCGCCGAGGTCGCCGCCGACATCGCGGGCTCCGACGATGTCTATGCGGTCGCGGTGTCGCATCGGATCGGGCAGCTGACGGTCGGGGACGTCGCACTCGCCTGCGCCGTGAGCAGCGCCCACCGCGGCGAGGCCTTCGCCGCCTGCGCCCGGCTTGTCGACGAGGTCAAGCACCGGCTGCCGATCTGGAAGCGGCAGGTATTCAGTGACGGCACCGACGAATGGGTCGACTGCCCCTAGCGCCCGCCCCGCCCGCGCGAAAGCCAGCGTGAGAAACCGGCGACCCTAGCCGCCAGCGAACGGGGGCAGTACGTCGACAGTGGCGCCGTCATTGAGCCGGTACGCCGGCGAGCGCACGCTCACGCCGTCCACCAGGAAACTCGACGCGGCCAGCACCCGCGTCAGCGCAGCGCCATGGGAAGCCGTCAAGCGGGAGACGAGTTCGTCCACCGTGGACGCATCCACCCGCTCCGACGCGACACCTGCGGCTGCGCGGGCACCGGCGAAGTACCGCACGGTGACCATGACCCCGCCCTCCTCGATCAGGTCCGCGCCGGAGGTGGGCTCCACTCCGGAGGTGTGCTCCCGGCCTGAGGTGCCCCGGCTGGAGGCGGGCTCAACCGGCAACGGCTCAGCCGCCGATGGAGGACATCGGCCGCGCGGGCTGCAGGAACGACGGGTCGTCGATGCCGTGCCCCGGCTTCTTGGTCCACATGGCCAGCCGCCACCGATCGGCGATCTCCTCGTCGGAGCCCCCGGAACGCAACGCCGCACGGAGGTCGGACTCCTCGCGGGCGAAGAGGCAGTTGCGGATCTGCCCGTCCGCGGTCAGCCGAGTCCGGTCGCAGGTCCCGCAGAATGCCCGGGTCACGGAGCCGATCACGCCCACCCGGGCCGGTCCGCCGTCGACGAGCCAGGTCTCTGCGGGGCTGGCGCCGCGCTCAACCGGGTCCTCGGACAGCGCGAACCGGGTGCGCAGCGAGGTGAGGATCTCCTCGGCGGTGATCATGGTGGAGCGGTCCCAGGCATGCTGTGCGTCCAGCGGCATCTGCTCGATGATGCGCAGTTCGTAGCCGTGCTGCAGGCAGAACTCCAACAGCGGTACGGCGTCGTTGTCGTTGATGCCGCGTAGCAGTACCGCGTTGACCTTGACTGGCGTCAGTCCGGCGTCGGCCGCGGCGCGCATCCCCGCGAGTACGTCAGGCAGCCGGTCCCGGCGGGTGATCGTGCGGAAGCGCTCGGGGTCCAGAGTGTCCAGCGACACGTTCACCCGGTCCAGCCCGGCCTCGGCCAGAGCGCCGGCGATCCGTGCCAGTCCGATGCCGTTCGTGGTGAGGCTGACCTCCGGCCGCGGCCGCAGCGCGGTCGTCGCCGCGACGATGCCGACGATGCCCGGGCGGAGCAGGGGTTCGCCGCCGGTGAAGCGGATCTCGCGAACGCCGAGCTGCTCGACGGCGATCCGCATCAAGCGGGTCACCTCGTCGTCGGTGAGGACCTCCGGCTTGGGCAGCCAGTCCAGTCCCTCGGCCGGCATGCAGTACGAGCAGCGCAGATTGCAGCGGTCGGTCAGCGACACCCGCAGATCGGTTGCCACCCGGCCGAACGTGTCGACCAGGCCCGCCCCGGGTGTGTCAGGAGTAGCCACGTCCTCGACTGTAGTTGCCGCTGCACGAGTACGCGGCGGACGGCCGCCGAAGGACAGCGGAAACCGGGAAGACCGGGCGGTTAGCCTCGGGACGTGTTCGGGCCGTATAGCGCGTTGTTCCGTGTTGACGGAAGCTGGCAGTTCAGCAGCGCCGGTTTCGTCGCCCGACTCCCGATCTCGATGATGGGCATCGGGACGGTGCTGCTCATCTCGCAGACCACCGGCCGCTACGCGCTGGCCGGTGCCGTGGCCGGCGTGATTGCGCTGTCCTCCGGCGTGTTCGGTCCGGTCAGCGGCCGGCTCATGGACCGGTTCGGTCAGGCGCGCATCCTGCGGCCGTTCCTACTGGCGTACGTCGTCGGCGTCGCCGGGTTGATCGTCGCGGTGCGCACCGAGGCGCCGGTCTGGACGTGGTTCCTGGCCGCGGTGGTCAGCGGCGCGGTTCCGCAGTTCGGGTCGCTGGTCCGGGCCCGGTGGGCGGCGGTGCTCCCGGCCGGCGCCGCCCGACAGACGGCGTTCGCGTTCGAATCCGTGGTGGACGAGGTCGTGTTCGTCACCGGGCCGCCGCTGGTCACGTTCCTGGCGATCGGTGTCAGCCCCGCGGCCGGGCTGATGGCCGCCGTGGTCTTCGCACTCACCGGGGGTCTCGCGCTGGCGGCGCTGCGCCGAACGGAGCCCGCCCCGGCGCCGAAGGATTCGGTCCACCCCGGCTTCCGGGCGGTGATGCGACCGGGATTGCTCGTCGTCTCCCTCACCATGCTCGGTGCCGGCGCGGTCTTCGGCTCCGTCGAGGTGACCGTCATCGCGTACGCCGACGAGCTCGGCGCTCCGGCCTGGGCCGGGGCGATCCTTGCGGTCTACGCCGGCGGTAGCCTGCTCGCCGGCCTGGCGTACGGCGCCCGGCAGTGGCGCCGGGAACTCGGCCGCCGGTTCCTGCTGGCCGCGGTGATCTTCGGGGCGGCCGCTACGATGCTCCTGGCGGTGAACTCGCTGCCGCTCCTGGCCGTTGTGATGTTCGTCTCAGGCATGTCGATCTCCCCGGTGCTGATCGGGGGTACCTCGTTGATCGACTCGCTCATGCCGCCGGGAACCCTGACCGAGGGTCTGGCGTGGGTGTCGACCGGGCTGATCCTGGGCGTGACGGTGGGTGCTGCGCTGTCCGGGCCGATCATCGACGCCTTCGGGGCCCAGCGTGCGTTCGTGCTGCCGGCGATGGCCGGCGTGTCCACCGGGGTGATCGCGCTGGCCGGGAGCAGGTGGCTGGTCGGCCGGGGCTCGGTCATGCTCGCGCGGTGACACATTTCGGCACCGCGTCAGCCATGCTGGGGCGGTGACACCCTTCGCGACCGCGCCCGATCCGCTGCCGGCCGAGCGGTTCACCGGCCCCGCCGACCTGGCCGACGCGCTCGCCCGGACCGGCTACCTCGCCGACGAGGGACTGGCCACGGCCGCCTACCTCGCGCTGCGGATGCACCGCCCGCTGTTCCTCGAAGGCGACGCCGGCGTCGGCAAGACCGCGCTCGCGCAGGCCATGGCGGAGGTCACCGGCGCGCACTTCGTCCGGATGCAGTGCTACGAAGGGCTCGAGGCCAGCCAGGCGCTCTACGACTGGGACTTCCCCCGCCAGATGCTGCACTTGCGGGCCGCTGAGGCGGCCGGCGTGAACGACGCCGAGGAGCTGGAACGCGGACTGTACGACCGCCGATTCCTGCTGGCCCGGCCGCTGCTCGCCGCCATCGAGCAAACCCCGTCGGTCCTGCTGGTCGACGAGATCGACCGCGCCGACGACGAGTTCGAGGCCTTCCTGCTGGAGATCCTGTCCGACAACGCGGTGACGATCCCCGAGCTGGGCCGGATCGTGGCCGACGTACCCCCGCTGGTCGTCCTGACCTCCAACCGCACTCGCGAGGTGCATGACGCGCTCAAGCGTCGCTGCCTCTACCACTGGGTGGAGCACCCGTCGTACGAGCGGGAGGTCGCGATCCTGCGCACGCGGCTGCCGCAGATCACCGCCAAACTCGCCGAGGACGTCGCCCGTGCGACCGCGAAGCTGCGCGCGGCCGACTTGGTCAAGCCGCCCGGAGTGGCCGAGGCGATGGACTGGGCCACCGCCTTGCACGTCTTGGGCGCCAAGGAACTTGACCCGGATCGGGCCGCCGCGACGCTCGGGGCGGTGCTGAAGTACCGCGAGGACGTCGACCGGCTGCACTCCATGACCCTGACTGCCCTGTTCGGGACATAAGGCCGATGGCCGAGCAGCGGGACGTCGTGGAGACGATGCTCGTCTTCGCGCGGACCCTGCGCGTCGCCGGTCTGGAGGCAGGGCCGGATCGCGTTCAGGCGATGGTGGCCGCGCTCGGCGAGCTCGACGTCCTGGAAGCCGGCGAGGTCTACTGGGCCGGCCGGTTCACCCTGTGCGCCGGCCCGGACGACCTCGAGCGGTACGACGCTGCGTTCAACGCCTTCTTCGGCGGCGAGAGCCCGCGGGCCGGCGGCCCGGTACCGCGACAGGAACGCATCCAGGAGTCGGCGCCGCTCGACCTCGACCCGTCCGGTTCCGGCACCGAGCCGGCGGAGGAGTCGAGCGACCGGCACGCCATGACCAGTGGCGAGGAGGTCCTGCGGCACCGGGACATCGGGCAGCTGTCCCCGGCCGAGCGCGAGCAGCTGCGGCGGCTGTTCGGGCTGCTGTCCGTCCGTCCGCCGACCCGGCCGTCGCGGCGGCACAGCCGTTCGCACCGGGGTGCGGTCGACGTACCGAGGACGGTACGGCGGGTGCTGCGCAACGGCGGTGAGATCCGCGGCCTGGCACGGCAGCGACCGCGGACGAAACCGCGGCGAGTGGTCCTGCTCGTCGACGTCAGCGGGTCCATGGGCCCGTACGCCGATGCCATCCTGCGCTTCGCGCACGCCGCTGTACGCCGGGGGCAGGCGACCACGGAGGTTTTCACGGTAGGCACCCGGCTGACCCGGGTGACCCGCGAGATGCGCCACCGCGACCCGGACCGGGCGCTGTCCGCGAGCGGCGCCGCCATCCCGGACTGGAGCGGCGGGACGAGGCTCGGGCAGGTGCTCAAGGCGTTCCTGGACCGGTGGGGTCAGCGGGGAACCGCCCGGCGGGCCACCGTGGTGATCTTCTCCGACGGCTGGGAACGCGGTGACTGCGTGCAGCTCGGCGAGCAGATGCAGCGGCTGGCCCGGCTCGCGCACGCGGTCATCTGGGTGAACCCGCACAAGGGGCGGGTGGGGTACGAGCCGCTCACCGGCGGAATGCAGGCGGCGCTGCCGCACGTTTCGACGTTCGTAGCCGGGCACAGCCTTGCTGCTTTCCAGGAGCTCGTCGAGGAGATGGCCAATGCGTGAGGTGATGCAGCGAGTGCGTTGGCACCCGCCGGGTCGTCCGAGAACCTGGGCGGAGGACGTGGCCAATGCGTGAGGTGATGGCAGACCTGCTGC
>JACCZY010000265.1 GCA_013695685.1 Geodermatophilaceae bacterium | reverse complement strand
CCGGGCTCCGCATGATCTCCACGGTAGGCGCACCGCGGGTGCTTGCATTCGCACGGGACTACCCTCGAACGCGTGACCCGTACCCCGGCCGGCGCCGTCCGATGCGCTCCTGCTGTCTGCTCGCGGCCGGAGCGGGCCCCATGAAATCGGTGTACCTGGACCATGCGGCGACGACGCCCATGCTGACCGCGGCCGTGCAGGCGATGACCGAGCAGATGGCCCGTGTCGGCAATCCCTCGTCGCTGCACGCCGCCGGGCGGGAGTCACGGCGGATCGTCGAGGAGGCACGGGAGGAGATCGCCGCGGCGCTGGGTGCCCGCCCGTCGGAGGTGATCTTCACCGGCGGCGGCACCGAGAGCGACAACCTCGCCGTCAAAGGCATCTTCTGGTCCCGTCGCGACGCCGATCTGCGGCGCCGCCGGATCATCGCCAGTTCGGTCGAGCACCACGCGGTGCTGGACCCCCTGGAATGGCTGCGCAAGCACGAGAACGCCGAGGTGACCTGCCTGCCGGTCGACGCACTCGGCCGGGTCCAGCCGGCGGCGCTGCGAGCGGCCATCGAGGAAGCTCCCGAGGACGTCGCCCTCGTGTCGGTCATGTGGGCGAACAACGAGGTCGGCACGGTGCAGCCGATCCGGGAACTCGCCGCTGTCGCGCACGAGTACGACATCCCGTTCCACACCGACGCGGTCCAAGCGGTCGGCATGCTGCCGGTGGACTTCACCGCCAGCGGCGTCGACGCGCTGACGCTGACCGGTCACAAGCTCGGTGGACCGGTCGGCGCCGGGGTGCTGCTGCTTGGTCGCGAGGTCGGCTGTACGCCGGTGCTGCACGGCGGCGGACAGGAGCGCGACGTCCGCTCGGGCACCCTCGACACCCCGGCCATCGCCGGGCTCGCGGTCGCGGTCGGCGCGGCAGTCAGTCAGCGTCCCCAGCGCGCCGAGCGGTTGGCGAAGCTGCGCGATGACCTGGTGCGTGGCGTGATGGACCGGGTTCCCGACGCCGTACTCAACGGCGATCCGGGGGAGCGCCTCATGGATGGCGGCCCGAGCCGGCTGCCGGGCAACGCGCATCTGTCCTTCCCCGGCTGCGAGGGCGACGCCCTGCTCATGCTGCTCGACGCCCGCGGAGTCGAGTGCTCCACGGGGTCGGCGTGCAGCGCAGGAGTCTCGCAGCCGAGCCACGTCCTCCTCGCGATGGGCGCCTCGGTGGACCGGGCCCGCGGGTCGCTGCGGTTCGCGCTCGGCCATCCCTCCACAGCGGCCGATGTCGCGCACCTGCTCGACGTCATCGCTTCGGTGGTCGATCGGGCTCGCCGCGCCGGATTGGCCGGCGCACGTCGTGAGTCCGCCTCCGTCCGGGAGCACACAACAGGAGCGGACTGGACGGAGGCGGACGGGGTGCGACGGTGAAACTGCTCGCCGCGATGTCCGGCGGCGTGGACAGCGCCGTAGCCGCAGCCCGCGCTGTCGATGCCGGGCACGACGTCACCGGCGTACACCTCGCCCTGTCCCCGGCGCCGGCGTCCCTGCGGCAGGGTGCGCGCGGCTGCTGCACCCTGGAGGACGCGCGGGACGCCCGCCGCGCCGCCGACGTGATCGGCATCCCGTTCTACGTATGGGACCTGCACGAGCGGTTCGCCGCCGACGTCGTCGAAGACTTCGTGAGCGAGTATGCCGCCGGGCGTACGCCGAACCCGTGCTTGCGGTGCAACGAGAAGATCAAGTTCGCCGCCGTACTGGACCGGGCGGTCGCCCTCGGTTTCGACGCGGTCGTCACCGGTCACCACGCGCGGCTTTCCGACGGCGTCCTGCGGCGGTCGGTGGATCCCGGCAAGGACCAGTCCTATGTCCTGGCCGTCCTGACCCGCGAGCAGCTCGCCCGGGCCGTGTTCCCCCTTGGCGGGAGTCTCAAGGAGGAGGTACGACGGGAGGCCTCAGCCCGCGGCCTTGCCGTGGCCGACAAGCCGGACAGCCACGATGTGTGCTTCATCGCCGACGGTGACACGCGCGGGTTCCTGGCCGGTCGGCTGGGCGAACGCCCTGGTGACCTCGTCGACGCCGAGTCCGGTGCTGTGGTCGGGCGGCACGGTGGCGCGTTCGGCTTCACGGTGGGCCAGCGACGGGGTCTGCAGATCGGTCACCCCGCTTCGGACGGCAAGCCGCGTTACGTGCTCTCCATCAGCCCGGCCACCAGCACCGTGACGGTCGGGCCGGCACCGATGCTGGACGTGACGGTTGTCCATGCCGGGCCGCCGGTGTGGACCGTCGGGGAGCCGGTGCTTCCGTTCGAGGGGACTGCGCAGCTGCGGGCGCACGGAGCGGTGTCTGCCGCCGAGGCGCGGATTGTCGACGGCCGGCTCGTCGTCGACTTACACCAGGCGCAGCGCGGGATCGCACCCGGCCAGGCTGTGGTGCTCTACGACGGCGACCGGGTGGTCGGGTCGGCCACAGTCGAAGGCACGAATTCGGCGAACCCCCGTAGCGGTGCCACTGGCTGACCCGCTACGTTCCCGTCGGTCGTCAACATCGTCGATGGAGTCCGTTTGTCTCGTCGTATCCCGCTTACCCTCGCCGCCGTCACCGGTCTGCTGATCGCGGTGCCCCTGATCCCGGCGACCGCAGCACCGGGGGACATCGACGTGCAGCTGCTTGCCGTCAACGACTTCCACGGGCGGATCGAGGTGCAGTCTGGAGGCGACGGTGAACTGATCACCGATCCCGGACCGGACGGCGAATACGGCACCGATGACGACGTCAGCGAACTTGTCGGCGGGGCGGCGAACCTCGCGACCACGCTCGACCAGCAGGCAGCCGACTTCGGGAGCGCCAACTCGTTCTTCGTCGGCGCCGGCGATCTGATCAGCGCGTCGACATTCACCTCCAGCGTCTTCCTCGACGAGCCCACCATCGAAGTCCTCAACGCGCTCGGCATGGACTACTCATCGGTGGGCAACCACGAGTTCGATCGTGGCACCGACGAGCTGCTGCGGATCGACGGCGGAGGCTGCGTCGGCGAGCAGAACGTCGACAGCTGCTTCACCGACAGCACCGGCGACACCAGGTTCGACGGCGCCGACTTCCCCTACCTCGCGGCGAACGTCGTCTACAACGACGCCGGCGTGAACCCGGGCGAGCCGATCCTGCCGGCGTACGAGCTGCTCGACGTCGGTGACGGCCAGCGGCTGGCATTGATCGGTGTCGTCACGCGGACCACACCCACCATCGTCAGCCCGACCGGTGTCGAGACCGTCGACTTCCTCGACGAGGCCGAGACGATCAACTCCTACGCCGCCGAGCTGACCGACCCGGGCTTTCCCGGCGGGCCGGTCAACGCCATCGCGGTACTGATCCACGAGGGCGGCACCGCAGCAGGCGCGGACGCCCCTGACTTCAACGCCTGCGACGACCTCGCGGGCCCCATCGTCGACATCAACGACGGCCTGGCGACCGACGATGTGGACCTGATCGTCAGCGCGCACACCCACGAGGCGTACAACTGCCGGCTGCCGCGCACGGGCGAGGACCCGGCCCGGGGCACTCGTCTGGTCACCCAGGGCGGCTTCTACGGCAAACTCGTCACCGACATCCGGCTGCAGATCAGCCCGACCACCGGTGAGATCGATCCGGAGACGATGGTCGCCCTGAACGTCCCCGTGCTGCAGGGGCCCGGCGATCCGGACATCGCCGCGATCGTGCAGTACTGGACCGACCGGGCCGCCGAGCAGGGGCAGGTCAGCGTCGGATCCCAGACCGAGGACATCGACCGGGCGTACCAGAGCGGGTCGCCCGTCCGCGACTCCGAATCCTCCCTCGGCAGCCTGATCGCCGACGTGCAACTCGCCTCCGTCCAGGACGAGGCCTTCAACGATCCGGTGATCGCGTTCATGAACCCCGGCGGCATCCGCGCCGACCTGAACTGCCTGTCCAGCGGTCCGGACGACCCCGACGGCAACATCACCTACTCCGAGGTCTTCACCGTCCAGCCCTTCGGTAACACCGTGAACACGCTGCGGATGACCGGCGCGGACCTCCACCAGCTGCTGGAAGAGCAGTTCCCGAACAACCCGAACACCCCGCCGGACGACGAGGTCCGTACGTCGCTGCTCCTGCTGTCGGTCTCTGATGGATTCCGGTACGAGTTCGACCCGAACGCGGCCTGGGGCGAAGCGGTCGACCCGGCCTCGATCACGCTGAACGGTGAGGTCGTCGACCCCGCCGGCGAGTACGTCGTCGCGGTCAACTCCTTCCTGGCCGGGGGCGGCGACAGCTTCTACGCCTTCACCGCCGGCACCGACCCGGTGACCGGACCGGTGGACGTCGACGCGTTCGTCGACTACCTCGGCGCGAACTCGCCGGTCTCGCCCCCGCCGCTCGACCGCTCGGTCTCCCTCGACCCGGACCGCCCGCTCGACGACGACGGCTCCGGAATGGGCCCGTGCTCGCCGGCGACCCCGACGCCGACGCCGACGCCGAGCCCGACGCCGACACCCACCTCGCCTCCGCCGCCCAGCGGGCCGCCTCCGACAGGTCCGCCCCCGACTCCGCCCCCGGGTGGCGGGCTGCCGGTCACCGGCGCTCCTGTCATGCCGCTGGCCCTGCTCGGTGGTGCCCTGGTGCTTGCCGGTGCCGCCGCGGTCTTCGGCGTACGGCGTCGCCAGCATTAGGTCGTCGCTGCCGAGGGGGGTGTCCACCGGGATCGGCTCGCTGCCCGGCCCCGACCCCGCCGAGGCGGTGAGCCTGGTCTTCGGTGAGTTGCCGGACTTCCCGCACCTGCCGGAGCTGCCCGGCCGCGGCCCGGGCGCCGACCTGGTCGGCAGGTCGGCGACGCTGCTGGTCGACCTTGCGGTGGATCTGCAGCCGTCGGGCTGGCGGATGGTGCCGCGGCCGGGCCGCGACCACCGCCGGGCCGGCGACTTCCTGTCCCGCGACCTCGACGCCCTGCAGGCGCACGCCTCGGCGTACGAGGGGCCGGTCAAGGTCCAGGTGTGCGGCCCCTGGACGCTGGCCGCCGGAGTCGAGCTGCACCGCGGCGACAAGGTGCTCGCCGACCCGGGCGCCGTGCACGACCTCGGGCAGTCGCTGGCCGAGGGGCTGCGTGCTCATGTCGCGGACCTGCGCTCCCGCCTGCCGCTTGCCCAGATCGTCGTGCAGCTGGATGAGCCGTCGCTACCCGCCGTACTTGCCGCTCGGGTACCTACCGCGAGCGGCTACGGGACGTTCCGCTCGATCTCGGCGCAGAGCGCGGACGGCACACTGCGGCTGGTGCTCGCCGCTGTCGCTGACACCGCCGTCATCGTGCACTGCTGTGCCCCGGACCCTCCGGTGACGTTGCTCACCGAACTCGGGGTAGCCGGGTTGTCCCTCGACCTGTCACTTCTCGGGACGCGGTACGACGAGGATCTCGGCGTCGCGGTCGAGGCCGGCCGGATGCTGCTGCTGGGCGTCGTGCCGGGAGCGGATGAAACGCTGCCGGATCCGAGTCCGGTCGCCGTACGGGAGCTGTGGGGCCGGCTCGGCTTCCCGCTGGAGCAGCTGGCCGAGACCGTCGTCGTCACGCCCCGATGCGGGCTGGCCGGCGCTTCCCCGTCCTACGCCCGCGCGGCGATGGCGCAGGCTCGGGCGATCGCGGCGAATCTGCTCGACTGATCCGGGGCCACACAGCAGGCGGCCGAGGTCGCCCACAGTAGGGCGGCGTCGACGCCAGGCTTCGGCGGGCTTGGCTAGACCAGCGGACGATCGGCGACGAACTGCGTCATCAGCGCCGGCGGCGACATCCTGGCCGAACGGGTCGTCCAGGACGTCTACGTCGCCACCGAAGAACGCCAGCGGGCAGTCGACGCCGAGTATGGCGCGCGCGTAGTGCGGCAGCAGGGCGCGTTCGAGCCGATCGACTGAATCGGGGTGATCGAATCCCTCATTCTCCGCAGGGAGTCCGCCGGGCGGCGACGCTGGCACACTCGGCGCCGTGAATCATTGGCCGGGGTTGCGCGCGTGGATGCTGCGGCCTGGGGTTGCCGACCTCCTCATCGCGCTGGTGGTCTTCGTGGTCACCGTGCAGCCACTGATCCAGCCGCAGGGCTGCGGGTGCCCGCCGGTCTCGTGGTGGGGGTACGGGCTGGTCGCAGGTCAATCGCTGGTACTGGTGTGGCGCCGACGGTTCCCGTTCTCGACCGCACTTCTGGCCGGTATCACGACAGCGGCAAGTGATGTGGCGGCGCTGCCCGAGCCGGTGCTCCCCTTCGCGGCGCTGGTTGCCACCTACACCGTCGCCGCACACGGCCGCCGTCCGCTGGCGCTGCTCGCCGCGGCCATCACCGCCCTCAGCCTGCTGCTCATACTCATGTTCGACCCGGCAGCCAACGCGCAGAGCTACACCGTGCTTTACCTGATCTTCGCCACGGCCTGGCTGCTCGGGGATAGTGCACGCAGCCGCCGGGAGCGCGCGGCCCAGCTCGAGGACGCCGCCGCGCAGCTGAAGCTGACCAGGGACGCCGAGGCGCAGCGGGTCATGGTTGAAGAGCGCAACCGGATTGCCCGCGAGATGCGACGTCGTCGCTCACCACGTCAGCCTGATGGTCATTCAAGCCGAAGCCGGCCCGGTGGTCGTGTACCGCGCGCCGGAACGGGCGATCGAGGCATTCGATTCGATCAGCGTCACCGGCAAGCAAGCGCTGACCCAGATGCGCCAACTCCTGGGTGTGCTGCGCACGGACGACACGGCGGACCTGGGGCCGCAGCCGGGCGTGGATGGCCTCGCCGAACTCGCCGCGGGGGTTCGCGAGGCAGGCCTGCCCGTCGAGCTCATGGTGACGGGGACCGAACGCCGCCTGCCCGCCGGGGTCGATCTGTCGGCGTACCGGATCGTGCAGGAGGCGTTGACCAACACGCTGCGACATGCCGGGCCCTCCCACGCCAGCGTAACGTTGGACTACACCGATGACGTGTTCCGCCTCAGCGTCGTCGACGATCAGCAGTTGGTGCGGGCCGGCTTCGCGATGATCCTCGATGCCCAGGACGACCTGGAGGTCGTCGGCGAGGCGGCCGACGGCCAGGAAGCGGTCGAGCTCGCCCGCGCGACCCGACCGGACGTCGTACTCATGGACGTCCGGATGCCGCGGATGGACGGGCTGGCCGCAACCCGAATGGTGACCGGGGAGCTTCCCGCCACCCGGGTGCTCGTCCTGACGACGTTTGACGTGGACGACTACGTCTACGCAGCTCTGCGTGCGGGCGCGAGCGGGTTCTGCTCAAGGACGTCGGCCGAGCAGAACTCGTGAACGCCGTGCGCGTGGTCGCTGCCGGCGACGCCCTGCTGGCCCCGTCGGTGACTCGTCGGTTGCTTGCCGACTTCGCCGCACATGGATCGGTGCCGCCGCGACCGTCCCCGGCTTCGTTGCAGACGTTGACCGCACGAGAGCACCAGACCCTGTCCCTGCTGGCGAAGGGCATGTCGAATGCCGAGATCGGCCGGTCGCTCGTGGTCAGCGAACACACCGTCAAGACCCACGTGGGCAACGTCCTGATGAAGCTCGGTCTGCGGGACCGGATCCACGCGGTGATCCTGGCCTACGAGGTGGGACTGGTCCTTCCGGGCGAGGGACTCCCTCCTGCGGGGGAGCCGGAAGTACCCACCGCTGTTACTCGCTGCTCTCGGTCTGACGCACCCGCATCACCTGGACGGCACCACCGCCGAGTGGTGGATGACGCTGCACATCGTGCTGCTCCCGATCTTCGTCCTGCTCGGTGTCAGTCACGTTTTGCTGCTGAGAGGAGAACGTGACGTTGTCGCCTGGATCGGCCGGCTCGCCGTACTCGTCTTCATCGCATTCTACGGCGCCCTGGATGCCATCGCCGGGATCGCGACCGGAACGATCATGGTCCGGTCCGGAGCCGCCAGCGACGAGCGGCGGCCGGAGATCCAGTGGCTGTACGGCATCGGCGGCGACCTGGCAACGCCGGGGGCATGGGCGTTCCTCGTCGCTTCAGTTGCCACGTCGGTGGTACTGCTTCGCCGTCGGGGCCGGGTGGCCGTTCCCGGTGCTGTCCTTCTCGTCTCGGCGAGTGTCCCGTTCCTCGACTCGCATATCTACTGGCCCAACGGGGTGGTGTCGATGCTCGTCATGGCGGCTGGCTTCGGCTGGCTGGCGCTGCTGCCGGCCAATGACTGCGGGTCCCTCCCCACGGCATCTCGGGTCGCTGTCGGCGGTCCCCGCTAGCGTTCAGGGCGTGTCCAGCACCGACATGAACGACGTTCCTGCCGAAGTCCGCGCCCGGCACGCCGAGCTGTCCCGCGAGATCGATGAGCACGCCTTCCGGTATCACGTCACCGACGCGCCGACGATCAGCGACGCGGAGTACGACGCCTTGTTGCGCGCACTCCAGCAGGTCGAGGACGAGTATCCGTCGCTGGTGACACCGGACTCACCCACCCAGCGGGTCGGCGGGGGGTTCGCGACGACGTTCGCCCCGGTCGAGCACCTCGAGCGGATGCAGAGCCTGGACAACGCGTTCACCGACGCCGAGCTCGACGCCTGGAACACCCGGATCGAGCGGGAGGGTGGCGCAGCGGTCCGGTACCTCTGTGAGTTGAAGATCGACGGGTTGGCGGTCTCGCTGGTGTACCGCGACGGCCGGCTCGAGACCGCTGCCACCCGGGGAGACGGGCGGGTCGGCGAGGACGTGACGCCTAACGTCCGCACGCTTGCCGACGTGCCGCAGCGGCTGACCGGCAGCGGGGTGCCGGAGCTGCTGGAGGTACGCGGTGAGGTCTTCTTCCCGGTGGCCGCGTTCAGCGATCTCAACGCGGGGCTGGTCGAGGCAGGCAAGGCGCCGTTCGCGAACCCCCGAAACGCCGCAGCGGGGTCGCTGCGGCAGAAGGACCCGAAGGTGACCGCGAGCCGGCCGCTGCGCATGGTGGTGCACGGGTTCGGCGCCCGGACGGGGTTCGACCCGACCGCTCAGTCGACGGCGTACGCCGCGATGGCCTCGTGGGGACTCCCGACCAGCAGCCGCTACGCCGTCAAAAACGACCTCGCCGGTGTGCGCGAGTTCATCGCCCAGTACGGCGAGCTGCGGCACTCCGTAGAGCACGAGATCGACGGCGTGGTGGTCAAGGTCGACCAGATCGTCCAGCAACGGCGGCTCGGCTCCACCAGCCGCGCGCCGCGGTGGGCGCTGGCCTTCAAGTACCCGCCGGAGGAGGTGAACACGAAGCTGCTCGACATCAGGGTGAACGTCGGGCGGACCGGCCGGGTGACGCCGTACGGCGTGATGGAGCCGATCAAGGTCAGCGGATCCACCGTGTCGCAGGCGACGCTGCACAACGCCGCGGAGGTCACCCGCAAGGGCGTGCTGATCGGCGACACCGTCGTGCTGCGCAAGGCGGGCGACGTGATTCCGGAGATCGTCGGCCCGGTCGTCGCCCTGCGCGACGGAACGGAGCGGCCGTTCGAGATGCCGGCGAGCTGCCCCTCGTGCGGCACAGCGCTGGCGCCGGAGCGCGAGGAGGATGCCGACATCCGCTGCCCGAACGCGCGCTCATGCCCGGCCCAGCTGCGTGAGCGACTGTCCCATGTCGCCGGGCGGGGGGCGTTCGACATCGAGCTGATGGGCTACGAGGCGGCTGATGCGTTGTTGCAGTGTGGGCTCGTCGCCGACGAGGGTGACCTGTTTCACCTGAGCCCCGCCCGGCTGGTGACGTGTCAGTTCTTCACCCGTAAGGACGGTGGCCTGTCCACGAACGCGACCAAGCTGCTGCAGAACCTGGAGGTGGTGAAGAACCGTCCACTGTGGAGAGTGCTCGTGGCCCTGTCCATCCGGCACGTCGGCCCGACTGCGGCGCAGGCGCTCGCCCGGGAGCTCCGGTCGTTGGATCGGATCGTCGGTTCCTCGGAGGAGGAGTTGGCAGCCGTGGAGGGCGTGGGACCTACGATCGCCCGGGCGGTGGTCGAGTGGTTCGCCGTGGACTGGCACCGCGACGTCGTCGAGAATTGGCGGGCGGCCGGGGTGCGGCTGCGGGAGGACGCCGGCGACGACGGCCCGCGGCCGCTGGAGGGAGTGACTGTCGTCATCACCGGCTCGTTGCAGGACTACAGCCGGGATTCGGCCACCGAGGCGGTCCAGAATCGCGGCGGCAAGGTCAGCGGGTCGGTGTCGAAGAAGACGTCGTTCCTTGTGGCGGGGGAGAATCCCGCTTCCAAGTACGACAAGGCGGTGACGCTCGGCGTACCCATCCTCGACGACGCCGGCCTCGCCGTTCTGCTAGCCGAGGGCAGGGACGCCGCCGCCGCGGTGGCACAGAAGCCGTCTGAAGCCTGACGGCGTCGCCGAGCGGACCGTCGGTCAGTCGCCTACAAGCGTCGCCCTAGTTCAATGGGCAGCGTTGCCATCGGCGGCTGACCGTTGGTCGCCTTGTGGACGCGCCATCGGTGCCGTTCGTGAGTCAAGATCACGTTTACTGCCCGATCGAGAACGTAGTTCCGCCCAGCTCCCCCCAGGCTTCCCCGGACGATGATCACGAACCGGCCGTCATCCAGAATCTGCAGCACGAGCCCGTGGCATGCCGTCATGACGGGGCACACCTCAACGGGGACGCCGAGGTCCCGCAACTGCCCGACCGACTCGGTGAAGCGGGCCAGTGCTGCGGCATCAGCTGCCCTGCGCCCGTCGTCCACCGCATGGGCGTGTGGCGCACTCCAGGCCGGTTCGAGCCATGCGTGCTCGGTCTGAGTGCCGCAGGAGCGGCAGTGCCGACGTGCCATCCGCTCGACAGAACTGAAGTCATCGCCACGGCTGACGTCCAGGTTGCGCAGGCGTCCACAGACGTTGCACAGCGCCGTCACCGCCGAGGCGTTCACTGCCAGTCGTCCGTCCCGCGCAGGTACGCCACAATCGGCGGCGCAGGGTGCGTCGTAGTGTCGCTCATCGCCTGACCCTCCCTTGGGCTGGGTCCAGGCCCTCGGCTCAACCACCGGGCGCGGACGTCCCGGTGGTACTCACCTATTCTGTCCTTTCGCACCCAACGTGTCCACTCGCTTACCGTGTGCTAGCGCACAAATCATCTGCGGAGGAGGATCAGCGCCGCCGTAGACTCCTGCCGTTGCCCGCCGCCGCCGATCGAACCGGAGACCCGCTACATGCCCTCGATCTCGCGCGCGGAGGTCGCGCACCTCGCCCGGCTCGCCCGGCTGGCGGTCACCGACCAGGAACTCGACGTGTTCGCCGGGCAGCTCGACGTGATCCTGGGCTCGGTCGCCCGTGTCGGCGCGGTGGCTGCGGACGACATCCCGCCCACCACCCACGCCGTACCGGTGACGAACGTCTTGCGACCCGACGAGCTGCGGCCCTCGCTGGCTCGCGACGAGGTGTTGGCCGCGGCGCCCGCCGCCCAGGGCGGCCGGTTCCGCGTGCCTCGGATACTGGACGACCCGGAATGACCGACCTCACAGGGATGACCGCCGCAGTGCTCGCGGGCGAGATCGCCGCCGGGCACGCCAGCTCGGTCGAGGTCACCCAGGCGCACCTGGACCGGATCACGGCCGTCGACGACAAGATTCACGCCTTTCTGTACGTCGACGCAGACGGCGCACTCGCCGCCGCTCGCGCGGTGGACGAGCGCCGGGCGGCGGGCGAGGCGCTGGGGCCGCTGGCCGGCGTACCGCTGGCGATGAAGGACGTCGTGGTCACCCGTGGCCTGCCCACTACCAGCGGCTCGAAGATCCTCGAAGGCTGGATTCCGCCGTACGACGCCACCGTGACCACCCGAGTGCGCCAGGCCGGCATCGTGATGCTCGGCAAGACGAACATGGACGAGTTCGCGATGGGCTCCTCCACGGAGAACTCCGCGTACGGCCCGACCCGCAACCCGTGGGACCTGGCCCGGGTTCCCGGCGGTTCCTCGGGCGGCTCGTCGGCCGCGGTGTCGGCGTACGAGGCGCCGCTCGGGATCGGGACGGACACCGGCGGGTCCATCCGGCAGCCGGCCGCCGTCACCGGGCTGGTGGGGCACAAGCCGACGTACGGCGGGGTGAGCCGGTACGGGCTGATCGCGTTCTCCTCCAGCCTGGACCAGGCCGGTCCGCTGACCCGGACCGTCCTCGATGCGGCGCTGCTGCACGAGGCCATCGGCGGGCACGATCCGGCCGATTCGACGAGCATCGACGCGCCGGTCCCGGCCGTGGTCGCGGCCGCCCGGGACGGCGCGCACGCCGACCTGTCCGGCCTGAAGGTCGGCGTTGTCAGGGAGCTGTCCGGTGACGGTTACGAGCCCGGGGTGCTGGACGTCTTCGCCGCTACCGTCCGGCTGCTGACCGACCTCGGGGCCACGATCACGGAGGTCAGCTGCCCGCACTTCGGCTACGCGCTGCCGGCGTACTACCTCATCGCCCCAAGCGAGTGCTCGTCCAACCTGGCCCGGTTCGACGCGGTGCGCTACGGCCTGCGGGTGGGCGATGACGGCGTACGCGGCCTGGAGGAGGTCATGTCCCTGACCCGCGAAGCCGGGTTCGGGGCGGAGGTCAAGCGCCGGGTGATCCTCGGAACCTACGCGCTGTCCAGCGGCTACTACGACGCCTACTACGGGCAGGCGCAGAAGGTGCGCACGCTGATCAGCCGCGACTTCGCGGCGGCGTTCGAGACCTGCGACGTTCTCATCTCGCCGACAACGCCGACGGTGGCCTTCCCGCTCGGAGCCCGGATCGACGACCCGATGGCCATGTACGCCGCCGACCTGTGCACGCTGCCGGCGAGCCTGGCCGGTACGCCGGCGATCTCGGTGCCCTGCGGGTTGTCCGAGGGACTGCCGGTTGGCCTGCAGGTGATGGCGTCCGCCCTGGCCGACGACCGTTGCTATCGGGTCGCCGCTGCCGTCGAGGCCGCGTTGGCCGACCGTGACGGGCGACCGATCCTGGCCGCCGCGGCGTCGCTGTAGATGCGCACCTTTGGAATGCTGCTGGCGCTGCTCGCCGTGTCCGCCGGTGTCGTCGCGTACCTGTTGACCGGGGGCGCGGGGTTCCTGATCATGGCGGCGGTCGGGCTGACTGCCGGTGTCTCGGGCTACGTGCTCACCCTGGGTGGGAGGCGACCATGGTGAACATAACGTCATCGACGGGATACGCGGTGTACTCGGACTCGCCCCAACAGCCCCACGTGTGTCACCGTGGAGGCAGTCGACGCGGCGTCGCCGCGAGCTGGAACGACGGGAGGCACCGTGCCGCAGCCGGCGGAGCCCGTTCAGCGGCCCGTTCAGGGGTCGAGCTGGGAGTCCTTCGCCGCGTCCGCGCTCTGGCGCCTGGTCGGGCTGCTGATCCTGCTGGTGGTAGTTCTCGGCGTACTCACCTGGTCCTGGGACGTCGCGCTCAACACCGCCCGGCTCGCCCTGCTGGTGCTGCTCGTCCTGTCGACCTGGCTCTACGTCGTGTGGTTCCGGCAGCGGCGCGCGGAGTTGGCCCGCCGCGACGAGCAGAAGCAGGATCGGCTGAAGGACTTCCGCCCCGGCTGACCGGCGAGGGAGGACCGTGAGCGCCACAGCTACCTCGTACGACGACGTCGTCGCCCGCTACGCGCCGGTGATCGGCCTGGAAACCCATGTCGAGCTCGGAACCGTGTCGAAGATGTTCTGCGGCTGCTCGACCCGCTTCGGCGCCGAGCCGAACACGCAGGTCTGTCCGGTGTGCCTGGGTCTGCCCGGAGCGCTCCCGGTCGCGAACGCCAGCGCGATCGAGGCGACGATCCTGATCGGTCTGGCCCTTAACTGCTCCATCGCATCCTGGTGCCGGTTCGCGCGGAAGAATTACTTCTACCCGGACATGCCGAAGAACTTCCAGATCAGCCAGTACGACGAACCGTTGTGCACCGACGGGTGGGTCGACGTACACCTCGACGGCTCGGTCCATCGGATCGAGATCGAGCGGGTGCATCTGGAGGAGGACACCGGCAAGTCGCTGCATGTGGGTGGTGCCACCGGACGCATCCACGGTGCGACGCACTCCCTGGTCGACTACAACCGGGCCGGCATACCGCTCGTGGAGGTCGTCACCAAGCCGGTGCCCGGCACCGGGGCCCGAGCGCCGGAGGTGGCCCGCGCCTACGTCACCGAACTACGCGACATCCTGCGCGCCCTGGGGGTCTCCGATGTACGCATGGAGCAGGGCAGCTTGCGCTGTGACGTCAACACGTCACTGTCTCCTGTGGACAGTGATGCGTGGGGCACCCGGTCGGAGACCAAGAACGTCAACTCACTGCGGTCCGTCGAGCGGGCAGTTCGGTCGGAGATGATCCGCCAGGCGGCGGTACTGGACGCCGGGCAGCGGGTCATCCAGGAGACGCGGCACTTCCACGAGAACAGCGGCGAGTCGACCTCGGGCCGGTCCAAGGAGGAGGCGACGGACTACCGCTACTTTCCCGAGCCCGACCTGGTTCCGCTCGCCCCGGATGCCGGATGGATCGAGCAGCTGCGGGCGACGCTCCCGGAGCTGCCCTCGGCTCGGCGGCGGCGGCTACAAGGCGACTGGAACGTGTCCGACTCGGAGATGGACGCCGTCCACAACGCCGGAGCGCTGGACCTCATCGAGGCGACCGTGGCGGCCGGGGCGTCGGCGGAGGACGCCCGGAGGTGGTGGCTCGGCGACCTGTCCCGCCGGGCGAACGAGGCGGGGGTCGAGCTTGGCGAGCTGGCGGTCACGCCCTCTCAAGTCGTGCAGCTCGCGGGACTGGTGGCCGCAGGCCGCGTCAACGACAAGCTGGCCCGGCAGGCGCTGTCCGGCGTACTGGCGGGGGAGGGTGATCCGGAGCAGGTTGTCCTCGCCCGCGGCCTTGAGGTCGTCAGCGACGCCGGTGCGCTCGGCATCGCCGTGGACGCGGCGATCGCGGCGGCCCCTGACATCGCCGCGAAAGTGCGTGCCGGCAAGGTGGCAGCGGCCGGGGCGCTCGTCGGAGCGGTCATGAAGGCGACCCGTGGTCAGGCCGACGCGCAGCTGGTCCGCGAACTCGTCCTGGCGCGACTCGACCAAGGCTGATCCCGCCGCGGTTGGCCCACGGCGGCCACTGACACCCGCGTTTGCCCCGCACTTTGCCTGCCGGGTGGTCGCGCGAATCGGGCAAAACGGGCGCCGCGGCGGCCACCCGACAGGCAAAGTCGCTCAGCGGGGGCGCTGACGGCGGCCATCCGGCAGGCAAAGTCAGCTCGGCGGGCGGGCAGAGTCGCTCAGCTGACGCCGCCGCCGGCCTCCGCCGGGGGCGGCACCCGCAGCACGCGGTCGTCGGTCGGTGCCGGCTGATCGGGACCGTCGAGGTTGGATGTGGTGATCCACAGCGCACCCAGCGGGTCGACGACGACGGTTCGCAGCCGTCCATAGGTGCCGGCCAGGAACTCCTCCGGCTCGCCTACGGTGTCTCCGTTCCCGTCCAGGATGGTGGTCCAGATCCGCTCGCCGTCCACCGCCCCGAGGAAAGCCACCCGGTTGATAATCCCGCAGCCGCCGAGACCGGCGTCGGGGAACTCCCGCTGCGGCACCTCCTCGTTACCCGGTCGGTCCCGCCACCCGTAGTCGGCGCCGGGCTCGAGCAGGCTGAACTCGTCGCTCAACGACTCGGTGATGAACAGGCGGTCCGCCGCGTCGAAGCACATCCCGGTGACGTTGCTATGTCCCCGGGTCAGCACCGGCGATGTCCCGAGCGGATCCACCGGCGCAGGCGCGCCGAAGATGTCGAAGCGCAGCACCTTCCCGGCCAGGCTTCCGGAGTCCTCGGCCAGTTCGGGTGCGCCGGTGTCGCCAGTCCCGACGTACAGCAGATCGTCCGGACCGAACGCGATCCGCCCGCCGTTTCCGGTGGCTCCCTTGGGAATCCCGGTGACGATGGCCTGCGGTACGCCGCCGAGGGTAAAACGCAGCAGCCGGTTGTCCGTAGCTGTGGTCGCGTAGGCGTAGACGAGGGCATCTTCGTTGTACGTCGGGGACAGTGCCACCCCGAGCAGGCCGCCGTCGCCGCTCGCGTCCAGACCGGGGATTGTCATCAGCTCGACCGGCGGGGACCGGTCGGGGAACACCTGCACGATCCGTCCGGTACGCCGCTCGCCGACGATGGCCGAACCGTCGGGCAGCAGCGCCAGCCCCCACGGCGTGTCCAGCCCGGAGGCGACCACGTTGGGATCCTCGGCGCCAGGCTCCGGCGTGGGGGACGGCTCACCGGGGTCCGGCAGCGGCAGGTCGGTGTCCTCCGGCGGAGCGACGACCGGTGGCGGGCCCTCGAGTTGTGGGCGCCACGGGCCGGCGGCGACGTACTCGGGGGAGCTGCATCCGGCGAGCAGACCCAGCGCGAGACCGGCCGCCGCCAGCCGCCCGAGGTTGCGCATCGTCATGTCCCCCTGAACTCGTCGCGTTCCACCCTACGTCGGCCGCCCGGACCGGTCCGCGGGCCGCTGCCTAGAGTCAGCGCCCATGGATGCCAACGCCGAAGTCGTCGTGCTCGTCCCACAGGAGCGCGGTCGTGAGCTGCTCGGTGAACTTCCGTCGCACGTCCGGGTCGAGGTGTGGGACGGCACCGGCACGCTGCCGTCCTCGGCGACTACGACGCAGTTCTGGGTGCCTCCGTTCCTCAGCGGCGCGGACATGGCCCGGGCGTACGCCGAACTACCGGACCTGCAGGTGGTCCAGTTGCTGTCTGCCGGCGCGGAGAACTTCGTCGATGGCGTGCCAGAGGGCGTGACCCTGTGCAACGCCCGCGGCGCCCACACCGGCCCGACCGCCGAATGGGTGGTCGCGGCGATGCTGTCGTCGTACCGGATGTTCCCGCGCTTCCACGCCGCCCAACTGGAGGGACGCTGGGACTACGCGGTGAACGAGGAGCTGGCCGGCCGCCGTGTCTTGATAGTCGGGGCGGGGGACATCCCCGACCGGGTACGCCGGATGCTGGCCGGCTTCGACGTCGACGTCGAACTCGTCGGTCGTACCGCGAGGGACGGCGTCCACGGGGAGGACGAGCTGCCGGCGCTGCTGCCCGACTTCGACGTGGTCGTCGTGCTCGTCCCGCTCACCGATGCGACCCGCGGGATGGTGGACGCCGCCTTCCTGGCGCGGATGCGCGATGGGGCGCTGCTCGTGAACGCCGCGCGTGGTCCGGTCGCCGTTACCAACGACCTGGTCGCCGAACTGGCGTCGGGGCGGTTGCGAGCTGCTCTCGACGTGACCGATCCGGAGCCGCTGCCCGAGGGCCATCCACTGTGGACGGTCCCTGGGCTGCTCCTCACGCCGCACATTGCCGGCAGCGTTCCGGGCGGGACACCGCGGGCGTACGCCGTGGCGCGCGAACAGTTGTTGCGCCATCTGAGCGGTCAGGAGCTGCAGAACGTCGTCGGCGAGTACTGAGCCAGCTGCGGCGCTCAGGTGTCGGCCGGCAGGCCGAGACGTTCCCCGCTGGCCTCGTGCAGCCGGTGCAGGTCCCTGACCCGCAGCGTCGGCAACCGCAGCGACGCTCCGTTGCGCCGTACCAGCCAGAGTTCGCCTTGGCGCCGGACCTCGACGCCCGCGACGTCCGCCCAGGGCACCGTCACACTCCTGAATGCCGCTCGCACCGTGACGTCGTCGGCACCGATGTCCACGCCGCTGCGCCATACGTGAACCCCGGCGAGGACCGGCAGCGCCAGCACAGCCAGGAACCACGGGCTGACCGAGACCAGCGGGATCGTGCAGATCACGAAGATCCCGACGGCGAGCAGCGCCGAGCGGGACATCCGCAACCGGGCACTCGTCGTCGGGGAACTCACGCGGCCATCGTCGCAGAGACGATGGTTAGGCTCGGCACCGTGCCGGACGTCAGAACGCGCAAGCCACGCAGCCACGAGGTCACCGAGGGGTACGAGCGGGCGCCGGCCCGCGCGATGCTCCGAGCGGTGGGCATGGGCGACGACGACTTCGACAAGCCGCAGATCGGCGTCGCCTCGTCCTGGAACGAGATCACACCGTGCAACCTGTCCCTGGACCGGCTGGCCAAGCGCGCCAAGGAGGGGGTACGGGCGGCCGGCGGGTTCCCGTTGGAGTTCGGCACGATCTCGGTGTCGGACGGGATCTCGATGGGGCACGAGGGGATGCGCGCCTCCCTGGTCAGCCGCGAGGTGATCGCCGACTCGGTCGAGACCGTGATGTTCGCCGAGAGGCTGGACGGGTCGGTGCTGCTGGCCGGGTGCGACAAATCCCTGCCCGGGATGCTGATGGCCGCGGCCCGCCTCGACCTCGCCGCCGTCTTCGTGTACGCCGGTACGACGTTGCCCGGTCGGCTGGACGACCAGGATCGTCTCACCATCATCGACGTCTTCGAGGGCGTCGGCGCATGCGCCCGCGGCTTGATGACCGCGGACCGACTGGATGCGATCGAGCGGGCCAGCTGCCCCGGCGAAGGCGCGTGCGGGGGCATGTACACCGCCAACACGATGGCCTCTGCGGCCGAGGCCATCGGCATGTCGCTGCCCGGAAGCGCGGCCCCGCCGTCGGTCGACCGCCGCCGCGACGACATCGCGTTCCGCTCGGGCGAGGCGGTGGTCGGCCTCATCGAGGAAGGCATCACCGCCCGGCAGATAATGACCCGGGAGGCATTCGAGAACGCGATCACGGTCGTCATGGCTCTGGGTGGCTCAACGAACGCCGTACTGCACCTGCTCGCCATGGCCGCCGAGGCGCACGTCGACCTCACCCTGGACGACTTCAACCGGATCGGCGACCGTACCCCGCACCTGGCCGACGTCAAGCCGTTCGGGCCCTACGTCATGGCCGACGTCGACCGGATCGGCGGCGTACCGGTCGTCATGAAGGCCCTGCTCGACGCCGGCCTGTTGCACGGCGACGCGCGCACGGTCACCGGCCGGACGGTCGCGGAGAACCTCGCAGACCTCGCGCCGCCGGACCCTGACGGCGCGGTCATCCGCGCGCTCGCACACCCGATTCACGCCACCGGCGGGATCCTCGTCCTGCGCGGCTCACTGGCTCCCGAGGGGGCCGTGGTCAAGATTGCCGGCGTGGATGCCGCGGTGTTCGAGGGCACAGCCCGGGTCTTTGACGGCGAGCAGGGTGCGATGGACGCCGTCACCGAGGGCACCCTGCGGCCCGGTGACGTGCTGGTCATCCGCTACGAGGGGCCGCGCGGCGGTCCCGGCATGCGGGAGATGCTCGCCGTGACGGGGGCGATCAAGGGCGCCGGACTCGGCAAGGACGTCCTGTTGCTGACCGACGGCCGGTTCTCCGGCGGTACGACGGGACTATGCGTCGGCCACGTTGCTCCGGAGGCGATTAGCGGCGGACCGATCGGGCTGGTCGCCGAGGGCGACCGCATTCGCCTCGATGTGGCCGCGCGCAGCCTGGATCTGCTCGTGGACGTGGCCGAGTTGGACCGGCGGCGAGCCGCCTGGACGCCGCCAGCGCCGCGCTACCCGTCCGGCGTTCTCGGCAAGTACGCCCGGCTGGTCGGCTCGGCTTCCTCCGGCGCCGTCTGCGGCTAGAGCTCCCCGGGTGAAGTGACTCCACGCGTGTGATCATGGAGTTGCGCCGGTCAGGACCGGCCGGAGTCCACGATCACGAGATCGACTGGCCGGAATTGACGCAACCACCCGCCATGGGCAAGGGTGGGTCCGTGCGATCCAGCATCCTCGTACTCAGCTAGCGCGACCGGTCACCACGACCGTCGCGCCGACCCCTCCGTGCTCCGGCACGAGGGGTCTTTTCATGCGCCGCCCGCCCGCCGACCCCGTGCCGAACCGAAAAGGCCAGCAATGAGCAGTAGCCCGACACCACGCCCCGGACCGCCACCCGGGCTTTCTGGACCGGCCAGAACCCTGACGGGAGCACAGTCCCTCGTCCGCTCCCTCGAGGCGGTGGGGGCGCAGGTCATCTTCGGCATCCCTGGCGGCGCGATCCTGCCGGCGTACGATCCGCTCTACGACTCCACCGCGGTACGGCACATCCTGGTGCGGCATGAGCAGGGCGCCGGGCATGCAGCTGCCGGCTACGCGCAGGCAACCGGGCGGGTCGGTGTGTGCATGGCGACGAGCGGTCCTGGCGCAACGAACCTGGTCACGCCGATCGCCGACGCACACATGGACTCCGTGCCGCTCGTTGCGATCACCGGCCAGGTGCCGAGCGCGGCGATCGGCACGGACGCCTTCCAGGAAGCCGACATCTGCGGCATCACCATGCCGATCACGAAGCACAACTACCTCGTCACCGACGCCGTCGACATCCCGCGCGTCATCGCCGAGGCGTTCCACATCGCCGCCACCGGCCGCCCGGGTCCGGTCCTCGTCGACATCCCGAAGGACGTCCTGCAGGCGACGACGACGTTCGGCTGGCCGCCGACCTTGGACCTGCCCGGCTATCGCCCGGGGCTGCGCCCGCACGGCAAGCAGATCCGGGAGGCGGCGCGGCTGATGTCCGCAGCGCACCGGCCCGTCCTGTACGTCGGGGGTGGGGTGCTCAAGGCCCGCGCCACTGCCGAGCTCATGGTGCTGGCCGAGGTCACCGGAATCCCGGTCGTGACGACGCTGATGGCGCGTGGCGCGTTCCCGGACAGCCATCGGCAGAACCTCGGCATGCCCGGCATGCACGGCACAGTCACAGCGGTGACCGCGCTGCAGCGCAGTGATCTGATCGTGGCGCTCGGCGCCCGTTTCGACGACCGTGTCACCGGTCAGCTGTCCACGTTCGCGCCAGACGCCACGATCGTGCACGCCGACATCGACCCGGCCGAGATCTCCAAGAACCGCGTCGCGGACGTCCC
>JACCZY010000246.1 GCA_013695685.1 Geodermatophilaceae bacterium | reverse complement strand
GTATGAGCGTGATCCCTCGACGGGCGTCACGAAGAGTTACTACTCCTTTGGCGGGCGTGCCATCGCAGAGCACGTCCCGCCAGCGGGAGGCGGCGCCTCCACCCTGCAGTACCTCCACCAACATCATCTGGGGAGCACCATCCTCCAGACCTCGTCTAACGGTGTCTGGCAAGCCGAGCAGCAGCGCGGGCCATACGGGCAACCGTGGTATGGGCAAGGCACGCTGGTAACCAACCTCAAGTACACCGGGCAATGCAGCATGGAGGCGGCATCAGGCGCGATGCCCTCACTGGGGTCGCAACAAGACGACTCAGCTAAGGGGGAGTGTGCCAGCGGGTGCGCGCAAAAGTTCCGGGGACTGGGAGGTGGATGGCAGCGGGACGTGAAAAGGTGGCAGGCTCCTGACTGGTTTCACCGACCAGACAGAAAGGACCCTGCCACCAATGGCGAGTGTAGCGCGTGGCCGCGCGGAGAGCGACGACGGGACGAAGGACGTGGTGCCCCGCGTGCCGGACGCGGTGGAGGAGCGGCGGCAGCGCGCGCTCACGGCACTGCTGGACGTGGCACGCTTCCAGTTGACGGCGCTGGTGCGGTCAGTGAGCGACCGCTTGACCGGCCATGCGAGCAGCGTGTCCCTGGCAACGGTGGAGACGGAGGTCCGTGATGCGATGGTCGCGCTCGGCCACGAGGTGCTGGCCGATGTGGTGCGTCTGCGTGGGACGGGGTACCAGGGTCCGTCCTACGTCTGCCCGTGTGGCGTGCGACTCGTCTTCAAGGAAGTGGCGCCGCTCCAGCAGCGGACGTGGTGTGGCACGCTCATCATGGAACGCGCGGTGTACGCGGGACGCGGCTGCCAGGAGCGCGCGCACCACGTTCCCTTGGATACCGCATGGGGACTGCTGGGCACAGCGCCACTCGCCGCCACGGCAGCGTCGACGCTGCCTGACCCAGACGGAGGGACGCTGGTGGCTGTGGCACCGGGGACTGGTCCCGCGCGGTTGGCGCCGGCTTTCGCGGCGCTGGTGGTGGAGTGCGGCGCACGGTTGCCGTTTGCCGAGGCGGCGTGGCTGCTGGAACGGACCTTGGGCACGACCGCCCATCTGGCACCCAACACCGTTGGCGCCTACACCAAAGCGGCCGGGCGCGCGCGTGAGCAGCAGGAGGATGCCCACCAAGTGCGCACCAACCCGCCATCGTTCGGCGAGCGTCGCGCGGTCATCGACCAGCCACCGATGGTCCGTCCGGCGATGGCGCCCGACACACTCGTCATTACGATGGATGGGGCCATTGAGCGCACCCACCAGGGCTGGAAAGAGGTTAAGCTCGGTGCCGTGTACGACCTCGTGCGCCACATGGCGAGTGAGGTCGCTGGCGAGGTCGCCAACGTAGCCGGTGCCAGTACCTACACGGCTACCTACACGGCCACACTGGCGGTGGCGCAGACCTTCGGGCGCCAACTGCTGGCGGTGGCGCAGCGACGGGGCGTGGGCTGGGCGCGCCAGGTAGTGGTGCTCGGCGATGGTGCCAAGTGGATCTGGAAGCTGGCCGACCGGCGGTTCTCGCGCGCCGTGCAGATTGTGGATTGGTTTCATGCACGCGAGCATCTCTGGGCTCTTGCCCAGCTGCTCTACGGCGAGGGCACCGTTGCGGCCCACGCCTGGTGCGAGACGTTGGCCAGCGTGCTCTGGACCGCCCAGACCATCGACGACGTAACCCTGCTCGCCGAGGCGGCGGATGAGGCGTGGTCCACGCCCCGCAAAGACCTCCCGGACGGCGTGCCCCGCCGCACCCAGGCACGCCAGCGGGAAGTACGCAAGGCGGTCGCCTCTTTCACCAGCAACGCCACTCGCGTGCGCTACGGTGCCTTCCGTGACCAGGGCTTGCCCGTCGGCAGTGGCGTCATTGAGGGAGGCTGTCACCGCGTCCTGCACCTCCGGCTCAAGCGCCCCGGTGCCTGCTGGAACGTCGACTCCGCTGAAGCCCTGGTGCGTGCCCGTGCCCTGCTTTGTAGCGACTCGGTCGCCGCTTGCCCTCACCCGTGGGACCGCCTCGCCAGTTAAGACCCGGAACTACTGCGCGCACCCTGTGCCAGCGTGCACATAGAGGCGCTGCCGCATTACCATCACGTTCGCAAGCTGGCATCATTGAGTATCGGGTTGAAACGAGCAGAGAATCCGGGAGCAACAGAGATGGCGACACAGTCACTCGAATTACCAGATGAACTGATCGCGCTTTTCGCGTCTCCGGAGGAAGCGGCCACGCAGGCTAAGGAAGCGCTTGTCTGGGAGTTGCTGCGACACGAACGGATCAGCCAGGGCAAAGCAGCACACTTGCTCGGGGTAGATCGCTGGCACATGCTGGACTTGATGGCGCGCCATCAAGTGCCATCCGGCCCCGCAGACGCCCAAGAGATGCGGCGCGAACTTGAGGAAGTCGCGATCTTACACCAGAAACTTCAACCCGGCGCGCGCACCAAATAGGCCCACCTTGAGCGCACGTGCCAGCGATTAGCGATAGCAGTCCGCTGATCCTCTACGCACGGATCAATCG
>JACCZY010000226.1 GCA_013695685.1 Geodermatophilaceae bacterium | reverse complement strand
TCCATGCCGCGGAAGATGGCTACCTGATCGCCGTCGGCTCCGACGTACCACTGGTTCTGGCTGACCCGCCACAGCGTGTAGATCCCACCGGCGAGCACGACGGCGACCAGGGCCAGGACGAGCACCGGCTTGAGGACGCTGCGTCGGGGGGGCGGCGAGCGCTCGACCGGGGGACCCTGCGGATCCGCCGCCGGCTGCGGGCCGGCTAGCGCCGCCCGGCCGGCGGCGGTCGTCGCCGACACGCTGCGCTGGCCGATGTTGTCCCCCGCTGCGCCGTCGACGACCGGCTGGAACGACGCGGTGTTGCCGCGGTCGTCGTTGATGACCTCGGCGACGATGCAGGTGATGTTGTCCGGTCCGCCGCCGCGCAGGGCCAGCTCGATCAGCCGGTCTGCGGCCTCCTGCGGGTCGGGCGCCTGCAGCGCTTCCTGCATGGTCTCCAGCGTGACGACATCGGACAGGCCGTCGCTGCAGAGTAGGTAGCGGTCGCCGACGCGGGTCTCCCGGATCGACAGGTCGGGTTCGATCTCGCTGCCGTTCAGCGCCCGCAGGATCAGCGAGCGCTGCGGGTGGACGTGCGCTTCCTCCGCGGTGATCCGTCCTTCGTCGACGAGGGTCTGGACGAACGTGTCGTCGTGGGTGATCTGGGCCAGCTCGCCGTCGCGGAGCAGGTAGCAGCGGGAGTCACCGATGTGGCAGACGGCAAGGCGGCTGCCGGCGAAGAGCAGCGCGGTCAGCGTCGTCCCCATGCCCTCCAGGCTGGGGTCCTCGCTGACGAGTTCGCGGATATGCGCGGAGCCCTCGTCGGTGGCCCGACGCAGCGCGTCGAGCATGTCGCCGGTGGGGGTGTCCTCGTCCAGCGGCTCCAGCGCCGCGATCGCGATCTTGCTGGCCACCTCGCCGGCGGCGTGCCCGCCCATGCCGTCGGCGACGGCGAGCAGCCGCGGCCCGGCGTACACCGAGTCCTCGTTGTTGCTGCGGATCAGGCCGCGATCGGATCTGGCGGCGTAGCGCAGCGCGAGCGTCATCTGCGCCCCGGGGTGACGGTCATGCGCGGAGCTCGAGCACCGTCTTGCCGATTCGGATCGGTGCGCCGGGCGGGATCAACGTCGGCCCGGAGACCCGCGCTCGATCGAGATACGTGCCGTTCGTGGAGCCCAGGTCCTCGACGTACCAGTCGCCGTCGCGGTTGGTGAGCCGGGCGTGACGGGAACTGGCGAAGTCGTCGGTGAGAACGACCGTGGAATCGTCGGCTCGCCCCACGAGGATCGGTTGGGTGCCCAGCGTGATCCGGGTCCCGGTCAGCGATCCGCCGGTGACCACGAGCTGCCTGGGCACCCGGGGACCCTTCCGCTTGCCCGGCTTGGCGGCCGGCGCACCTCGTCGCGGCACTGGACTGACCCGGGCCGGGCCCGCGCCGAACAGGTCGGCCTTGACGACGCGGAACGCCGCGAAAATGAACAGCCACAGCAGGATGAGGAAGCCGAACCGGAACGTCTGTACGACGATGGCGGCGGTCACCGCCCCATCCCCGCTCTGCCTGTCATCCGCCGTCCACGCGGTACACGAGCACGCTGTGACCGATCCGGATCACGTCACCGTCTCGCAGTTGCTGAGCGGCGATCCGCTGGCCGTTGACGATGCTTCCGTTGGTCGAGCCGAGGTCGTGCGCGACGGCCGTGTGGCCCTGCACGGTGATGTCGACGTGGCGCCGGGAGACACCGGTGTCGGGCAGCTTCACCTTGGCGTCTTGGCTGCGGCCGATCACGTTGCTGCCCTCCTCCAGCGGATACCGGGTGTTCGGACCGTCGACGACGAGGCAGTGCCGCACGACGGGCGGCCGGTGCACCGGCCCCGGCGGGTTGGCCTGCGCTGCGGGTGGCTGCCGGGACGGGGTGGAGCCGTTCTGGGCGCCGGGCGGCGGCTCGGGCTGGCGCAGCCGCTGGCCCGGAGCGTCAGGGTCCACCCGGCTGCGGACGTCGAAGACGCCGGTGCGCAGATTCTTGTCGCATTCGAAGTTGACAGAGACGAAGCCGAACGTCGACCAGCCCTCGGTGTCGATCTGCTCGTGCAACAGCTGGGCGAGGGTGGTCGTGAGCTGATGCTCCCACTCGTTCAGGTGCGCGTGATCGATCTCCCCGAGGGTCACCGTGTAGCGGTTGGGGACGAGCACCCGCCCCTCGCCGACGACCACCTTCTGCTCGTCGGCCTCCCGCTGCAGCGCACGGCCGATCTCGGCCGGATGCACCTTGCCCTTGAAGAGGCGAGCGAATGCGCCGCCGACCGCCCCCTCGAGCTTGCGCTCGAAGCGCTGCAGCACACCCATCACCG
>JACCZY010000198.1 GCA_013695685.1 Geodermatophilaceae bacterium | reverse complement strand
GGCTCGGCTCACCCGGCGCTCCCCGGCGGGAATGACGGGGCGGGCGGTCCTGCTCGGCGTGGTGCTGTGCGCGCTGGTCCTCAGCCTGGCGTACCCGATCAAGGAGTACGTCGGCCAGCGCGGCCAGATCGCCACCTTGGAGCAGACCGCACGGGAGACCCAGGCGCGGGTGGATGCCCTCGAGGAGGTGAAGGCCCAACTGCAGGATCCGGCCTACATCGAGGCACAGGCACGGGAGCGGCTGCACTACGCCATGCCCGGCGACCGGGTGTTCATCGTCGTCGGCGGTGAGGCGGCTCCGGTGCCGGCAGAACCGGCGGAAACCGCCGCGCCGGCGGACGGCGGCTCGTGGTTGGAGCGGCTCGGTGAATCCGTCCGGCGCGCCGACTCCGGCTGACCCACCGCCATGATCATGGAGTTCGGCCGGTCAGAACCGGCACAATCCCATGATCATCGTGCGGATGCCGCGGGCCCGACGGCGGTCCGGGCGGCGGTGACTGCGCAACTCGGTCGGGAGCCCCGTGGAACGTTCTGGGTGGCCCACCGCTGCCCGTGCGCGTTGCCCGACGTGATCGGCACCGAGCCCCGGCTGCCGGACGGGACACCGTTCCCGACGTTGTTCTATCTGACCTGCCCGCGGGCGAATGCAGCAATCGGGACGCTGGAGGCCTCCGGCTTGATGGCCGGGATGACCGAGCGGATCCGCTCCGATGACGACCTCGCCGGCCGGTACGCCGCCGCGCACGAGGACTACCTGCGCCGCCGCGACGAGGTCACGGAGCTCCCGACGCGGGAGTCGGCCGGAGGGATGCCCACCAGGGTGAAGTGCCTGCATGCCCTCGTGGCGCACTCCCTCGCTGCCGGACCGGGCGTCAACCCGCTCGGAGACGAGGCGCTGGAGCTGCTGCCGCAGTGGTGGTCGGCCGGGCCGTGCGTGGAGCAAACCGGGTGACGAGCATGCGGGTCGCGGCGGTCGACTGCGGCACGAACTCCATCCGGCTGCTCGTCGCCGACGTCGATCCGACCGGGCTGCGCGACGTCGTACGCCGGATGGAGATCGTCCGGCTGGGGCAGGACGTGGATCGCACCGGGCTGCTGGCGCCGGAGGCCATCGAGCGGACGAGGGTGGCGTTGACGTCGTACGCCGAGCAGATCCGCGACCTCGATGTGCAGGCGGTCCGGATGGTGGCGACGAGCGCCACCCGCGATGCGGGCAACCGGGAGGACTTCCGGGCGATGGTGCTCGCCACGCTGGGCGCGGAGCCCGAGGTGATCAGCGGCGACGAGGAGGCTCGGCTCTCGTTCTCCGGGGCGGTGTCGGGCCTGCCCGACGCGGTGCCGCCTGTCCTCGTCGCGGACATCGGCGGAGGTTCGACGGAGGTCGTCCTCGGATCTCCCGTCGGTGCGGAGTCCTCGATTGTGGCGGCGCTGAGCTCGGACATCGGGTGCGTCCGCCTCACCGAGCGCCACCTCACCGACGACCCGCCCACCCCTGATCAAGTTGGAGCGGCCGAGGCCGACATCCGGGCGGCGATGGATGAGATAAGGCAGGCCGTGCCGGTCGAGCTGACCCGCACGTTCGTGGGGCTCGCCGGTTCGGTCACGACGGTGGCAGCGCTCGCGCTGGAGCTGCCGGCATACGACGCCGCGCGTATCCACGGCAGCCGGATCCCGGTAGGCCAGGTTCGTTCGGTGACCTCCGGCCTGCTGACGATGAGCCGGCAGCGCCGGGCGGGTCTGCCGGTGATGCATCCCGGCCGGGTGGACGTGATCGGCGGCGGCGCGTTGGTGCTGCGGGTCCTGATGGATGCGCTGGAGATCGACGAGGTGACCGTCAGCGAACACGACATCCTCGACGGGATCGCCCTCGGCCTGATCCGCTGAACCTGGCTGATCCGCTGACCGGCCGGCTCCGCGCTCGCCGCTCGGAGCAGCGCCCCCCACCCTGACGATCATGGAGATCCGGTGGTCGATAATCGGACAATTCGTCCAAATCGGACCACACATCTTCATGATCGTCGCGTAGGAAGAGGGTCGGTGGAAGGAAGGGGGTCGGTCGGTTTGGCGGAAACCCGGCGGGCTCCGGGTCAGGGGCCGCCGTCCTCCAACCCGGGAGGCAGCTGGCCGGTGAGCGTCTTGTACGCCCTCGCTGCGCCGTCGGCGGCGACCATCCGCGCCACAGCGACGGCGACCCCCGAGGCGGCGGCCCAGGCGATGGCCTCGCGCCACTGGGTTCCGGGGGCTTCCGGGTTCTTCGGCGGGGCCGATCCGACCGCAGTGGTCCAGGCCGCGTTGATCGCCTTGCGCACGACGATCCCGGCCGGAATGGCGAACCCGTAGCCGAGGACCTTCCAGCCGACCTTGCCCAGTGCTCCAGCCACGCCGCGCCTCCCTGCTGCTGAATCTTGCCTGTCCACTAGATCATGCCGCCTGTCGCCGTACGCCGCAGCGTTGCCGCCTTGATGGCACGATCACTTCCCAGAGCCGACCCGAGGAGCCGCGGTGGACCAGCCGGTCACGGACAGCCCGGACGCGGTACGCCGGGACGCGGCGGGCTGTGCCGACCTGCTCGCTGTCGATGCGGCGGTGTCACAGTGCCGGGCCTGCCCACGGCTGGTGAGCTGGCGCGAGCAGGTGGCGTGCACCCGCCGGGCGTCCTTCGCCGGTGAGCAGTACTGGGGACGCCCGGTGCCCGGATTCGGACCGGACGACGCCCGCATCGCCGTCGTCGGGCTGGCCCCCGCCGCGCACGGCGGCAACCGGACCGGACGGGTGTTCACCGGCGACCGCAGCGGCGACTGGCTCTTCGCCGCGCTCTACCGCGCCGGCCTGGCCAACCAGCCCACCTCGGTGTCCGCCGATGACGGACTGCGGGTCCGCCGCGTGCGGGTGGTAGCCGCGGTGCGCTGCGCGCCGCCGGCCAACAAGCCCACCCCGGTCGAGCGCGACACCTGCCGGCCGTGGCTGGAACGCGAGCTGCAGATCCTGCTTCCCACCCTGCGAGCCGTCGTCGTACTCGGTGGATTCGGCTGGACCGCCTTGTGGCCGGCGCTGGCCGGATGCGGTCTGCCTGTTCCGAGGCCCCGGCCGGTCTTTGCCCACGGTGCCGAGGTGCAGCTCGGCGGCCTGAGCGTGCTCGGCTGCTACCACGTCAGCCAGCAGAACACCTTCACCGGTCGGCTCACCGAGCCGATGCTCGACGCGGTCTTCGCCCGGGCGGTCGAGCTGACCGGCGAGCAGTGACGGCACGATCGCCGGCGTCGGGCGAACGGCGCACCCTGCCGTTGGTCGCGATGGTCCTGCTGGTGCTCGTGGCCGTCGCGCTGGTCGCCCGGGCCGGCCCGTACACGGACCGGTCAGCGGCGAGTACGGCGACCCCGACGGCCACCGGCGCCGCGCCGCAGCCGCCGGCCCAGGTGCCGGACCCCCGCGGCGAGCAGGCCGAGGACTTCGGTGAGCTCCCCGGCGTACAGGACGTCGTACCGGCCAACGTCCTCGTCGTCGTGACGACCGTGCTGCTGGTCGTCCTGATGGGTGTCGGCGTACTCAGCCTCCTGGGAATTCTCCCGCGCCCACAGCTTCGCCGGCGGCGCAGCTCAGCCGGCGCCGCGGGCGAGCCGGACCAGGTCCAGCGGATCGCTCCTGAGCTCGCCGCGGCCGTCGACCAGGCGTTGGACCGCCTGGATCGCGGCGAAGCCCGCGATGCCGTCGTCGCGTGCTGGCTGCTGCTGATCCAGACGGCGACCGCGGCCGGCTCTGCGCTGCGGCCCAGTGAGACCTCGCGCGAGTACGCCGAGCGGCTGTCCGCGGAGCAGCTGATCTCCGCCGGCCCGCTCGCCCGGCTGGCCGAGTTGTACCGCGAGGCCCGGTTCTCCCGGCACCAGGTGGGTCCCGAGGTGCGGGCGGAGGCCCGCCGGGCGCTCGGCGTACTGCAGACCGAGCTGCGCTCGGGGGTTCGGCTGTGAACCCGTCCCGGGCGGCGAAGGTGGCGACGGTGGTGCTTGTCGGGCTCGTCCTGGGCGGGCTCGGCTTCGTGCTGTCGCTGCTCTACGACGTCGGCGTGCCGCTCGCGGTGTGCCTGGTCGCGGGTGTCCTGATCTGCGCGGGCGGGACGGCGCTGGCCGACCTGCCACGGGAAGACGCCGGCGACCTGGCACCGGGCAGCGAGCCGGTAGCGCAGCAGCGCTCGTCATTCGGCGACCTGCACGCCTTGCAGTCCCGCTTCGCCGCGGCCGACGGCGACGCCGCCCGGTTCGAGGACCGCGTCCGGCGCCCGCTCGCTGACCTGGCGGTTGAGCGGTTGCGCACGCGCCAGGGCAGCGACGACCGGATCGGGCCCGAGGGGGCGCAGGCGCATCTGGATCCCGTCATCTGGCAGCTGCTCACCGCGCCGGCCGGCAGCTTCCCGGCGCGGCCGGAACAGGCGGCAGTCTGGGTTCACGCTATTGAGTCGCTGTGACACGAAAAGGACATCAAGCGTGAACGGGGCAAGCCGGGAAATTCAACTCATCAAGGGAGTGTGCCACCCGAAATAGCGCCCAATTTCACTAATCGCCATGCGGGTGACGTTACAGCGAGTTACCGTCGGGGCACTTAAGCTGCGGGGGTCCGATGGAGCGAGGTTATGAGGGGTTCTGTCTAGTCGACCCCGTCTTCTTTGACAGTCCGACATTGGCACGCGACGACGATGTCGATTTCGCGATCGCCGACGGCCCGGTCCCGGCCGGCTGGAAGCGTACCGAGTTCGAGGACTGGCTCGTCTACTCGCCTGAGCAGGTGGCCCTGCCCGACCAGGGCTGGAAGGTGCACGCCTCCGCCTCGGCTGCCGACGCCGAGCACATACTGGAAACGATCTGGGAGTACTGCATCGCCCGCGGGATCGCCTTCAAGTTCGTCCGCAGCGCCCAACTCCTGCTGCTGAGCAACGGCAAGTACGCCGACCGCGGCTCCAGCGGGAAGTTCGTCACTGTCTATCCGGGCGACGATCGCCAGTTCGAGTCGGTGGTGACCGACCTCGACGCCGCCCTCAGCGGGTCGAGCGGTCCGTACATCCTCAGCGACCTGCGCATCGGAGCCGGCCCCGTCTACGTCCGGTACGGCGGTTTCAGCGACCGCTGGTGCATCGGGGCGGACGGTGAGCTGCAGCCCGCCATCGAGGACGCCACAGGGCAGTTGGTCCCCGACCGTCGCGGCGCGACGTTCTACACCCCGCCGTGGGTGTCCGTGCCGGACTTCCTCACCCCGCACCTGCAGGCCCGGACGACCACCACGATGGCCGACCTGCCCTACCGGATCGACCGCCCGTTGCACTTCTCCAACGGCGGCGGGGTCTACACCGGGACGGACATCCGGACCGGCGAGGGCGTCGTGCTCAAGGAGGCGCGCCCGTACGCCGGGCTGGACATGGACGGCGCCGACGCGATCCAACGACTGCGCCAGGAACGGGACATGCTGACCCGGCTCGGCGACCTCGACATCGTGCCTGAGGTCAAGGACTACTTCAGCCTGGGCGGACACGAATTCCTCGTCATGGAACACGTCGAGGGGCCCGCCTTGAGCAACAGCCTCGTCGACCGCTACCCGCTGGCGCTGCTCGGCGAGGACCGCGGCTTCGACGACTACACCCGCTGGGCGCTCGACACGCACGCCCGGGTGGCCGAGGCCGTCGCCAAGGCGCACAGCCGCGACGTCGTCATCGGCGATCTGCATCCCTACAACGTCCTAATCCGCCCGGACGGCCGGATCGTCCTGATCGATCTGGAGATCGCCTCCGACGTCGCCGAGGGCAAGCGCCCGTCGCTGGGCGATCCTGCCTTCGCCGCCGGCCGCGACTGCGTCGGCTTCGACCTCGACCGCTACGCCCTTGCCTGCCTGCGGCTGTTCATGTTCATGCCGCTGACCGAACTGATCATGCTGGACCCGGCCAAGGCCGAGCAGTTCGCCGTCGACATCGCCGAGTTGTTCCCGGTTCCGGCCGACTTCCTGCAGGAGGCCGTCGAGGTCATCAACGGTCCGGGGCGTCGGCGGTTCACCCCGGGACGAAGTGGCAGGCGTCCCAGTGGTCCGGCTGGACCGACCTGGCCGGAACTCGACGCCGACCCGGCCGGCTGGAAGGACGCCCGGGAGTCGATCGCCGGCGCCATCCTAGCCAGCGCCACCCCGGAACGAGAGGACCGGCTCTTCCCCGGCGACGTGCGGCAGTTCGATCTCGGCGGTCTCAACCTGGCGTACGGTGCCGCCGGCGTGCTGCTCGCGCTCTCGGCCACCGGCGCCGGAACTCTGCCCGAGCACGAGGAGTGGCTGGTCCAGCGTGCCCGGAACCCGCAGCCGGGCACTCGCTTCGGCTTCTACGACGGGCTGCACGGTGTCGCCTACGCGCTGGAACACCTGGGCCGGCGCCACGACGCCCTGGCCGTGCTGGACATCGGAATCCGGGAACTCGACGGCAACTGGGACCGCTGCGGCCTGGACCTCTTCGGCGGACTCGCCGGAATCGGCCTGAACCTGGCCCATTTCGCCACCCTGACCGGTGACAGCGACCTCTGGCGGCTGACCGGACAGATCGCCGAGTTCGTCGCGGATGAACTCGGCGATATCGACGACGTACCGACCATGAGCGGCGGTAAGAACCCGCACGCCGGGCTGATGCACGGCTCCTCCGGGCCTGCGCTGCTCTTCCTGCGGCTGTACGAGCGCACGGGTGACGCGGCCCTGCTGGAACTCGCCGCTACGGCGCTCGGCCAGGACGTGCGCCGCTGCATTCTCCGCGAGGACGGCGCGCTGGAGGTCGACGAAGGCTTCCGGACGACGCCGTACCTGTCCTACGGCAGCATCGGCATCGGGCTGGTCCTGGAGGAGTACCTCCAGCATGCAGACAGCGCCGGCTTCGCCGACGCGGCGGCGGCGATCGAGGTCGCCGCCCGGTCAGAGTTCTACATCGAGCCGGGGCTCTTCGCCGGCCGGGCCGGGATGATCCTGTACCTGCAGAACCGGCGCCGCGCCGTGCCGGCCGACGCCGATCTGGTGGCTGCGCACATCCGGCGGCTGGCCTGGCATGCCGTGCAGTTCCAGGGCCGGCTCGCCTTTCCCGGCGTGCAGTCGCTGCGGCTGTCGATGGATGTCGCCACCGGAAGCGCCGGCGTACTTCTCGCGCTCGGAGCGGCATTGCACGACGAGCGAGTCGATCTTCCCCTGTTCGGTCCCGCCGAGGTGGACCGAGCCCGACTGGATGGGAGGAGGTGAACACACATGGCACTTCTCGACCTTCAGGGTCTCGACATTGACGAGACCAACCTGTTCGGTGGTGGACGTCGGCGCAGCCGCCGTAGCCGTAGGTGTGGTGGCGCGAGCCGCCTCAGCGTTGCCTTCTGCTGAGTACCGCCGTAGAAGCGAGCTGGCAGTCGTCCCGTTTCGGGACGACTGCCAGCCTCGTCCGCTGGCCTCAACGATCGGTAAGGACTTGGACGGTACGACGCAGGACGAGACCCCGGAGGGCCAGACCCCCGGCCCGGGCAGGTCTCGCGAGACGAATCGGCTCGTGGCCCGTGTCGTCGCGCAAGCGGGCCCGTGGGCTGCCGTCCTAGCCGTCAACGCCGTGGTGCTGGCCGCCGCCGAACTCGCGCTGCCCGCCGTACTCGGCCAGAGCATTGACGCGGTGCTACAGACCGGCGGCGATGCGCTCACCGGCGTCGGAGGGTTCTCGTGGCTGGCCGTCCTCGCCCTGCTCATCGCCGTGCTCGTGGCCGGTGACGCGCTGGAGGATCTCGGGGTCGGTGGTTCGACCGCCCGCTCGACGTCCCGGCTGCGGCACGACGCCTTCGGGCACGTCCTCAGGGTGGGACTGCGTGGCACCCGGCGGTTGTCCTCCGGTGAGCTCACCGCGCGGCTGGTGGGCAACACCGCCGAGGCGGGAACGTTCGCGCCGGACCTGGTCCGAGCGGTGGCCACCGTCATCCCGGCGGTAGGCGGCACGATCGCGCTGTTGCTCATCGACCCGTGGCTGTGCCTCACGTTCCTTATCGTGGCGCCGCTACTCGTCGCCGTGCTGTGGATCTTCACCCGCGACGCCGCCGACCTGTCCGACAGCTACCTCGCCACCCAAGGCACCATCGCCTCTCGGCTCGTCCAGGCGCTGACCGGCGCCCGCACGATCGCGGCCGCCGGCACCGCCGACCGGGAGGTACGCCGGGTGCTCGAACCGCTCGACGACCTACACCGGCACGGCGTCGGAATGTGGCGAGCGCAGAGCCGGATCACGGTGCAGGACATGCTGCTCTTCGCGATGCTGGAGATAGCCGTCCTCGTGGTCGCCGGCCTGCAGCTGTCCCGCGGGCGGATCACGCCGGGTGAGTTGCTCGCGGCCAGCCAGTACGTCGCGCTCGCGGCGACGATGAGCGGCGTCGTACCGTCACTGAGCCGGATGATCCGGGCCCGGTCCGCGGTCGCGCGCCTGCTGGACGTGTTCGACCAGCAGCCGACGGCGTACGGGCAGTCGGTGCTTCCGCCGTCGGGTGGCCGGGTCCAGCTGCGCGAGGTGACCGTCCGCTCCGGTGACCGGGCGGTCCTGGACCGGGTCAACCTGGTCATCCCGGCCGGTGCCCTCGTCGCGGTGGTCGGCCGATCCGGATCCGGCAAGTCCCTGCTGGCTCGGCTGATCGTGCGGCTGGCCGAGCCCGACGAGGGTGAGGTGCTGCTGGACTGGGTGCCGTTGCAGCAGCTGGACCGGCTCCAACTGCGCCGGGCCGTTGGCTACGGATTCGAGCGCCCCACCCTCGTCGGTGCCACGTTGGCTGATGCGATCTCCTTCGGCGTCGACCACCCCGACCCATCCGAGGTGGTCGCCGCGGCCCAGGCCGCCCGGGCCGACGACTTCATCCGGCGGATGCCCGGCAGCTACCGCACCGCCCTGTCCGATGCGCCCATGTCCGGCGGGGAGCTGCAGCGGTTAGGGCTCGCGCGGACCTTCGCGCACGCGAACCGTGTTCTCGTTCTCGACGACGTCGCGGCCAGTCTCGACACCGTCACTGACCATCAGATCAGCACCGTCCTCACGGTAGGGATGGCCGGGCGGACGCGGGTGCTGGTCGCGCACCGCGCCTCGACGGCCGCCCGTGCCGATGCGGTGATCTGGCTCGACGGCGCCGCCATCCGCGCGGTCGCCCCGCATCGTGAGCTGTGGGCGGATCCCGACTACCGGGCGCTGTTCGAAGCTGCCGATGTCGCGGCACCCGATCGGCCTGTGGTGCTTGAGAGCGCGGCGGACACCGGGCGCGTCGCGGCGTGGATGCCGGGATGAGCGCCACGTCGACCCGGGCGGATGGCAGGCATCGGATCCCAGATGTGCATGGCGCCGCCCGCCGAGAGCTGATCGACTCGCTCCGTACGCGGCGGCCGCAGGTGCGGGGGCTGGTCGGCTGGTCGCTGCTCGAAGCGGTGCCGGCTCTGCTGTCGGGGCTCGTCGTCGCGCGTGCGGTCGACGACGGCTTCCTGGCCGGGCGCCCAGGCACCGGCCTGGCCTGGCTCGCCGTGCTCGGCGTCACCGTCCTGATCGGGGCGTGGGGTACCCGCCAGACCCTCGCCCGGCTGGCCGACCTGGTCGAGCCGTTCCGCGACGACATGGTCCGCCGGGTCGTGTCCAGCGCGGTACGCCGGCCCGTCATGACCGGCCGCTCCGGAACCAGCGCCGACGTGGCGCGGTTGACCCAGCACGTGGAGATCGTCCGCGAGGCGTACGCCGCCGTACTCACCGCCGTACAGCAGTTCCTCGTCGTGACGCTCAGCGCCCTGATCGGCCTGCTCACGCTGGCGCCGGCGCTATTGCCGCTGGTGCTCCCGCCGCTGGTGGTGGGGCTGGCGCTCTTCGCCGTGGCGCTCCCCCGGATGGCCGGTCGGCAGCGCGCCGCGATCCTCGCCGACGAGCGACTGGCCGAGGACGCCACGACAGTCGGTAGCGGCCTGCGCGACATCGTGGCCTGCGGCGGGGAGGACGTGATGACCGTCACGGCCGGGCGGAACATCGACGAGCAGGCGGCCGCCACCGTGGCGCTGAGCCGGCTGACCGCCATCGGGACGGTGGCCGTTGCCATCGGCGGGTGGTTGCCGGTGCTGCTCGTCCTGGCCGTCGGCCCGAACCTGCTCGGTCAGGGCGTGACCGCGGGGGTGATCCTGGGCGCGATCGCCTACACCCTGCAGGCACTGCAACCGGCGTTGCAGTCGCTGGTGGAGGGGCTCAGCGGCCCCGGCCTGTGGCTCCTCGTGACGATGCGCCGGATCGTCGAGACCGCGGATCGGCCGGCCCCTGATGTGCCAGGTTTGACTGTCGGCGGCCTAGAGGGCCGCCCGGACCTGGTGATCGAGTCCGCGACGTTCGCGTACAGCCCGTGGGCGGCCCCGGTGATCGAGGACCTGGACCTCGACATCCCGGCCGGTGACCACATCGCCATCGTCGGGCCTAGTGGAGTCGGCAAGTCCACGCTGGCCGGCTTGATGACCGGTCTGCTCCATCCACAGCAGGGCGAGATCCGCCTCGGCGGCATCCCGTCGTCACACCTCGGCCCGGCCACCCTGGCCGCGCACCGTGTGTTCATCCCGCAGGAGGCCTACCTGTTCTCGGCAACGGTGCGGGAGAACCTGATGTATCTGAGCCCGGACGCCGTGCCCGCGGATCTGGCCGAGGCGGTGGACCGGCTCGGCGCGGGCGGCCTCATCGAGCGGCTGGGCGGGTACGACGCCGAGCTCGAGCCGGATCGCCTGTCAGCCGGCGAGGGCCAGCTGATCACCCTGGTCCGTGCGTACCTGTCACCGGCCCGGCTCGTGCTGCTCGACGAGGCGACGTGCCATCTCGACCCGGCCGCCGAGGCGGCGGTGGAACGTGCGTTCGCCGACCGGCCCGGCACCCTGGTCGTCATCGCGCATCGCATGAGCTCGGCGCTGCGAGCCCGCCGGATCCTGGTCATGGACGGGGCACATGCCCGGTTGGGTGACCACGAGGAGCTGCTGCTGCACTCGCCGCTGTACCGCGACCTGGTCGGCCACTGGCACGGTCGCGGTCCCGGCCCCCACCCCGGCCCGGGGTGTGCCGCCCCCGGCACTGCCCCCGGATAGCCCAACTGGCCCGACGATCATGAAGATCCGGTGGTCCGAAGTCGGATAAATCGCCTGAATCGGGCCACGCATCTTCATGATCGCCCGGGGATAAGAGGTTGCGCGCGGGGATGAAAGGGTGGGGAGGTGACGGACGAGACGCCGATGCTGGAGCTGTCCGAGGTGGCCCGGATCGGTGCGGACGTGCTCACCGGCATCGGCGGCGCCGTCGTCGGCAAGCGTGCCGAGCTCGAACTGGTGCTCGCGGCGATCCTGGCCGGCGGGCACGTGCTGCTGGAGGACTTCCCCGGCCTTGGCAAGACGCTGGCCGCCCGATCCTTCGCGCAGACCCTCGGTCTGTCCTTCCGCCGCCTGCAGTTCACGCCCGACCTGCTGCCGGCCGACGTCACCGGGTCGTTCGTGTACGACCAGCGGGTGTCGGAGTTCGAGTTCCGGCCGGGCCCGGTCTTCGCCGGGCTGCTGCTGGCTGATGAGGTGAACCGCACCCCGCCGAAGACCCAGTCGGCGCTGCTGGAGGCCATGCAGGAGCACCAGGTCACGGTGGAGGGGACGACGTTCCCGCTGCCAGACCCGTTCTGTGTGCTCGCGACCGCGAACCCAGTCGAGTACGAAGGCACGTACCCGCTGCCCGAGGCCCAGCTAGACCGCTTCCTTCTCCGGGTGCCCTTCGGCTATCTGAGCCGGGATGACGAGTGGCAGGTGCTCACCCGGCGGATGCAGCGCCAGCGGGAGGAGATCACGCTCGACGCCGTGACCGACACCGCCGGCGTACGCGCGATGCGCACGGCGATCGAGACAGTCACGGTCGAGGAGTCCGTCGGTCGCTACTGCGTCGACCTGGCCGCTGCTACTCGCCGCCGGCCCGAGGTGCAGGTCGGGGCGTCGCCCCGCGGGGCGCTGGCGCTGCTGCTCACCGCCCGGTCGCTCGCGGTGCTGCGCCGCCGGGACTACGTCGTACCCGAGGACGTCAAGGACGTCGGTGTCGCCGCGCTCGCGCACCGGCTCACCCTGCGCCCGGAGACCTGGATGCAGCGGGTGTCGTCGGTGCAAGTGGCGCAGGCGGTGCTCGACGCCGTACCGGTCCCATCCAGTCGGCTGGCCGAGGGCGGCCCCGGCCCGTCCCGGATCGTGCGCTGACATAGTCATGAGCGGTCTGGAGCCGCGACTCATGCCGCTCGGCGGTGACGGCTGGTCACCGACGGCCGCGTTGTTCCGTGCGGCCGCCCTGGGTGGCGGCCTGGCAGTGGTCGCGGTGCTGCTCCGGCGGCCCGACCTTCTCTACCTCGCCGCACCGATCGTGCTCGCCGCCGCGTTCGGCCTGGGCCGACGGGCCCCGGCCCAGCCGGAGGCGGCGTTCACCCTGACCGAGGACGTGCCGCTGGAGGGCGCTCACCTGCAGGCGCAGCTACGGGTCACGGCATCCGGAGCCGACGTGGTCGCCATCGCCGTACCCGTGAGTGGGTGGGTGCAGCCGCCGGGCGGTCGGACCGGGGTGGTGGCCGCTCGGCCCGATCGGGCTGGCAATGTCGCCCTGACGGTGCCGCTGACCGCGCGGCGCTGGGGCCGTCACCAGGTCGGTCCGGCGGTCGTCACGGTGGCCGCAGCCGGCGGACTGCTGCGCTGGGGTCCGCAGCCGCTGCCGGCGCGGACCGTCCGGGTCGTGCCGCTGACCGACCGCTTCGAGGGAGCCGCCGACGTCCCGCAGGCCCGGGGCGCGGTCGGCGTTCACCGGTCCCTACGCCTCGGGGAAGGGTCGGAACTGGCCGGCATCCGCCCCTTCGGCGCCGGCGACCGGCTGCGGCGGATCAATTGGCGGGTGTCGCTGCGCGCCGGCGACCTGCACGTCAACGCCACCGTCGCCGAACGCGACGCCGAGGTCGTCATCATCCTCGACGGCCGGTACGACGCGGGCGCCAGCGGCGGCGTCGACGGGGCGGCGAGCGGGGTCGACACCGGGGTGCGTGCCGCGGCCGCACTGGCGCGGTTCTATCTGCAACTGGGTGACCGGGTAGGCCTGATTACCCACGGCGACCGCGTCGGCAACCTCCGACCGGCGACCGGCCGCCGCCAGCTCACCCTGCTGCTGGACGTCCTGCTCGACGTACGCGCCCCGATGGTCCGCGCCGGCGAGCCGCCGATCGTGGGCCCGGTCGGGCTCGACCCCCGGGCGCTCGTGATCCTGCTCAGCCCGCTGGTCGGCGTGACCGTGTTCGACCGGGCGGCCGGCCTCTCCCGCAGGGGCCACCCGCTGGTGGTCGTCGACACCCTGCCAGCCGACGCCACCCCGCCGGCCGCGTCACCGGACTTCGACCCGCAGTGGACCGACCTGGCGCTGCGGGTCTGGCGAATGCAGCGGGAATCCCGGGTGCACCGGCTCGCCGAACTCGGCGTACCGATCGTGGTCTGGCGCGGCGCCGGCAGCCTCGACGCCGTGCTGCGCGACCTGGCCCGC
Source organism: Geodermatophilaceae bacterium (assembly GCA_013695685.1). GTDB lineage: Bacteria > Actinomycetota > Actinomycetes > Mycobacteriales > Geodermatophilaceae > JACCTY01. The sequence goes on along the minus strand of JACCZY010000198.1, from coordinate 12,956 downwards.
GCGCGCGCGGCACCCAGGGTACGGCGATGATCCCCCGCATCGTGCTGGGCGTCGCCGCCGCCGTTCTGCTGGTGCTGCCGTGGCCGGCGCCGCTGTCCGTTGTCGGCGTGGTCACCCTGGGCGGCGCGGCCGCGGCGGTGTGGACGGTGCGCGCCCCCGGCTCACTCGGCCCGCTCGTGCTGCTCGCGACCGCGGTCGTGGTGTGGCTGTCCGCCGTACCCGATCCCGGTCTGGTCCGGATCGTCTGCTTCGCCGGGGCCGGGTACGTCGTACACAGTGCCGCCGCCTTGTCCGCGGCCGTCCCCGCCGGGGCTCCGGTCGGTTCGGCCGTGCTCCGCCGGTGGGCGGCCACAACCGTCACGGTCCTGCTCGTCGGCTGGCTGGCGATCGCCATGACCGCTCTCCTCGCCCGACCGCCGGGTTCGCCGGCGCTCGTGGTCGTCGGCATGCTCGCGGCGGCGACGCTCGTCGCGCTTCCCGCCGTCGTGGTCCGCCGAGTGCGTCAGTAGTCTGAAGAATATGGCAACCCGCCCGCACATCCTGATCGTCGGTGGCGGCTACGTCGGGCTGTACACCGCACTCCAACTGCAGAAGCGGCTGTCCCGCGGTGAGGCGGACATCACCGTCGTCGACCCGCAGGCGCACATGACGTACCAGCCGTTCCTGCCCGAGGCGGCCGCCGGGTCGCTCGAGCCGCGGCACGTCGTCGTACCCCTGCGGCGAACGCTCAAGCACTGCCGGGTCGTCACCGGCAGCGTGACGGCCGTCGACCACGCCGCCAAGGTCGCCACCGTCGCGCCGGGGGAGGGCCAGGCCGAGCGGATCGACTACGACGTCCTGGTGATGGCCCCGGGTTCGGTCGCCCGGACGTTGCCGATCCCGGGACTGGCCGAGGCGGCGATCGGGTTCAAGACCATCGGCGAGGCGATCTACCTGCGCAATCAGGTGCTGTCCCGGCTCGACGTCGCCGCGTCGCTGACCGGCGACGACGCGCAGACGCAGGCGCAACGGCAGTGCGCGCTCACCTTCACGTTCATCGGAGGTGGGTACGCCGGGATCGAGGCGCTGGCCGAGTTGGAGGACATGGCGCGATATGCCTGCCGCCGCTACTACCGCAACCTCGACCCGGACCTCATGCGGTGGGTACTCATCGAGGCGACCGGCCGGATCCTGCCCGAGGTGGGCGTGGAGATGGGCGCCTACACCGTCCGCCAGCTGGTCAGCCGCGGCATGGACGTCAGGTTGAACACCAAGGTCGAGTCCATGGTCGGCGGGCACGTCGTCCTCTCCGACGGAGACCAGTACGACTGCGACACGATCGTGTGGACCGCCGGTGTCAAGGCGAGCCCGCTGCTCACGCACACCGACCTGCCGCTGGATGAGAAGGGCCGGCTGTGCTGCACCGCCGAGCTGCAGGTCAGCGGCGTGCCCGACGCCTGGGGCGCCGGTGACTGCGCCGCCGTGCCGGACCTCACCAGCTCAGACCCGGAAGCGACCTGTGGACCGAGCGCGCAGCACGCCGTGCGGCAGGCGCGGCAGCTCGGGGACAACATCGCCCAGGTCCTGCGCGGTGGCCGGCCCTCGGCGTACCGGCACAAGTACGTCGGATCGGTGGCAAGCCTCGGCCTCTACAAGGGCGTCGCGCAGGTGTACGGCATCAAGCTGAAGGGCTTTCCGGCTTGGTTCATGCACCGGACGTACCACATGAGCCGGGTCCCGACGCTCAACCGCAAGGTCCGTGTACTGGCGGACTGGACGCTGGCGTTCCTCTTCCGCCGTGACGTGATCTCGCTGGGGCAGCTCCAGCATCCCCGCGAGGAGTTCGAGCAGGCCGCCCGCTAGGTGCCCGACGGCTCGCGGGCCATGAGTTCGGCGAGGACCGCGGGCTCCTGGGCCTCCATCCAGGCGATCACGTTCTGGTGTGTCGTACACACTGTCTCCGGACGGTCGCACACCTCGAGCATGAACTGCTCGACCGCCGGGTTGAACGCGTTGCCGCTCCAGTCGTTGAAGTGGTTGCCGATGACCAGCGGCGCCCGGTTGCCCCGGAGTGCGTTGTCGTACATCTCCCGGTATGTCGACAGCACCGCCTCGGTGAACTCGTCGGCCCGGGCCGGATCGTCTCGTGCTCCGTTGAACTGGTACCAGAAGTTGTAATCCATTGCGATCATCTTCCCGCCGGTGGCCTGGACCGGTACGACGGGCATGCCGAACTCCCACAGGCCGTGCACCTTCTGCGGCCAGATCAGCCCGGTGACCGGGCGGCTGCTGTCATAGCTCATGCCGTGCTCGACCATGGCCGGGAAGACGACGGCTGGGTCGCCTTCGAGGCAGGGGGTGCGGCCACCCTGGATGGCCTCGGCCGGGACCTGCAGGCGCGGCAGGTCCGGCAGCCGGTTGATCTGACGATGGTCGGTCACGAACCGGAGGAACTGGTCCAGTTCGCTGGACCACTGGGCGGTGGACCAGTCTTTGCCGCTCGGCCCGTTGCCGACACAGAAGTGACCGTTGAAGTGGGTGCCGATCTCGTGACCGCGGGCATAGGCGGTGTTCAGGTCCTCGATCAGCAGCCGGAGGTCCTCCGGCGTACCGCCGAATCCGATCGAGGAGTCGCCGGGCTCATGTCCAGGCCCGACGTACGCCTTCCGGACCTCGTCGGTGAGCAGGTACACCCCGCTCAGGAAGCCGGTGAACTGCGCGCCGACCTCGTCGGCGGCGGCCAGGAACCGCTGCCACTTCTCGTGCGAGCCCGAGCCGTCGAAGGAGAACAGGATGAACTGCGGGGGCTGTTCGCCGGCACGCAGCGGCGCGATCTCGACGTTCGGCCCGACCGGCCCGGCCGGGTCTTTCGCGCTGGCCGGCGCGCGTTCCGCGGCCATCGCCGAGCGGTCCGCGTCGAGCTTCCCGAGCAGCGTGACGGCCACCGCGACGATCAGCGCGATGGCGAGCACGGGATTGGGGCGGCGCATGACGATACTGAACGTAACAAGCTGAGTACCAGGATCGGCGCAGGCGCGCGGTTACCCTGTGCTGTACGCCGGTACGCCGCCGTACCGGCGCTGCTGACGGCCCCCGTAGCCCAATGGCAGAGGCAGGCCCCTTAAAAGGGCTCCAGTGTCGGTTCGAGTCCGACCGGGGGTACCGGGCGTCCGTCGGGTGGAATCTTCAGCCGTGGGGAACGCCGGACCACCGCTTGGCGTTACCCTTACGCAAGCCCCGAATTCGGCGAAGGAGTCGATGTGAGCAACCCGGTATTCAGCCGCAAGGGTGGCGGAATTCCCACTGCGCCCGCGCAGGGCGGATACGCAACGTGGAACACCGCGCCCGCTTCCAACCAGAGTCCCTACGGCGCGCCCCCGCCCTATGGCGCGCAGCCGCAGCCGTACGACACCACTGCTCCGACCCAGTACATGACCCTCGACGACGTTGTCGTACGCACCGCCGCGACGGTCGGAACTGTCATTGCGGTGGCCGGGGCTGTGATGCTTATGGTCCCGGCGGAGACGGCCATCGGCTGGGCCTTGCCGGCCGCGCTGATCGGCCTGGTGCTGGCGCTCGTCATCATCTTTAAGCAGATCACCAACCCGGCCATGATCTTGGCGTACGCCGCCGTCGAGGGCGTCTTCCTCGGCGGGATCAGCAAAGTCTTCGAGACCTTGTACTCCGGCATCGTGCTGCAGGCCGTGATCGGAACGTTCGGTGTCTTCGCCGGGATGCTCGTGGTCTACAAGACCGGCGCCATCCGGGTCACGCCGAAGTTCACCAAGTGGCTGATCGGTGCGCTGATCGGGGTGGTCGCGCTCGTCGTGGTCAACCTCGTCGCCGGCTTCTTCGTCGACGGCGGCCTCGGGCTGCGCGACGGCGGACCGCTGGCGATCATCTTCAGCCTCGTCGTCATCGGCATCGCCGCGCTGACATTCCTGCTCGACTTCGACATGGTCGACCAGGCAATCCGCCGTGGCGCTCCGCAGCGTTTCGCGTGGTACGCCGCGTTCGGCCTCGTGGTCGGCCTGGTGTGGCTGTACCTGGAGATCTTGCGGCTGTTGAGTTACTTCCGCGAGTAGGACCTGCGGGAACGCAAGGGGTCGCCGTCATTCGGACGGCGGCCCCTTCGTCTGTCCGTCAGCCGGACGCTCAGGCGAGCCGCTCGAGCACCATCGCCATGCCCTGGCCACCGCCCACGCACATCGTCTCCAGGCCGAACGTGGCGTCGCGGGTCTGCAGGCCGTTCAGCAGCGTGCCGGTGATCCGGGCTCCGGTCATCCCGAACGGGTGACCGATGGCGATCGCGCCCCCGTGCACGTTGAGTTTGGCGTCGGCATCCGCCTCGGACAGGCCGAGGTCACGGTAGCTCGGGATGACCTGTGCGGCGAACGCCTCGTTGATCTCGATCAGGTCCATGTCGCCGATACCCATCCCGGCCCGCGCCAGCGCCTGCTCGGATGCGGCGACCGGACCCAGGCCCATGATCTCCGGGGACAGGGCGCTCACTCCGGTAGAGACGATCCGGGCCAGCGGCGTCAGGCCGAGCTCGGCTGCCTTCGAGTCACTCATGATGATCACGGCAGCGGCGCCGTCGTTGAGCGGGCAGCAGTTGCCGGCGGTGATCCGCCCGTCCGGCCGGAAGACCGGCTTGAGCTCCCGGACCGCCTCCAGGGTCACGCCGGCTCGCGGCCCGTCATCGCTGCTCACCACGGTGCCGTCCGGTGTCGTGACCGGGGTGATCTCCCGCTCCCAGAAGCCGTCGGCTATCGCCTTCTCAGCAAGGTTCTGCGAGCGGACACCGAACACGTCCATGTCCTCGCGACTGATGCCCTTGAGGCGGGCCAGGTTCTCCGCGGTCTGCCCCATCGCGATGTACGCATCGGGCAACCAGCCATCCTCGCGCGGGTCGCTCCAGGAGTCCGCGCCCTGCTCGGCCACCGCCGCCGTACGGTCGCGGGAGTCGGCGAAGATCGGGTTCTGCGTATCCGGCAATGCGTCGCTGTTGCCGTTGACATAGCGGGACACCAACTCGACTCCGGCGGAGATGAACACGTCCCCCTCGCCGGCCTTGATCGCGTGCAATGCCATTCGGGAGGTCTGCAACGACGACGAGCAGTAGCGGGTCAGCGTGACGCCGGGCAGGTGGTCGTAGCCGAGCAGTACGGCGACGACCCGGGCCATGTTGAAGCCCTGCTCACCTCCCGGGAGGCCGCAGCCGAGCATCAGGTCGTCAATGTCGGCGGGGTCCAGGGCCGGCACCTTGTCCAGCGCGGCGCGAATGATGGTCGCGGTGAGGTCGTCCGGCCGGACATCTTTGAGCGAGCCCTTGAAGGCGCGGCCGATGGGGGAGCGGGCAGTGGCAACGATGACTGCCTCGGGCATGGCTGTCCTCCGATTTTCATGCGCAGACTCAGGCGATACCTCCCGCAATCTACCCGGGCTTCGGCGTACACATCGCCGCGGTTCATTTCCCCTCATCCCGGGCGATCATGAAGATCCGGCGGCTTATATAGGAGCAAATGGGGCGAATCGGGCCACACATCTCCATGATCGTCGGGGAGGTTGGGGGTGGCGGCGGGTCAGCCGCGGCGCCGGGGTCCGGAAGCGGTGCGGCGTTGCGCGGCCGCCTCTACGGCGGGATGCAGCGCTTCGGCCCAGAGCCGGTAACCGTCCGCGGAGGGGTGGAAGCAGTCCTCGGACAGCGTCCCGGGATCGGCCCGGAACACCGGTCCGGTGATCCGCCCGATGTCGATCGGCTCGCCGCCGGCGCTCCGGGTGGTCGCAGCTGATACGGCGGCGACCTGCCGCCCTCGCCGGCCGGCGAGCGCGCGCAGCGGCTGACCCAACGCGCGAGCAGCACCGAGGTCGGGGCAGGTCCCGACGAAAGTGTGCACGCCGGTGGATTGCAGCCGACCGACCGCGCGAGCCAGATCACGGCGGATCGCGGGCAGCCGCACCGCCCGCAGCGCGTCGTTGGCGCCGATGCAGATGACAGCGATGTCCGGCCGCCCGAGCAGGGCACGGGAGACCTGCGGGCCCAGATCACGGCAGCGCGATCCGCTGACGGCTACGCCGGCGAGCCGGACCCGCCAGCCGCGGCGGGCCAGTCGCTGCGCGAGCTGACCGCCGACGGTCTCGCCGACGGCCTCGACTCCGACGCCGGCTCCGGTCGAGTCGCCCATGATCACCAATCGGAGCTCGTGACCGGCGACGTCGCCGAACTCCCCCTCGACGGCCGGCGCGCTATCCGGGTCGACGTATTCGCGGCGCGCCGCCATGACCGCCTCGGCCGATACGATGGCAACCGCCGCCGACGCCGACGCCAGCGTTCCCACGGCGAGCATCCGGCGGCTGCGCCGGGCCACAGAGCCGGTCATATCGCGTGCCCCTTCGTCTGGGCGCCGGTGCGTTGGCTGCCGTCGGCCGCCTCCTCGGGTGTGGGCATCTTCGCGGGCCGCCGGCGCAACGACAAGGCCAGGGAGCCGCCGCGGATGCCGTTTCCGCGCGGGGGAGAAGCAGCGGAGACCTCCGTTCCCGGCTGCCACGCGGCGCGCGCCGCGGCTCGGGCGATCGGCCGGACTGCTGCGGAGAAGAAGGGCAGTTCACCGATGTCCGCCGGGGCGGCGATCTCGAGCGCGGCCGCGACCGAGGGGAGCATGGCTGCGGCTGCGGCTGCATAGCCCTCGGCGGAGGGGTGGAACTGGTCCAGGCTGAACAACTCCGGGCGCACCATGAACTCCGGCCCCAGCAGGCTGCCCAGGGACACGGTCCGGCCGCCGGCTTCCACCACCGCGACCGTCTGCGCGGCGGCCATCTGACGGCTCCAGCGCCGACCGAACAGGCGCAGCGGCTGGGGTATCGGCCGCAGCGTCCCGAGGTCGGGACAGGTGGCGACGACGACCTCGCAGTCGGCCTGCCGAAGCGTCAGCACCGCCTGCCGGAGGTGCCCCACCGCCGCCTCGGCCCGGATCCGCGCCGTGACGTCGTTAGCACCGATCATGATCACTGCGACGTCCGGCGACTCCGGCAGCACCCGGCCGACCTGCAGGCCCAGATCGCTCGACTCCGAGCCGCTGACCGCGACCTGTACGAGCCGGACCGGCCTACCGGCCAAACCGGACAGCGAGTGCGCGAGCAGCGCGCCCGGTGTCTCGGTGACCAGGTCGACACCGCGGCCGACCGCGCTGGAGTCACCCATCATGGCCAGCGTCAGCGCAGTACCGGCACCGTCCCCCCACATGCCGGTCCCGTTCGGCGGGTCCTCGATACCCTCGTGCCGCAACACCCGCCGACGGGCCATCCGCGCCTCAGCCCGCAAGACGCCGAACAGCACCGCTCCCAGCAGCCCGGCGCCTCCCCCGGCGTACGCCGTGGTGGTGGCGATCCGCCGTGCACGGCTGATGCTGCCGGCCCTGTCCACGGTGCTCGCGATGCTCATATGAGTCCGAGGCTAGCCGAGGCTAGCCGACTGAAAGACCCGGACAGTTAGGCTGGGTGGGCGGGAATGTCGCCGATGCCAGCGGCGGTGCAGCCCGGCTGGGTCGGCCCGGAAGGATGTGTCCTCGACGTGCAGTACGCCGAATCGATGGTCGATCTCGTCGGCAACACCCCGCTTGTGCGGCTCGGCTCGGTGACGGCAGATCTGCAGCCGTTGGTGCTGGCGAAGGTGGAGTACCTCAACCCCGGTGGCTCGGTCAAGGACCGGATCGCGCTGCGGATGATCGAGGCGGCCGAGGCGAGCGGCGAGCTGAAGGCCGGCGGGACCATCATCGAGCCCACGTCGGGCAACACCGGTGTCGGGCTGGCGATCGTGGCCCAGCAGCGAGGTTATCGTTGCGTATTCACCTGCCCGGACAAGGTCTCCAACGACAAGGTCCGCGTCCTGCGCGCGTACGGCGCCGAGGTGGTGGTGTGCCCGACTGCCGTCCCGCCCGAGCACCCTGACTCCTACTACAAGGTGTCCGACCGACTCGTACATGAGATTTCCGGCGGCTGGAAGCCGGACCAGTACTCCAACCCTCAGAACCCGGCCAGTCACTACCATTCCACCGGCCCGGAGCTCTGGGCGCAGACCGACGGGCGGATCACGCACTTCGTCACCGGCGTCGGGACCGGGGGCACGATCAGCGGGACCGGGCGCTACCTCAAGGAGGTCTCAGGCGGCCGGGTGCGGGTGATCGGGGCGGACCCGGAAGGCTCGGTGTACTCCGGCGGAACCGGCCGGCCGTACCTGGTGGAGGGCGTCGGGGAGGACTTCTGGCCGAGCGCCTACGACCCGGCGGTTCCCGACGAGATCCTCGCAGTCTCTGATCGCGACTCCTTCCGGATGACCCGCCGGCTGGCCCAGGAGGAGGGCCTGCTCGTCGGAGGCTCCTGCGGCATGGCGGTGGTGGCGGCGCTGCGCGTGGCAGAGCGCGGCGGCCCCGACGACGTGGTCGTGGTACTGCTGCCGGACTCCGGCCGCGGTTACCTCTCCAAGATCTTCAACGACGAATGGCTCGCGGACTTCGGCTTTCTCGCCCGCGACTCGGAGGACACCACCGTCGGCGACGTACTCAGCCGGAAGACCGGTTCGTTGCCCCAACTCGTCCACGTGCATCCCAGCGAGACCGTTCGGGAGGCCATCGACATCCTGCGCGAGTACGCCGTATCGCAGGTGCCGGTCGTGCAGGCCGAGCCGCCGGTCATGGCGGCGGAGGTGGTCGGCTCGGTGGTCGAGCGGGATCTGCTGGACGCGTTGTTCGAAGGACGGGCGAACCTGGCCGATCGGCTGGAGAAGCACATGTCGCCACCGCTGCCCCAACTCGGCTGGGGAGAGACCGTCGCGGTCGCAATGGACGCGCTGCTGCACGCCGGGGCGGCCGTCGTACTGGATGACGGGAAGCCGGTGGGCGTTCTCACCCGACAGGATCTGCTCGGCTTCCTGGCCGGCGGCCAGCTCTGATGGCTACGCCGCACGTCGAGGAGGACGCGCGCGAGACGTTCATCGTCGAGACGCTGGTCGAGGCGTTCGCTGATCTCATGGCGGCTGATCCCAGCGCGTTTCGAACCAAGTTCCGCAAGATGGCCGCCGAACCGTTCGCGTTCTACCGGGGCAGTGCCTGTGTTTTCTACGCCGACGTCAGTGCGGATGAGGACCGGTGGGCCGACGAGCGGACCAGCCGGGTATGGATCCAGGGCGACCTGCACGCGGAGAACTTCGGCACCTACATGGACGGCTCGGGTGTCCTGATCTTCGACGTCAACGACTTCGACGAGGCCTACGTCGGGCACTTCACGTGGGACCTGAAGCGGTTCGCGGCCAGTGTCGCCCTGCTGTGCTGGCAGAAGGCGCTCTCCGACAACGTGATCGAGCGGTTGATCGATGCCTTCGTCCGTGCCTACCTCGACCAGGTGCGCTGGTTCCGCGACAGTGACGACGACAGCGATTTCTCGTTGAACCTGGACACCGCCCACGGGGCCGTCCTCGACGCGTTGAAGGTCGCCCGGCTGGCCAGCCGGACTGGCCTGCTGGACCGGATGACACAGGTCGACGACGGCGACCGGGTGTTCCGGGCGCTGCCCGGCGTTCGCCGGCTGCCCGACGACGAGCGAGCCACAGTGGAGGAGGCCTTCGCGCGCTACCTCGACACGATTCCGGCGGACAAGCGGCAACGCGGGATCACGTACACCGTCAAGGACGTGGTCGGCACGTCCGGGATCGGGATCGGCAGCGCGGGCCTGCCGATGTACACGGTCCTGATCGAGGGGTTCAGCCAGGCGCTGGACAACGACGTGGTGCTGTCGATGAAGCAGGCCAAGGTGCCCGCGCCCAGCCGGGTCGTCGACGACGAGACGATCCGCGGCTACTTCGAGCAGCAGGGACAGCGCAGCGCGGTCTCCCAGCGGGCGCTGCAGGCCCACGCCGACCACCTGCTCGGCTACACCGACATCGACGGCGTCGGCTTCGTCGTCAGCGAGCTCTCGCCGTACCAGTCCGATCTGGCCTGGGACGACCTCAACGAACCCGACCAGCTCGAGGCGGTGATCGAGCAGCTCGGCCGGGCCGTCGCGAAGGTGCACTGCGTGGCGGACTCCGACAGCGACCAGACCCTCGTGGAATTCCAGACCGAGGAGGCGATCGCCGCGGTGATCGGTGACCGGCTGGACGAGTTCGTCACCGAGATCGTGCAGTTCGGGAGCCGCTACGCCGAGACGGTGCGCGCGGACCATCGGCATTTCGTCGAGGCCTTCCGGGCCGGCCGAATCCCCGGCGTCAGCTCCGCCTGAGCCGCCCCCACCCGCCGCCTGTGTCCGTAGGGCTGAGCGGTACGGCGCTCAGCCCTACGGACGTAACGGCGGCTCTAGCCGATGTGTGCGGTTGGCGACGCTGCCGCTTCCTCGGCACGCACCCTGATCGTGAAGAACGTCACGATGAATGCGGCGAGGGCCAGACCCGCCGCCACCTGGAACGCGGTGGTGTAGCCGTCGATGAGGGCGCCGCCGAGGATCTCGGGCGGCAGTTGCCCCCCCGATGCTCCCCCGGCGCCGGCTGACAGTGCCAGCTCCTCCAGCCGATTGGTGGTAACCGAGACGGCGATCGTGGACAGCACAGCGAGCCCGAGCGACCCACCGATCTGCTGAGTCGTGTTGAGGACACCCGAGGCCAGGCCCGCCTCGCGATCGGCCACGCCGGACACCGCCGCCAGGGTGAGCGGCATGAACGTGAGTCCCAGCCCTGTGGCCAGCACGATCATCGGAAGCAGCAGCCCGGTGACGTACGTCGTATTGACGTCCACTGTGGACAGCCACAGCATGCCCGCCGCCGTGGTCGCGGTTCCGGCCAGGGCGAGCGGTCGGGCCCCGACCTTCGTGATCAGGACCGAGGCGGTACCGGCGCTGATGACGATGAACACGCTGACCGGCACGAACGCGAAGCCGGCCCGCAGCGGGCTGTACCCGAGGACACCCTGCACGAAGAGGGTGAGGAAGAAGAACATCGCGAACATCGCGGCGCCGATGATCAACATCACGCTGAAGGCTCCGGCCCGGTTGGGGTCGGAGAAGACGTGCAGCGGCATCAGCGCGTGCGGGCTGCGGATCTCGATGGCGAGGAACACGGCGAGCAGAAGGACCGCGATGGTCAGTGCCCCGACGGTGATGGGATCCGACCAGCCGTCGGTCGCGGCGTGGGTCAGGCCGTAGACCAATGTCGAGAGGCCGATCGTGGCGGTCAGGGCGCCGGGAAGGTCGAACTTGCCGCGGTAGCCCTCGGTCTCGTGCAGGACCCGCGGGGCGATTAGCGCCACGAAAATGCCGATCGGCACGTTGACGAAGAGCACCCACCGCCAGTTGAGCAGGTCGGTCAGGACGCCGCCGAGGATGAGTCCGACGGCGGCACCGGCCCCCGACATGGCGGCGTACACGCCCATCGCCTGGTTGCGAGCCTTGCCTTCCGGGAACTCGGTGGTGATCAGCGCGAGGGCGGTCGGCGCTGCGATGGCGGCACCGATGCCTTGCACGACGCGTCCGGCGAGCAGCGTGGGGGCATTCCAGGCGAGCCCACCGAGCAGCGAGCCGACAGAGAACAGCCAGATGCCGGCGATGAAGACGCGACGCCGCCCGAGGATGTCCCCGGCTCGGCCGCCCAGGAGCAGCAGCCCGCCGAAGGCGAGCGTGTACGCCGTGATGACCCACTGCAGGCTGGCATCGGACAACTCGAGGTCGTCCCGAATGCTCGGCAGGGCGATGTTCACGATGGTGGCATCGAGCACCACCATGAGTTGAGCGGTACTGATCACCAGCAGCGCCACCCCGAGGCGCTTCGGTGCTGGAGAGGCAGCCTGTGTCTCGGCTGCCTCAGCTCCTGCTGACATGACTCTCCTTCGGATTGGCCACGGGGTTGACTACAGGGGCCGTGGCTGCGGGGATCAGCACCTCGTCGATGAGGCGCTGCAAGAACTCGAGGTCGACCTGCTGAGAGGTGACCAGGGAACGAACGAAGACCATCGAGGGAAGGATGTGGGCGAGGATCTCGATGTCCTTGCCGGGTGGGATCTCGCCGCGCCGCTGTGCGCGCCTGAGCAGCTCGGCCATGTCCGCCCGCCGCTGGCCGACGAACTCGCGCTCGAACACGGTGGCCAGATCCCGGTCATGGGCGAGGGCAGAGGCGAGGCCGCGCATGACGCAGAGTTCGTCTCGTGAGATTCGCGAGGTGATCAGAGCCGCGATCGTGTGCAGGTCCTCGCGCAACGAGCCGGCGTCCGACAGCGGCGGCATGCACTCGGTCTTCATGACTGTGACTGCCTCGACCACCAGTTCGGCCTTTGATGACCAGCGGCGGTAGAGCGTGGCCTTGCCGGCGTGGGCCCGGGCGGCCACCGCCTCCATGGTCAGCCGGTCATAACCCACCTCGGCGAGCACGGCGAGCGCAGCCTGCAGGATCTCCGGGGTGCGAGCCTCATCCAAGCTCCTGCCGTGGGCGCTCGGCGCCGCGGCGGGACCCATCAAATGCCTCCCGAGTACGAAACGGAACGGTTCCGTCTCGTCAGAGTAGAAGTACTCTGGCCGAGGGCGCAAGCACGTTTTTGCACCGCTCACCGATGCCGAGCCGCTCATCCACCGCAGGTGTGGGAAACCGCGGGGCGTAGGTCGCCGGGTGGCGGCGCGTGGCCGGCCCGCCACAGCGTGGGAACTCCGGGGCGGAAAGGCTAACCTCGCACGGATGAGCGACCTGCACGGCTTCCAGACCCGCGCCATCCACGCCGGCCAGGAGCCGGATGCCGCAACCGGAGCCGTCGTCGTACCGATCTATCAGACCTCGACGTACAAGCAGGACGGCGTCGGGGGGCTGCGCGGCGGCTATGAGTACAGTCGCTCGGCGAACCCCACCCGGACGGCGCTCGAGCAATGTCTGGCCGCGCTCGAGAGCGGCACCCACGGCCTGGCTTTCGCCTCCGGCCTGGCCGCTGAGAGCACGCTCGTCAACGCCG
>JACCZY010000156.1 GCA_013695685.1 Geodermatophilaceae bacterium | reverse complement strand
CGTCGACCAGGATCCGTCCGGAGGTGGGCTCGATCATCCGGTTGATCATCCGCAGTGACGTCGTCTTGCCGCACCCCGACGGCCCGACGAAGCAGGTGATCTTGCCTGTGGGGAGCACCAGGTCGAGGTTGTCCACCGCCGTGGTGCCGTCAGGGAAGACCTTGCTCACTGCCTCGAACGTGATCACGGGCGGTGCCACCCATCGCTTCCCGGCTCCGTCGGAGGCTACTCTGGCTGTATGGGGTGATTCATAATGAGCAGCGCGTGAATGCCTGTCAACCCCGGGACACCGATGGAACAGCACGACCGAATGAGTGGCCCCGACCAACCCCACGGCGTCGTGGTGTCCGGAATGGATCTCAGCTGCGCCGACGTGGTCGCCGTGGCCCGGCACTCGCATCCGGTGGAGCTAAGCAAGGACGGTCGGCATCGGGCTGCGCAAGCACACGTGCTGGCGGAGCGGATCGTGGCTCAGCGACCGGTCTACGGCCAGACCACCGGCGTCGGTGCCAACCGGGTCGAGGTCGTCGGTGCCGACAGGCAGGGCCACGCGCTGCGGCTGTTGCGCAGCCACGCCAGCGGCGCGGGTCCGCTCGAGCCTCCCGACCGGGTGCGGGCGGCGATGGTGGTCCGGCTCAACCAGATGGCCGCCGGTGGCTCCGGCGTGGCTCCGGAACTGCTGGACGGGCTCGAGGCGGCCCTGCTCGCCGGTGCCGTTCCAGGCATCCACCGGCTGGGGTCGATCGGTACCGGTGACCTTTGCGCCCTCGCCGAGCTGGGCCTCACCCTGTGCGGCGAACTCCCGTGGCGCAGCGGCAGTACGCCACCGGTGCAGCTCACAGGCACGGACGCGCTCGCCCTGATCAGCAGCAACGCAGCGACCATCGGCGAGGCGGTCCTTGCCTACCACGACCTGAACGTGCTGCTGGCGGCGTCCGAGGTGGTCGCCGGTCTGTCCTTCCTGGCACTTGGCGGAGCGGCCGAGGCGTACGGCGCACCGGTGCAGAGCGCCCGCGCCCACCCCGGCCAGGTGCTGGTGGCGCACCGGTTGCGTGCCTTGCTGGGATCCCAAGTCACCTCGGGCACCGGCCGGCGGCTTCAGGACCCTTTCTCCCTTCGCGCGGTGCCGCAGGTGCACGGAACGGCCGTGGATGCCCTCGCCCATCTGGAGTCGGTGCTGGCGGTGGAGATCAACGCCCGGGCCGAGAACCCACTCTTCGACGTCGGGACGGCGCAGGCCTGGCACAACGCCAACTTCCACACCACCTACCTCGCCCACGCGCTGGACGGCGCCCGCTCCGCGCTCTACCCAATCGCCGAACTGTCGGCGGCACGGCTCGGGGACCTCGTCGATCCCGACTTCACCCACCTGCCGGCCTTCCTGGCCGACGGCCCGCCGGGCAGCTCCGGGGTGATGATCCTGGAGTACGTCGCCCACGACGGGGTGGCCTCGCTGCGGCACGCGAGCCTGCCGGCGGCCCTGGGCGGCGCCGTCGTGTCCCGCGGCCTGGAGGACCACGCCAGCTTCTCCTCGCACGCGGCCAGGTTGGCTACCACCGCGGTCCCGGCGTTGCGCGTGGTGCTCGCAGCGGAGTTGGTCGCCGCCGTCCGTGCCCTGGGAATGCAGGACGACCCGGATGCCGGGGGTCCGCTTCGCACCGCGTACGACCTCGGGCGGGCGGGTCTGGACGCCGAGCAGGCCGATCGCCCCCTGTCGGATGACCTCGAGGCCGCCGGGCGGCTGCTCGACGCCTACGCCGCGTACCCCGGTGCGGCCTTTCCGGCCTTCGGATGATGCAGGGAGCATCCTGCCCCCGTAGGTTGAGCGCTGCTGCCGAGCAGGGTGCCCCCTGCATATCAAGCGTTACGCCGGCGCCCCCTGAAGAGCTGGGAGCAGCAGCGCGTCTGGAGTCTGCAACCCAGCCGGCGCCGAGCTGCCGGTGAGCAGGCGCTGGGGGTTGGCCACGTACAGGGCGTGACTAAGCGCCTCGCCGAGTCCGGGGTCGGTGGGTTCGGCGTAGGGCCGGTCGGACCCGTGCACCAGCGCGTCGACCCCGGTCACCCGGACGGTCGCGTCGATCGCGCGGGTCCCGTAGGAGGAGGTCTCGTAGTACACGGCCGGATCGATCCGGCCGACCACACCGCCGCGTGCGGCCAGCCGCTCGTGGTGCAGCGGCGCTAGTCCGGCGAGGGCCACGAACGCCACCCGGAGCCGCGGAAAGTTGGAGCGCCCGGCTGCGTGCCAGGCGTACCAGGCGGCGTGCAGCTGAGCGACGTAGGGCACTACTGCCGGCCACCACGCCGGGGTCAGCCGTGCTCCGGCCTCCGGCGGAGCCGCCGGACCCGGGTGCACGAGAAGCGGCAGGTTCGCCCGTTCCAGGGTCCCGAGCAACCCGCCGAGGCGGTCCAGCGCGGCGGGTTCGGCCAGGGCGGTGGCGGGCAGTTGCAGCCCGATCACGCCCGGCTGATCCAGGACCCGCGCCAGGGCCATCGGGTCCGGTTCGGCCACCCCGGCCGCCGCCCACACTCCGAAGGGCTCGCCGAGCTCGCCCGCACCGGAGTGCCATGCCTCGAGCAGCGGCGCGCCCTCGGCGTCGGGAAGGTGCTCGACACCGAGCGGGCTGGAGAAGGACAGCAGTACCCGGCCGGTGCCCTCGGACCGCTCCCGCTCGGCGCGAGCCACCGGGTCCACGTCGGACGGGCGCACGACGTAGGGAGCCTCGCCGTCCAGATGCAGCGTCCAGCCGTCCAGGCGGGGCGGTCTGCGGCGGGCTCTGAGGGCGTCCAGGAGCGGCTCGGGCCACAGGTGCTGGTGGCAGTCGCTACGCACGTACACCCCCGGTTCGGACCGGTGCCGGCGCCGTCGGCACCGTAGCATCAACGAGATGCAGCGCTCCCGCCGCACGACTCTGAAGGACGTCGCAGCTGCTACCGGCCTCTCGCCAGCCACGGTGTCCTACGCGCTGCGCGGCCTGCAGGTCCCGCCGGAGACCCAGGAACGGGTACGAGCGGCGGCGAAGGAACTCGGCTACGAGGTGAACCCGATCGCCCGTGCCCTGGCCAGCGGGCGGACCGGCATGGTGGGAGTGCTCTCCGGGTCGCTGGCCGACTTGTGGCAGCAGAGCCTCGCGGTTGCGCTCTCGCGTGGCCTGCTGGCCCAGGACCGTTACGCGATCATCGCCGACGCCAATGGCGACCCGGCGCGGGAACGGCAGTTGGCCGGGCAGCTGCGCGACCAGCAGGTGGACGGCGTACTGGTCTCGCCTCTGAATCCGGCCGCTGACCACTGGGCAGATCTCAGCGCCGCCGTGCCGGTGGTGACTATCGGGGACGCCCTGCTCACGGCGCCGTTGGCCGGCTGCGTTCTGTTCGACAACCGGCACGGCGTGGCCACGGCCCTGGATCACCTGGCCAAGCTCGGCCACCGCCGGGTGGCCGTGCTGACGCCGTCGCTGCCGAGCACGCCGGACCGCCCCGCGGGGGTCTTCGCCCAGGAGCACGGCGAGGAGCTCGGGCTGGACCTCGTCCTGATCGGCTCGCCGGCCTCGGTGGCCGGCGCGGCGATGGCGGCGACCGGGGTCCTGGCCCTGGACGACCGGCCCACCGCGATCTTCTGCCTGAGCGACTCGATGGCCTACGGCTGCTACCTCGCTGCGATCCGGCTGGGCATGTCCGTCCCGTCGGACCTGTCCGTGCTCGGCTACGACGACCACGAGATGGCCGAACTCGTCGTGCCGGCG
>JACCZY010000140.1 GCA_013695685.1 Geodermatophilaceae bacterium | reverse complement strand
GCGGCTGTAGCGCCGCCGCTGCCCAGCGGTCAGGGTCTGCGGCACTGCCCACGGTTTCCCAGCCGACTTCCAGCCGGTGAAGCCGCCGGCGAGCGACACGACATCCCGGTAGCCGAGATCGGCCAGCGACTTCGCGGCGAAGGCCGAGCGCGCCCCGCCCGCGCAGTAGACGACGATCGGCTGGTTCCGGTCGCTGACGGTGTCCTCGATCCGGAACTCAAGGAAGCCACGCGGGATGTGCATCGCTCCCGGCACGCTACCCTGCTCCACCTCGTCTGCTTCCCGCACGTCGAGGAGAACCGCCCCGGACGCGCGCAACCGCTCCGCCTCACCGACCTCCACTTCCCGGATCTCGGCTTTGATCCGAGCGAGCACGCTTCGCTGATCGCTGACCATAGTGCACTCCCGACGATCCTCCTTGCAGAAGTTCGCCGTGCTTGAGCGGCGGCCGACCTGGTGGTGCGGATACTGGTTGCCGACGAGACGGACCAGTAGCTCACCGCCACCGAGCTCGATTGGTCGCGCCACTACCGCCGCGCCTGGAAAAGCTCTGCCAGCGCTGCCCGACGTGCGACGGTACGCGGACCTCTAGCCGCAGACCCCTGAGACCGCACAGTATCCCGATACGCAGCTCGGGCACTGAGTTGGTCCGGGTAGACAATAAGCCGGACACACATCACCGGGCGCTCCCGTCCCGGTGCACTGGTACAGTGACAGACAGATGCCGGAGCCGTCGGCTTGGCCGCAGCAGATCAAGCCTTGGTCGCAATTCGGGCTGTTCGGCTGACAGGCACAGCCCTCACCGGAGCAGGCCATGTTGGTGCAGGTGCCCTGGACGCAGGTCGCCGACCCGCAGCAGGCTTCGTCGAATCCGCAGTTGCTGCCCACGTAGGTGCAGCAGTTGTACGGACCGTCGTTGGCGAATCCGTTGTCGGCGCACACAAGCGGAGCGTCCGCCCCGACGCACTGGCTGTTCGAAGAGCAAGGATCCCCCGGCCCGGCCACTCCATGGTGAGCCACCGCCTTGCCGCCGCGCGCCGCCGCCAGCAGCGCCGCCGTTGCGCCCCCGGCCAGCCCCCGCAGCAGCAGCCGCCGGGAACGCAGCCCCGCCAATTCGCGAGCCAGGCGGTCGAATCGCCGATCGTCCACGTCCGTTCTCCTCTCGCCGCGCGTCCCCCACTCGGGCCGCCACCACGTCGTCACGACTACGACCAGGCGACGACCACGTCGACCAGGGTCGTCCCCACCGCCCCGGCCTCCAGGTACGCCACCGTCCAGCGTGGCTCGCTCCGGTCCGCCTCACCGACGATCTCCCCCCCGCCTTCGCAGCCGTAGTGAACGGGCTGGCCCGCCTGCACCACATCAATCGCCGGCAGCCGCTGGCAGCGCTCGCCATTGGCCAGTTCCAGAGCCCACGGCATGGCCCATGGGTCGGCCGGTCCCGAGCTGACCTCGCCGGCCCCGACGGCCCCCTCCTTTTCCCGCTCCAACGGCGCCGTCAGGGAGAACCGAACCACCTCGCCGGCAAACGGCGACGCCACGCACGCCATCTCGCCCGCCGCATACGGATTCTCGAAGCATGGGTCGTAGATGGAGTTGGCAGTGACGCCGACACAATCCCAGGCATCCGGCCGCGCTGGGGACGCCACTGAGGCGAAGCCGCAGATCCCCCGCTCGTCGGCCACCACCGTCAACCCCGCCTTCAGCCCGTCACGGTCATAGGGCAGGAAGTAGCGAGTGTCGGTCCGCTCCGCAGCGGCCATCGAGGCCTCGCCCGCAGAAGCCACCGGGGTCCCCTCCTGGGCCGCAGCGGCCGGAGGCCCACCAAGGACGAGCGCAATTAGCACGACGAATGATCCGATGAGACGACGCATCACGCGGTCCTCCCCACCCTCGACAAGCAGTCCGACCCGCGCTCGACTCCGCTGGACACCGACTGGCATTCTAGCGTAGGCTCGACCCGGAGTTGTTGGTTCGTGGAGAAGTTGATCGCGTCACGTCATGGCGG
>JACCZY010000088.1 GCA_013695685.1 Geodermatophilaceae bacterium | reverse complement strand
GTATTACCGACCAGCTGGAACGCGTCCGCCCCATGGACGACATCCTGCGCAGTGCCGCGGCCGTCGACGCTGCGGCCGCGGACTTGCGCGCCGACCTTCAGCTGCGACAACGCCGGGAGTCGATGCGCACCGTCGTAGCCTGGATCGCGGCACGTGGTCCCTTACGCGACGGATTGTCCCAAGAGGACGCGGCAGCCGTGGTTTGGACGCTCACCTCGTCTGAGGTCCACCTCATGCTGCGGGACACGTGGGGTTGGTCGCGGGGGCGGTACGCGCAGTGGCTGCAAAACACCCTGACAGCGACCCTGCTGCCTGGGTTTCATCAGTGACCGGTCGCCACTCGAAGGGGGGCAGGTCACCGCGGGCGGCGGTGGAACCAGCCGCGGCCCTGCATCCGCAGCACCACCTGATCCGGAGTCGGATGGTCTCGGATCATCTCCCAGCGCAGCACTGCCGTCCCCAACTCCGGGCCGCGGGAGGAGTCGAGCGCCTCGACCACAGTCAGCACCCCGCGCAATGTGTCGCCGGCGTGGACCGCGGCCAGCCATCGCAGCTCCCCCATCCCCGGTGAGGTGTCCGCGGCCGCCCGGGACAGCACGCTGTCGACGTAGATGCGCATGCACAGGCTCGCAGTGAACCAGCCGCTGGCGATCAGACCGCCCCACCGCGATGCCTCTGCTCGCTCCCGGTCGACGTGGTACCACTGCGGGTCGAAGCGGCGGGCGAACTCGACCATCTCCGCCTCGTCGATGCCGACGGAGCCCAGTTCGAACGTGCGGCCGGGAGTCAGATCCTCGAAGTAGAGCGTCACATGCGGACCGGCTGCAACTCGTCAGGTGTGATGGCCGGGAACACCCAGCGCTTGTAGGACCAGAACCGGATCAGCGTGCCCAGGCCGATTCCGAAAAGATTCGCCAGGTTCAACGCGAGCACGCCGGTCTGGTCCAGCCCGTAGCGCGCGGCGGCGATCACCACCAGGCCGACTGCCAACGCGATCGCGTTGAAGAAGAAGAACAGCACGTACTCGCGCCTGAAGCCGGTGCGCGCGCGGTGGGAGAACGACCAGTGCCGATGCATGAAGTACGCCGACGTGGCCGAGATGACGGTGGCGATCACCTTGCTCGTCAGCAGTCCCAGGCCGAGTACCTGCGAGCAGAGGTTGAATACCGCAACGTCCAGGCCGAGGTTGAAGAAACCGACCGCACCGAACCGCGAGATCTCCCGCAGCAGGACTCGCCAGGTGACGCGCAGCTCCGCCCGTAACCGCCGCAGCGCCGACACGCTAGCGAGTCTACGGGCTCCGATGACGGAGGCGGCGCGCTCGACGCCGTACCGTATCCGCGTGCAGCCGCCGGGGCGCTCGCGGGCGGAGTTCCGTGCGGCGGGTCTTGTCGTGCTGGCGGCGATCCTGTTCGGTACCACCGGTACGGCGCAGGCGCTCGGACCCGACAGCGTGTCGCCGTTGGTGATCGGGGCCGGTCGGATCGTCGTCGGCGGGTTGCTCCTCGCGCTGGTCGGGACCGCCACCGGGCAGCTGCGGGACGGGATCCGGTGGCGGCGCGGGGTCGTGCTCCTCGCCGCCGTCGGCGTCGCCGGCTACCAGGTCGGGTTCTTCGCTGCGGTGGACCGGGCCGGCGTAGCGGTCGGAACCATCGTTACCATCGGCAGTGCGCCGGCCTTCACCGGTCTGCTCGGTTGGCTGGCCGGGCAGGGCCGGCCGGGCCGTGTGTGGGCGGTCGCCACCGCGCTGGCGGTCGCGGGGGGAGCGCTGCTGGCCGGCTCGGGCGGCGGCGAGGCGTCCGCCGACCCGGTCGGGCTGGCACTCGGGTTGCTCGCGGGCGCCTCCTACGCGCTCTACACAGTGGCGGCCAAGCGGTTGCTGGACGACGGCCACCGGCCGGCCGGTGTCATGGCAGCCGCGTTCGGGCTGGGTGGGTTGGTGCTGGCCCCCGTTCTGGTGGCGCTCGGGCCGGCCGCGGTGCGGGCCGAGCCTTCAGTTTTGCTCGTCGTGCTGTATCTGGCCGTCGTCCCGACGGCAGTCGCGTACCTGCTCTTCGCCCGCGGGCTGAAGCGGTTGCCGGCGCCGACGGTGGCTACCCTCACCCTCGCCGAGCCGGTGGTGGCCGGCACGCTGGGGATAGTCGTGCTCGCCGAGCCGGTCACCGCAACACGGGCACTCGGAGCAGTCCTCGTACTGGCCGGCCTGATGGTTCTTGCCTGGCGTCCGCTTCGCTAGCCTCGCGCTGTGGATCCACGCACCGGGCTGCCCACGGTCGGCATGGTCGGCGCCGGTCAGCTGGCTCGGATGACGCACCAGGCAGCGATCGGCCTCGGCCAGTCCCTGCGCATCCTGGCCGTCGGTCCGGAGGAATCGGCAGCCCTCGTCGGCGCCGATGTCGTGCTCGGTGACCACACGTCCTACGACGACCTACGGCGCTTCGCCGCCGGCTGCGACGTCGTCACCTGGGACCATGAACACGTTCCGCAGGAGCACATCCGCAGGCTGGCCGCCGAAGGTCATTCGGCGCTGCCGTGCGCCGACGCTCTGATTTTCGCCCAGGACAAGCAGCTGATGCGGGGGCGGGTCGAGAAGCTCGGCATCGGGGTCCCCGAGTGGGCTCCGGTATCCACTGTGGACGATGTCGATTCGTTCGCGGGTAAGCACGGCTGGCCGGTCGTGCTCAAGGGGGTCACCGGCGGCTACGACGGCCGCGGCGTGTGGGTCCTGCCCGACGTCGTTGCCGTCGAACCCGTTGTGAGTCAAGGGATTGCACTGCTCGCCGAACGGCACGTCGCCATGATCAGCGAGCTGGCGGCGGTCGTGGCGCGGTCGCCGTACGGTCAGGTGGCAGTCTGGCCGGTCGTCGAGACCGTCCAACGCGACGGGATCTGCGTCGAGGTGCTGGCCCCCGCGCCGGGTCTCGACGAGGGCACCGCGACGACAGCGCAGCAGATGGCGATCCGGTTGGCGACCGGGCTCGACGTCGTCGGAGTGCTGGCCGTCGAGCTGTTCCGCACCGAGGATGGGCTGCTCGTGAACGAACTCGCCATGCGACCGCACAACTCCGCGCACTGGACGATCGAGGGCAGCCGGACGAGTCAGTTCGAGCAACACCTCCGGGCGGTGCTCGACTACCCACTGGGGGACACCAGGATGACCGCCCCTGCGGTGGCGATGGCGAACGTGCTCGGCGGTCCCGTGGACGGCCCCGGCATCGACGAGCGGCTGCACCACCTGATGGCACGCTGGCCGGCGGCGAAGGTGCACCTGTACGGCAAGCGGGTTCGTCCCGGCCGGAAGATCGGCCACGTGACGGTGCTCGGCGAGGATGTCGCCGAGGTCCGTGCCGGGGCAGCCGCGGCGGCGGCCTACCTGGCCGGGACGGGGTCGTCGCCGTGAGCGACCGACGGGCTCGGTACGGCGAGACCGTGGTCGGGGTCATCATGGGCAGTGACTCGGACTGGCCGACGATGTCGGCGGCCGCACAGGCGCTCGCCGAGTTCGACATCGGCCACGAGGTCCGCGTCGTCTCCGCGCACCGCACGCCCCGCGACATGGTCGAGTACGCCACCACCGCGGCCGAGCGCGGACTCGCCGTCATCATCGCCGGAGCCGGCGGGGCGGCCCACCTGCCGGGAATGGTCGCCGCGCTGACTCCGCTGCCGGTCATCGGCATCCCCGTGCCCCTCGCGCACCTGTCCGGCCTGGACTCGCTGCTGTCGATCGTGCAGATGCCCGCCGGCGTCCCGGTCGCCACCGTGGCGGTGGGTGGAGCCCGCAACGCGGGGCTGCTCGCCGTCCGGATCCTCGGTGCGACCGACCCTGAGCTACGCGCCCGGATGGTGCGCTTTCAGAGCGAGCTGGAAGCCGGCGCACGTGCGAAGAGGAACTCCTTAGACTCGTCTCTGTGACCCGAGACTTCGACACCTACCGCCTGACCGACGACCACGACCATGTCCGTGCGGCGGTGCGGGAGCTCTCCGAGAAGGCGATCGCGCCGTACGCCGCCGCTGTCGATGAGGACAGCCGCTACCCGCACGAGGCAGTGGCCGCACTGACCAGGGCCGGCTACCACGCGCCGCACATCCCCGAGCAGTACGGCGGCGCGGGCGCTGACGCCGTGGCCACGTGCATCGTCATCGAGGAGGTTGCCCGGGTCTGTGCGACTTCATCGTTACTGCCGGCCGTGAACAAGCTCGGCACGACACCGGTGCTGCTGGCCGCCACCGAGCAACTCAAGAAGGAGGTGCTGTCACCGGTGGCGACCGGTGAGGCGATGTTCTCCTACGCGCTGTCCGAGCGCGAAGCAGGCTCGGACGCGGCGGCGATGACAACCCGCGCGCGGCTCGATGGCGATCACTGGGTGCTGAACGGGACCAAGGCCTGGATCACGAACGCCGGCGTCTCCAGCTACTACACGGTCATGGCAGTCAGCGAGCCCGGCAAGGGCGCGAACGGCATCTCCGCCTTTGTGGTGCACAAGGATGACTCCGGCTTCGAGGTGGGCGCCAAAGAACGCAAGATGGGGATCAGGGGATCGCCCACCTGCGAGATCCACTTCACGAATTGCGCGATTCCGGCGGACCGGATCATCGGCGAGCCGGGCACTGGTTTCAAGACGGCGTTGCGGACGCTGGACCACACCCGCCCGACCGTCGCAGCGCAGGCCGTCGGCATCGCGCAGGGCGCACTGGACCAGGCCATCAGCTACGTCAAGGACCGCAAGCAGTTCGGTCAGTCGGTCGCGAACTTCCAGGGCGTCCAGTTCATGCTCGCCGATATGGCCATGAAGGTCGAGGCCGCCCGGCACCTCACGTACGTCGCCGCGGCGCGGGCCGAGCGTGGCGAGCCGAACCTCGGCTTCGTCTCCGCGGCCGCCAAGTGCTACGCCTCCGATGTCGCCATGGAGGTCACCACAGACGCGGTCCAGCTTCTCGGTGGCGCGGGGTACACGCGGGATTTCCCGGTGGAGCGGATGATGCGTGACGCCAAGATCACCCAGATCTACGAGGGCACCAACCAGGTGCAGCGGATGGTCATGGCGCGCCAGCTGCTGCGGTAACCAACGCCCAGGACTTCCGCCACATCCGACACAGGGCTTACGCTGCACCTGCCTGCCCAAGCGCCAGGCCTCGCCCCCGGTACGCCGAAGACCGCCCCTGCAGGACGAGACCATGATCAGAAGCGGGCGGTCGCGGGCAACCCAACGCACGTGACG
The DNA here is from genome assembly GCA_013695685.1 of Geodermatophilaceae bacterium. GTDB lineage: Bacteria > Actinomycetota > Actinomycetes > Mycobacteriales > Geodermatophilaceae > JACCTY01. Next base: position 10,507 of record JACCZY010000088.1, on the reverse strand, counting down.
CCGTACGGCGTCTTGGGGTGAAGCCGCATGCAGCGGCCGGGTCAGCGCCCTCGACCCGAATCCGACAGCTGAAGCTCGCAGGCGTCGAGAGGCCACCTTGATGCCTGCTGCCCTGCCCGCTGCTCCCGTCACGTCCGACCTGCCTCGACGCGGTCGGCACCAAGCACAGCCCACCACATGCACAACCGGAACGCTGCGCCGACACGCGGCCCGCGCGGCGACCGTTCTCCTCGCCGCGACCGCCATCCCGCTCATCGCCGGACCCACCGTCGCCCACGCCGCCACGACCGCCGACTGGGAGCGGCTGGCCGTGTGCGAGTCCGGCGGAAACTGGTCGATCAACACCGGTAACGGCTACTACGGCGGACTGCAGTTCTCCGGCTCCACCTGGAACGCCTTCGGCGGCGGAGAGTTCGCCTCGCGAGCGGACCTGGCCACGCCCGAGGAGCAGATGGTCGTCGCCAACCGCACGCTGCGCGAGCAGGGGTGGAATGCCTGGCCGTCCTGCTCGCGCAGCGTCGGGCTGTACGGCACGCCGACGACCGGCGGTCCTACCGAGCTGATCACCGCCATCATCGACCGCTACAACCGGGAGGGGCTGCGCTCGGTTCTCGGTGCGGAGGTCGGGCTCGAGCAGGGCGACGCCAGCGTGCGGTGGCAGGTCTACCAGCGCGGACGGATGTACTGGTCACCGAGCGCCGGCCCGCACATGATCTACGGCGCGGTCCTGAACAAGTTCCTCGGCGTCGGCGGACCAGCCGCGCTGGGCGTCCCGACCACAGATGAGCTGGGGACGCGTGACGGCGTCGGTCGCTACAACGACTTCGCCAAGAACGCCTCCATCTACTGGACGCCCGGGACCCGTGCGCACACTGTCCTCGGCGCGATCCGCAACGAGTGGCGTCGCCTCGGCGCGGAGCGGGCACTGGGCTATCCGACCACCGACGAGCGCGGCACGTCGGACAACCGCGGGCGATACAACGACTTCAGCCTGCGGGCGTCGATCTACTGGACGGCCCAGACTCGTGCCCACGACGTCGTCGGCGGGATCCGGGCCGAGTGGCGCCGCCTCGGCGCCGAGCGGTCGTACCTCGGCTACCCCGTTACGGGGGAGTACGCGGTGCAGGGGGGTCGCCAGAGCGACTTCCAGGGCGGTTACGTGGTCTGGACCGCCGCCACCGGCAGGGTCGTCGCGCGCCCGTACTAGAACGGGGTCGCTCAGAGCTCCTTGAGCTCTGCGGTCGCTCAGAGCTCCTTGAGCTCTTCGGTGACCGCCAGCACCGACTTCTTCGCGTCGCCGAAGAGCATCGAGGTGCGGTCGGCGTAGAACAGCGGGTTGTCGATGCCGGCGAAGCCGCTGCTCATGGAGCGCTTGAGCACGATCACCGAGCGGCTCTCGTCCACGTTCAGGATCGGCATGCCGTGGATGGGGGAGTTGGGATCGGTGCGGGCGGCGGGATTCGTCACGTCGTTCGCACCGATCACCAGCGTAACGTCGGTGCGGGCGAACTCGCCGTTGACGTCGTCCATCTCCTTCTGAACGTCGTAGGAGACGTCGGCCTCGGCCAGCAGTACGTTCATGTGCCCGGGCATCCGTCCGGCGACGGGGTGGATCGCGAAGACCACCTGAACGCCCTTCTCCTCCAGCAAGGAAGCCAGATCTGCCACCGCGTGCTGAGCCTGGGCAACTGCCATCCCGTAACCGGGTACCACGATGACCTGACTCGCATACGCCATCTGGATCGCCGCGTCAGCGGCGCTGGTCGAGCGGACGGTGCGGTCGACACCGTCCGCGGCCTCCGGTGCCAGACTGCCACCGCCGAAACCACCTGCCACGATCGCCGGGATGGATCGGTTCATCGCCTGGGCCATCAGGTTCGTCAGGATCGAGCCCGATGCTCCGACGATCATTCCGGCCACGATCATGGCCGTGTTGTTCAGCGCCAGCCCGGCGGCGGCCGCCGACAGCCCGGTCATCGCATTGAGCAGCGAGATGACCACCGGCATGTCCGCACCGCCGATCGGCAGCACCACGGTCAGGCCGAGGGTCGCCGCCAACACGAGCATCGCGATGATCCACAGCTCGCTGGCCCCTCCGAGGCCGGCCACGACAGCACACCCCACGGCTGCGACGAGCAGCACCGCGTTCACGAGCTTCTGCGCGGCCCCGAGCCCGATCGGCCGGCCCGGCAGGATCTCCTGCAGCTTACCGAAGGCGATGAGCGAGCCCCAGAACGACACCGAGCCGATGATCCCGGCGAAGAGCGTCCCGACGATCACGTACGTCGGCTCGCCCGCGAACCCGTCGGTGGTCCGGAATTCCGACCACGCGATGAGCGCGACGGCTCCACCGCCGACGCCATTGAACAGCGCCACCATCTGCGGAATGGCCGTCATCTTGACCTGACGGGCCGACGGGACGCCCAGCAGCGTGCCGATCGTCAGACCGAGGCTGATGAGCAGCCAGTTCTGGGTGCCTGGGATGAGCAGGGTGGCGACGACGGCGATCGCCATGCCGACGGCGGCGATGAGATTTCCCCGTACGGCGGTCTTCGGGCCGGTGAGTCCGCTCAATCCGAGGATGAACAGCCCGAACGCCACGATGTACAGCAGCGGGACCAGCGTGTTCACTTCTCGTCGCCCGACTCGCGCGGGGAACGGGACTTGAACATGCCGAGCATCCGGTCGGTGACCAGGAAGCCACCGACCACGTTGATCATCCCGAATGCGATGGCGACGACCAGGATGACCTGGTCGAGCACCGAGGGATCTTCGATCCGGCCGAGTACGACGATGCCGCCGAGCAGCACGATCCCGTGGATGGCGTTGGTCCCCGACATCAGCGGTGTGTGCAGCGTCTTGGGCACCTTGGAGATGACGGCGAAGCCGACGAAGCCGGCCAGGACGAGGATCGCGAGGTTGGTCAGCAGGGTGCCGTCCATCAGGTCACGACTACTTCCACGGCTCGTGTGCTGCGCGCACCGCTCGCTGCGCGCCTGGCTGCACTGCTCACTCGCTCTCGCCGATCCTGGTGACGCAGCTCTTCGCCAGCACCTCGTCGTCGAAGTCCGGCGCCAGCCCGCCGTCGCCGTCCAGCATCAACCCGAGCAGGGCCGCGACGTTGCGGGCGTAGAGCTCGCTGGCGTGCTCCGGCATCGTCGACGGCAGGTTCAGCGGCGAGGCGATGGTCACCCCGTGCCGGACGACGGTCTGGCCCGGTTCGGTCAGCTCGCAGTTCCCGCCGGTTTCTCCGGCCAGGTCGACGACCACGCTGCCCGGGCGCATGCCCTGCACCGCCTCGGCGTTGACGAGTCGGGGCGCCGGCCGGCCCGGCACGAGCGCTGTGGTGATCACGACGTCGAAGCCGGTGATCGCCTCGCTGAGCCGCTTCTGCTGCTCGGCCCGCTCGTCGTCGGAGAGCTCCCGCGCGTATCCGCCCTCGCCCGTGGCGTCGATGCCGAGGTCGAGCCACTGCGCTCCGAGCGAGCGCACCTGGTCGGCCACCTCCGGGCGGACGTCGTACCCGGTCGTCCGGGCGCCCAGTCGCTTGGCGGTGGCCAGCGCCTGCAGGCCGGCGACACCGACTCCCAGCACGAGCACCATCGCCGGCTTCACGGTCCCGGCAGCCGTGGTCAGCATCGGAAAGAATCGAGTGGACTTCTCCGCCGCCAACAGCACCGACTTGTAGCCGGCGACGTTCGCCTGGGAGCTCAGCGCGTCCATGGACTGGGCACGGGAGATCCGCGGCACCGATTCCATGGCGAACGCCGTGATGCCGGCGGTGCGCAGCTTCTCGATAGTCGCCGGCGCGCTCAGCGGGGCGAGGAACCCGATCAGCACAGCGTCGCTGCGCAGCAGCGCGATCTCCGCCTCGGTGGGCGGGGCGACCTTGAGCACCACGTCGGCCTTCCAAGCGTCGCCTATCTCGGCGCCAGCGGCTCGGTAGTCCTCGTCCGGGATGAGCGCCTCGACCCCCGCGCCGGATTCGACGACGACATCGACGCCCTTGGCGCAGAGCGCGGAGACGATCTTGGGCACGAGGGCGACTCGGCGTTCACCGTCCGCGGACTCCTGCGGAACCCCTACCCGGGTCACCCCACGCACCTCCCTGTTCTCACCGGCATCCGGATCACGCACGGACCCGTCGCGGCGGCGAGGTCCCGGTGCCGAGATCATGCCACGCTCCCCGAGTGCCACGTCGGTGCCGGGCCCTGGCGGCCAGGGCGCCGGTGGGGGAGCGCGACGACGACAGACGTGTGAGAGTGTGACACCGTGCCCTGACGTGCGCACTCTTCGTCATCGATCGGTGGAGCGTGAGGGTCGCCGAAGGAGGCCTCGTGTCCACCCGGCTGCGCCTGCTCGTGGCCAGCTTCCTGATGCTGTTCCTCGAGTTGTCCTTGATTCGATGGTTGGGCTCGCAGGTCGTCCACCTGAGCTACTTCAGCAACTTCGTCCTGCTTGGCTCTTTCCTCGGGATCGGCCTGGGCTTCCTCAGAGCGGGCCGGCCGCGCCGGAGTCCGCCGTACTACTCACCGGTCGCCCTCGTTGCGCTCATCGGCTTCATCTCCGCCTACCCCGTGACGGTTGACCGCCAGGACAGCTCTGTCATCTTCTTCACGAGCCTCAGCACCGGAGGGCCGCCCATCTGGGTCACGCTGCCGCTGATCTTCCTTGCGGTGGCCGCGATCCTGGCGGGACCCGGTGAGCTCGTAGCTGACTGCTTCCACCACCTGCCGCGGCTGACGGCGTACCGGTATGACCTGATCGGCTCGCTGGCCGGCATCGTGGCCTTCACCGTCTGCGCCTTTTTGGGTGTCCCGCCAGTGGTGTGGTTTGTCCTCTGCTCCGGCCTGTTCGTCCTCCTGTTCGGTGTGACCGGGCGCCTGGTGTCCACGGGGCTGCTCATCGCGACGGTGGCGATGTTCGGCTATCCGTTCCTGACCGAGGACAACACCTTCTGGTCGCCGTACTACGAGGTGACCACGTTTGAAGGCCCCGATGGGAACAACGCGACGCAGTGGTGGCTGTACGTCAACGGCATTCCGCACCAACGGCTGACCACGGCCGAGACGCGGCTGCTGCAGGAGCCGTACTACGGCGAGCCCTACCGGCGGGTGCCGACCGCTCCGGAGAACATGCTCATCATCGGGGCGGGCACAGGGACGGACGTGTCCATCGCACTGGCGAACGGGGTCGACCATGTGGACGCGGTCGAGATCGATCCGAGCCTGCTCGAGTTCGGTAAGCAGACGAACCCCGACGACGCCTACCAGGATCCGCGGGTCACGACGTACGTCAACGATGGACGTGCGTTCTTGGAGCGAACCGACACGAAGTACGACCTGATCCTGTTCGCGCTGCCCGACTCATTGACCCTCGTGTCCGGCGCGAGCGCCCTTCGGCTGGAGAGCTACCTCTTCACCGAGCAGGCGATGGAGTCCGCCCGCGACCATCTCGCTCCAGGCGGGGCGTTCTCGATGTACAACTTCTACCGCGAGCCGTGGCTCGTCGACCGGCTTGCCAACACCATGGACCGGGCCTTCGGCCACCCGCCGTGCCTGCTTTCTTCCCCGGGGGCCAGCGCGCTCGCCGTCATGGTCGTGGGCCTCACGCCGGAGGACCAGGTCTGCGAGGCGACCTGGTCACCCGGCGCGTCGGCGGTGCCGTCCCCTTCGACCGACGATCACCCCTTCCTCTACGTCAACGACAACGCCGGAATTGCCGGCATCCCGACCGTCTACGTTGCCTCGATTGCTCTCATCCTGCTCGCGAGCATCATTGCCATCGGTCTCGTGGGCGGTAAGCAGGTGGCTGGTATGTGGGGCTACCGCGACCTGTTCCTGCTCGGAGCTGCCTTCCTGCTGTTGGAGACGAAGAACGTCACCGGATTCGCCCTGTACTTCGGCACCACCTGGCTCGTGAACGCACTCGTCTTCGGAGGCGTGCTCGTCGCCGTCCTCGCCGCGGTCGAGGTCACCCGCCGGTTCCGGGTGCCGCCTCTTCGTTTGATGTACGTCGTCCTGTTCGGCGGCCTGCTGCTCGCATGGGCCGTTCCCACGTCGTGGGTCCTGTCGTTGCCGTTTACCCTGCGGCTCGTTGTGGCTGTGACCTTGGCCTTCATCCCGATCATGGCGGCCAACGTCATCTTTGCGAAGCGGTTCGCGTCGACCACGAAGCCGACCATCGCGTTCGGGACGAATCTGCTCGGTGCCATGTTCGGCGGGTGCCTCGAGTACCTGGCTCTCGCCACCGGCTACCGGTCACTGCTCATCCTGTGCGCGCTTCTCTACCTTGCGGCGTACCTGCTCATGCCTCGTGCCCCCGGTGGACGGCACGTTCTCGGGGCCGGGCTGGCCAAAGCGGCCGCGTGACCCCCGTCAGGTCTGGACCTGCACCTGTGTCAGCGGCGTGTCGACGAGCAGCTCGGCGCCGGTGGCTGCGCGCACATCCTCGAGGCTGACGCCGGCTGCGAGTTCGCGCAGTAACAGCCCGTCGGGCGTCACGTCGATGACCGCGAGGTCGGTGATGATCTGCTGGACGCAGGCCCGTCCGGTGAGCGGGAGCGTGCACTCCTCGAGAATCTTGTGCGAGCCTTCGCGGGCGACGTGCTCCATCATCACGATCACCCGCTTCGCGCCGTGGACGAGGTCCATCGCACCGCCCATGCCCTTGACCACCTTGCCGGGGATCATCCAGTTGGCGAGGTCGCCGATTCTGGAAACCTGCATGGCGCCGAGGATCGCGACGTCGATGTGGCCGCCGCGGATCATCCCGAAGCTGGTCGCCGAGTCGAAGAAGCTTGCCCCCGGCAGGACGGTCACGGTCTCCTTGCCGGCGTTGATGAGGTCCGGGTCGACGTCCTCGTCGTACGGGTAAGGTCCAACGCCGAGGATGCCGTTTTCGCTCTGTAGAACCAGATGTACGCCGTCGGGTACGTAGTTCGGCACCAACGTGGGCAGGCCGATCCCGAGGTTCACGTACTGCCCGTCGGTCAGTTCCAGGGCGACGCGGGCGGCGAGTTCGGTGCGGGTCAGCGGCATCGTCTCAGCCCTCCGTCGTCTCAGACCGCGGCCGAACGGTTCGCCGTTCGACCTTCTTCCCGTCCTCGCCGACCACCACCACGCGCTGCACGAAGACACCGGGCGTGTGGACGTTCACCGGGTCGAGTTCGCCCGGCTCGACGAGCTCCTCGACCTCGGCGATGGTGATCCGGCCGGCCATGGCGCACAGCGGGTTGAAGTTCCGCGCGGAGAAATCGTAGACGAGGTTGCCGTGCCGGTCGCCCTTGGCGGCCCGGACGAGCGCGAAGTCGGTGACGATCCCGCGCTCGAGGACGTACTGCATCCCGTCGAACTCGCGCACCTCCTTGGGTTCAGACGACGCCGCGACGGTGCCGTCGCTGTTGTAGCGCAACGGAATGCCGCCCTCGGCGACCTGTGTCCCGACACCGCCGGGTGTGTAGAACGCCGGGATGCCCGATCCACCGGCTCGCAGCCGTTCGGCGAGTGTCCCCTGTGGACACAGCTCGACCTCGAGTTCGCCCTGCAGGAACTGCCGTTCGAACTCCTTGTTCTCCCCGACGTAGGAGCCCGTCGTACGGCGGATCTGCTTCGCGGCAAGCAGTACGCCGAGGCCGTCCCCGTCGACACCGCAGTTGTTCGAGACCGTCTCCAGGGAGCCGACACCACGCTCGTGCAGCGCCGCGATGAGCTGGATCGGCACGCCACAGAGGCCGAAGCCACCAACCGCGAGGGATGCACCCTCCGGGATGTCCGCCACAGCCTCGGCGACGGTGCTCACCACCTTGTCCACGTATGCCTCCTGGCCGCCGGTGTGTCCGAACGGACTCTAGCCGCCGGCCGTCCGGACGCCCCCGACGTGCACCCCTATGGTGACCGTGACGCGCTCGGTCTCCGCGCGGCGCTGCAGTCTCTGCGGGTCCGGTCGCCGGCAGAGCACCACCGATGCACCGGCGGCCAGCGGCGCCAGCAGCCACGGCAGCGGTCCCCCGTCACGCGCCGCCTCGACGTCGATCAGCAACCGGTCCCCGGCCCCGAGCCCGAGCCGACCCGCGAGCTCTTCGGCTGCGGCGACGACGGTGCGCCCGGTCATGGCCAGGCGGCCCGCCTGCAGGGCGACGGCGTCCGGGTCGATCGGGGAGTACGGCCTGAAGTGGTCGCCGTAGACGAGGACCTCGGCGGCGTAGTCGGTCACGCCGAGCGGCCGGAGCTGCATCGGCGCCCCGAGGGCCCGCAATGACACCCCGACAAGGTGCTCGAAGACTTCGTCGGCTTCGGGATCGAGAAGGTCACCCAAGCGTTCCTCGCTGGTCAGGAAGATGCTCGCGGGCGTGGCTTCGGTCACGACGGCGCCGACGGCCCACGCGCCGAGCAGGATGGCGGCGGTCTGCCAGTGGGGCGGCAGCACGACCACCACCCGGCTGCCGGCCTCGACATCGAGCCCCTCCTGAAGCAGATTGGCGGTCTTGGCCACCCAGTTCGCCAGCGTCGCCGCGGACAGCTCGGTGCGCTCACCGGTCTCGTCGTCGTAGTAGGTGATCAGCGGGCCGGCGGCGTCAGCGGCCAGGCGGGCATGCAGAAGCTCGGCGATGGGGGACGTCATCAGTTGATGCAGGCCGTGTCGGCTGCCGTGCGCGGCTGGTCCTGCTCGCCGCTGGGGGGATCGGCGGCCGGCGGGGGAGTGTCCGGGCCGATACCGGTGAACTCCGACCCGATGACGAGCTGCACCTGCCCGTCCAGGCTGGACAGCTCGACCAGGCGGGCACCCGGAACGACCAGGGCCAGCGCCCGCGCCGCGGCATCGAGGCCGGGCGCGTAGCGGATCTCCGTCGTCGTGTAGTCGCTGCGGTCGGCATTTCCGACCGAGCCGACGGCGTACCCCAATTCTTGCAGCGCGACCTGGGCGTCCCCGCCGAGCCCGCCGACGCCGGAGCCGTTGTAGACGTCGACGGTGACCTCTGCTGGGTCGACGGTGCTGGTGTCGGCGGCCGGCGGCGGTTCCGGCTCCTCGGACAGGCCGGCGAAGTAGTCGACGATGACGTCGGAATCCTCGAGCAGCACGACACTGGATCCGTTGATCCGGCCGGCCGGATCCGCTATCGGCACGGTGCTGAACTCCACGTTGCCTGCGGCCAGGTTCTGCAGCTGCTGGGCGAGGTCGAGCAGGTCGAGGTTGGCATCGACGGTGAGCGACTGCGAGGCGGCCTCGACCAAATCCTTCTGCTTCAGCGGGTTGAGCAGTACACCGGCACTGAGCAGGTTGCGCACGACACCGCCGATGAAAGCCTGCTGGCGCACGATCCGGTCGAGATCTCCGTTGGGTAGTCCGTTGCGCTGCCGCACGAAGGCCAGGGCGTCGGCGCCGGAGATGGTCTGCACCCCCGCGGGCAGGTCGATGCCGGAGTCCCGGTCCCGCGCCGGTGCGCACAGGTTGACCTCAACGCCGCCGATGACTTCGGTGAGGTTGTAGAAGCCGAGCAGGTCGACCTGGACGTAGTGGTCGACCTGGACGCCGGACAGCGAACTGATCGTTTGGACGAGGAGCTGCGCCCCCGCAGCGGCCCGCTCGGCCTGGCTGGTGTCGGCGTTCAGGGAGTTGAACCCGAGCGCGTACGCCGCATTCAGCTTGTTCTCGCCGAAGCCCGGAATGTCGACGTAGGAGTCCCGGGGAAAGCTCACCACTGACGCCCTGCTGCCGTCGGAGGGGATGTGCACGAGAAGCATCGTGTCGGTGTTCATCGTCCCGGGATCGCCGGTGCGCAGCTTCTCGGCGAGTTCCTGGTCGGTGGCACCGGCCCGGCTGTCGCTGCCCACGAGCAGGATGTTCGTTGCCCCGCCGTCGACACCGGGAGCGTTGGTGTTGCCGGAGGCAGGCAGCGCGTCGGTCCTGGTCAGGTTCTGCTCGGCGGTGCCCCGCAGGTACCAGACCCAGCCGGAGCCGACCAGCAGCGACACCGACAGCGTCGCGGCAAGAACCCGCAGCACGGTGACGATCCGCCGCGTACGCCGTACGGCCGGCCGGTCACGCGGGTCGAGCCGCGGCGGCAACGGGCGGGGGTGGCTCACCGGTTCCACAGTAGGTGAGTCCAGCCGCATACCCAGGGACGCGCAGCCCCTCCACCAGGCATCGAAGGCATCCGTTCGGAGCCGGCCTCGATACTCTGACGGTATGCGCTTGCTAGTGACCGGCGGTGCCGGCTTCATCGGTTCCCACTTCGTCCGGACGGTGATGCAGCAGAGCTACCCCGGCCTCGAGAACGCCGAGGTGACCGTCCTGGACAAGCTGACGTACGCCGGCAACCTCGCGAACCTCGCGTCGGTCGAGGGCCTCGACCGCTACCGGTTCGTCAAGGGCGACATAGTCTCGGCCGACGACCTCGACGCCGCGCTGCCTGGGCACGACGCGATCATCAACTTCGCAGCGGAATCCCATGTGGACCGCTCGATCACCGGAGCTAACGAGTTCGTGCTCACCAACGTGCTCGGAG